>NZ_JADYWN010000002.1:0-351521 GCF_015864805.1 Pseudoalteromonas sp. NZS127 | reverse complement strand
TGATATTCCTTTGTGTAACGGTGAACGTAAAAGCGATGCAAAAATTCAATGGCAGTATGGTAGCTGACAATGTGATGGCTCTGATAACTCAGCTTTCAAAATACAAGGCTGAGCTTGAAGGCAAGCTCTATCATGAAATTGGTCGATTTGAAAAATCGACTGGGATTTGCGCAGAATGCGGCCAGCACCATGTTTTAACATTGAACGATAGATATTTCATTTGTGTGGCTTGCGGAGTGCATCAAAATCGGGACCTTTCAGCGGCTAAAAGCATAGCGAACACAGGTGAGTTAGACTTAATAGCGGCTGGAATCGTCGCAAGGGTTAATCCCACTTCTCAGCGGAAAGCAGCCATTAAAACGAAAGTCTTTGAGCTATCGAAGTTTGCTGTTGGATCTGAGAAAAAAAGAAGCAGCCTAGCATTCATAAGCTAGACTGTAGAAGCCCATTGATCGACACGTAGTGGCGTCGGTGGGTAGTTCACAATAACTGTATTGGCTCATATCAATTTACTTATTGCCTTAAAATCTCCCTAAAACCCGCACTTTAAATACCTAAAACCCGCACTTTAAATAGCTATGTTTAATCAGTTTAGTAAATAACTTTAAACAAAAATTAGTTAAATGGCTTATTTCTTGCTTTGTTCAAGCTAAGTCAATTTTTTGGAGATGGTTATGGCTATCAGTTTTGATAAAGCGCTTGGTGTGCACCCGCACGCTATGTTGATCCGTTCTCAAAGAGCCGAAATGCTCGCTACCAATATCGCTAATGCTGATACGCCGGGCTATAAAGCAAAAGATATAGACTTTGCCTCTGCACTAAAAACGGCAAAGTCACACCAACAAGGCGGCAATAGTATGGTTAGAACCAACAGTAAACACATTGCCGGTGGTAGTAAAGAAGTTGGTGGTTCAGAAATGTTTCGTAATGCAAATCAACCAGATACAGGTGATGGCAACTCAGTTGATATACAGGTGGAACGAAACTTGTATGCACAGAATGCTATGGAGTATCAGGCCAGCTTGCAATTTTTAAGCGGCAGTTTTAAAGGTCTGAAAAATGCACTCGGTAGCCAAGGATAATAATTATGAGTTTATATAATGTTTTTGATATTGCTGGTTCTGGTATGAGCGCACAAAATGTGCGTTTAAACACCACCGCAAGTAATATTTCTAATGCGAATACTATTAGTTCTTCTCAGGATAAAACTTACCGAGCGCGACAACCTGTATTTGCTGCTGAGCTTACTAAAGCTTCAGCATCAGCAAGTAATCCACAGGGCTCCGCTGTTGGCGTTAAAGTATTAGGCATTGTTGAGAGCAACAAACCATTACAAATCGAATATAACCCAAACCATCCAAGTGCGGATGAAAATGGCTATATCTATAAACCCAACGTTAATGTTGTTGAGGAGATGGCAAACATGATTTCTGCCTCTCGTTCGTATCAAACAAATGTGCAAGTTGCCGATGCAGCAAAGCAAATGTTAAGTAAAACACTGCTGCTAGGCCAGCGGTAACAGAGGGTAGGTTATGAGTAACGATATTAGTACATCTTCATCCTATTTAGACTCTTTACGGTGGCAAGAAAAACAAGCAGCCAGTAAAGACAAGAGTGATGCGTTAACCCAAGAAGATTTTTTCTCATTACTAACGCAGCAACTGTCGTTTCAAGATCCGAGTAAACCGGCTGATAACGATCAGATGATTGCGCAAATGACTAGCTTTACTATGGCTGAGGGAATTTCAAATTTAAACTCTAACTTTGAAGCTTTAGCTGCATCAATGACATCAAACTCAGCTTTGCAAGCATCTACATTAGTAGGTAAGCAGGCGCTTTTAGAGTCTGACACGTTAGATTTAAATGAAGCAGGTGATGCACGAGGCTCAGTTGTTGCCGAAAAGCCAGTTGAAAGCTTAAAGCTTAGAATTGAAGATGAGTCTGGGCAGTTAGTTAGAACTATAGATTTAGGCTCGCAACCAGCAGGTGCAGTGCGTTTTGCATGGGATGGTAAAAATGAAGCTGGTGAGCGTCTACCCCCTGGTGAATATAAAATTAAAGCCGAAGGGAGTACTAATGGTGAGTTTTCGAGCCTGCCAATTGCTACCTTTAAAAATATTGAGAGTGTTAATATTAATGGTGCAAATGGCATCATTATTAACACTAAAGAAGGTGCGGTTAGGCTGACTGATGTTGCAGAAATCGCGTAAAAGATTCATTAGCCAGCGGGCTAAAAATTAAATAGTTTAGAGGTCAATTATGAGCTTCAATATTGCATTATCCGGCCTTGCTGCCGCACAAAAAGATTTAAACGTTACGGCAAATAATATAGCCAACGTAAATACTACGGGTTTTAAAGAGTCGCGCGCAGAATTTGCTGACGTGTATGCATCGTCGGTATTTAGTTCGGGTAAAACAAAAAATGGTGACGGCGTGCAAACGACTATGGTTGCACAACAATTTCACCAAGGATCATTACAGTTTACCAATAACTCGTTAGATTTAGCGATTACCGGTGAAGGTTACTTTGCAACTAGCCAAGACCTAGGCGCGCAAGATTTTACCTACACACGTGCCGGCGCATTTAAGTTAAACAAAGACAACTTTGTGGTAGATGCAAATGGCAGCTTTTTACAAGGTTTTCCGGTTGACCCTTCAACAGGTGATACTACATCAGTGAGTTTAAGTACTTCATCGGCTTTACAAATACCTGACTCGTCAGGATCGCCGCGTGCTACTTCAAGCGTGTATAGCTCGTTTAATTTAGACTCACGATCAATTGCACCTACAATTGCGTTTAACCCTACCGAAAGTGCAACTTATAATTCATCAACCTCAACAACCGTGTATGACTCACTCGGTGAGCCACATGTATTGCAGCTGTTTTTTGTAAAAAGCGACCCTGCAGTACCCGGTAATGAAAACCAATGGAACGTGCATTCAACACTTGATGGTAAATCTTTTGGTGCCGATGGTGTTGAGCAAACAGCAGCTCCGTACAGCCCAATGACTACTTTTAAGTTTGACTCAAGTGGTTTACCGGAAAGTACAATTATTAATGGTACAGAAACAGCAAACTTAAGTAACACTTTTAATCCATTGTCTATAACTGCTGGAGGCGGTGGCACAGCGGGGCTTTCTGATTTATTAACCAATGGCGCTACCTTCCCAGCGCCTGTTGAAATTAACTGGCGTGATGAAACCGGTACAGCTAATAAAATACCTACTCAATACGCAAGTCGCTTTGAAGTAAAAGCACTTGAGCAAGACGGTGCAACGGTTGGCCGTTTAGCGGGTATTGATATTGGTGCCGATGGTAAAGTTGTGGCTTCGTACAGTAATGGCGACTCTACATTTTTAGGCCAAGTGGCTATGGTACGTTTTTCAAACTCACAAGGTTTACAACAAGTGGGCAGCACAGGTTGGAAAGCGAGTATAGCGTCAGGCGAGCCTATTGCCGGTGAACCAGGCTCTGGCACGTTAGGTAATATCAACTCATCAGCGCTTGAGCAATCAAACGTAAACTTAACTAACGAACTAGTTGATTTAATTAGCGCACAGCGTAATTTCCAAGCAAACTCGCGAGCGCTGGAAGTTAACTCAACAATTCAGCAAAGTATTCTACAAATTAGATAAAGCACAATTTATTAATTTGAATATTCAAGGCTGCTTAATTGCAGCCTTTTTATTTTGGGCAACTAGCTTGCCGCCGCACACTAAGTACGAAAAAGCATATTTCCCTTCTTTTTATTGTTTTCTTATGCGTATTTACACTCCTTCAAAATAACAGTTTTTAGTATTAAATTTAATCTGGCGCATATATTGCATTTGTTCTTACAGAGATTTTTAAGTGAGTCGATGTTATGGATAAAATGGTCTACATTGCCGCGTCTGGCGCTAAGCAAAGCTTAATGGGGCTTGCCCTTAAAGCCAATAATTTGGCGAACGCAAATACCACAGGTTTTAAAGCCGACTTTGCCCAAGCTCGATCAATGCAAGCATTTGGTGAAGGTTTGCCATCGCGGGTGTTTTCTATGGAAGAGCGCCCAGGTTCAAACATGACATCGGGTGGCATACAGCAAACCGGTCGCGAGCTCGACATTGCCATGAGCGATAATGCCTGGCTAAGTGTACAAGACGCCTCCGGCAACGAAGCTTATACAAAAGTAGGTACGCTTAACATTACCGCCGAAGGCATGTTAGTCACCAGCGGTGGTCGTCAAGTAATTGGCGAAGGCGGCCCTATTATTTTGCCAGTCCCGATTGAAAAAATAGAATTTAGTAAAGACGGTGCCATACAAGTACGCCCACAAGGCGCGCCGGCTAACTTTTTAGAAGAGGTTGATCGTTTAAAAGTGGTTGAGGCAGATAACTCAACACTTGAAAAAGGTAACGATGGTTTATTTAGACCAAAACCAAATCAAACGGTTGAAACCTCAGCTAACGTACAAGTGATAAGCGGCGCATTAGAAATGTCGAACGTTAATCCGGTACACGAAATGGTCGATATGATCAGCCATCAACGCCAATTTGAATTACAAGTAAAGCTAATGAAAACAGCAGAAGAAATAGATCAATCGCAAGATCAGCTGTTGCGCATAGTTTAACTTTAAAATGAGGACACGATTATGAATCCAGCATTGTGGATCAGTAAAACAGGGCTTGACGCCCAACAAACCGACATTTCGGTTATTTCAAATAACTTAGCCAACGCCAGTACGGTTGGTTATAAAAAAAGCCGCGCCGTTTTTGAAGATTTACTTTACCAAAACATTAATCAGCCAGGCGGTCGCTCATCGCAAGATACCGAAATGCCATCAGGTTTAATGCTAGGTGCTGGTGCCAAAGTGGTAGCCAACCAAAAAAACTTTTCGCAAGGTAATATGCTAACCACTGAAAACTCACTAGATTGGATGATATCAGGTCCGGGGTTTTTTGAGGTGTTGCAGCCAGATGGCAATATTGCTTATTCGCGCAATGGTCAATTTACTACCGATGGCGAAGGGCGAGTTGTAACCTCGGGTGCCGGTTATGTAGTTCAGCCTGAAATGAACGTACCCGACGACGCGCAATCAATAACTGTATCGCAAGACGGTGAAGTGTCTGTACGAGTTGCAGGGCAGGCCGATAACGTGGTTATTGGACAAATTACCATTAGTGACTTTATTAATCCGTCGGGCCTTGAGCCTATAGGGCAAAACCTTTACACCGAAACTGCGGTAAGTGGCGCGCCGGTGCAGGGTAACCCTGGGGTTGATGGGCTAGGCACTATTATTCAAGGCTCACTAGAAACGTCAAACGTAAACGTAACCGAAGAGTTGGTAAACCTAATAGAAACCCAACGTGTTTACGAAATGAACTCAAAAGTAATTTCGGCAGTTGATGAAATGATGAGCTACATCAATCAGCAATTATAATATTTTAGAGGTTATTATGCGCAATATTATATTATTTGCAGCGGGTACTTTATTGTTAAGTGGCTGTGTGTCTACACAAAATAGTGACGTAGTACAAGACGATCCTTACTATGCACCCATGTACCCAGAACCCAATGTTGAACCGGCAGTTGCTAATGGCTCACTGTTTAATACGTATTTATCGAACGACTTATACGCCGATAAAAAAGCACTGCGTACCGGCGATATAATTACGGTTAAATTGCAAGAGTCTACGCAAGCCTCTAAAGCGGCAAAAACAGAAACCGATAAGCAGTCAGACGCAAAACTCGACCCCGTTATTGGTTTAGGCGGATTACCGGTAAATATTGGCGGCGACAGCATTCAATTTGGTATTGGCAGCGACGCGTCATTTAAAGGCGACTCAAAATCAAATCAGTCAAATAGTTTAGCCGGTGATATATCGGTAAACGTAATGCGTGTTTTACCTAATGGTAATTTAGTTATTCGCGGCGAAAAATGGCTAACGTTAAACTCGGGCGAAGAATTTATTCGTTTAGAGGGATTAGTAAGGCCAGAAGATGTAACTGCAGACAATACCGTACAGTCAAATAGAATTGCTAATGCACGAATTCAATATTCGGGCAAAGGGCAAACTCAAGAAGCGCAAAGTGCCGGTTGGCTAACACGCTTTTTTAGTAGCTCACTTTTTCCTTTTTAGAGGACATTCATTATGAATGTATTTAAAGTTCTTTGTTTAATGGTGTTACTTGGCTGGCAACTTCCTGCCATGGCCGAGCGCATTAAAGATGTGTCTATGGTTGAGGGCGTACGCTCAAACCAATTAGTAGGCTATGGCCTAGTTGTTGGCTTACCTGGTACGGGCGAGAAGCAAAGCCGATTTACCGAGCAAAGCTTTAAAGGCATGTTAAACAGCTTTGGCATTACGCTACCGGCAAGCTTAAAACCAAAAATTAAAAACGTGGCTGCGGTTGCAGTGCATGCTGAGCTACCGCCTTTTAGAAAGCCCGGGCAAACTATAGATATTACCGTATCATCTATTGGTAGTGCAGGTAGTTTACGTGGTGGTACTTTACTACAAACCTTTTTAAAAGGGGTCGACGGCAACGTATACGCTATTGGTCAAGGTAGTTTAATTGTAGGTGGTTTAGGCGCAGAAGGGCTTGATGGCAGTAAAGTCGTTATAAACACGCCAACAGTGGGGCGTATTCCAAATGGCGCAACCGTTGAGCGTGCAGTTAAAAGCCCATTTATGCAAAACGACTATATTACTTTTAACTTAAATCGCCCAGACTTTACTACCGCCAAGCGATTAGAAAAAACCATAAACGATTTAGTAGGCCCAAATAGCGCCCAAGCACTCGATGCAGCGTCTATTAGAGTTATTGCCCCAAGAGACGCCTCGCAGCGCGTGTCTTACTTATCAACGCTCGAAAACCTAGAGTTTACCCCAGCAGATACAGCGGCAAAAATTATCGTTAACTCGCGTACCGGTACTATTGTTATTGGTAAAAATGTAAAGCTGCAACCAGCTGCTATTACTCACGGTGGCTTAACAGTAACGATTGCAGAGCAGCTAAACGTATCGCAGCCTAATGCTTTTAGCGATGGCGATACCGTTGTTACCCAGCAAAGTATTATAGATATAAAACAAGACGACTCACGGGCATTTGTATTTAACCCCGGAGTGAGCCTAGATGACCTAGTACGCGCTATAAACGAAGTAGGCGCCGCACCTGGCGATTTAATGGCAATACTAGAAGCCCTAAAAGAAGCCGGCGCAATAAACGGCCAGCTAGTTGTAATTTAAAACAACGTAATGCTATCGGTGGTCAGTTTTAAAAGCTGGTAACCGATGGCATCTTGCTTAACACCTTCCCCTCTGGCTCAATTTTTGCATTGCTTTATACATTATTCATTATTGTGTCAAAAAGCTGATGGAAACAAATCACCTCGATAAGCAAAACTTTTTTGATTTAGGTAACTTAAACGCTTTGCGTAAAGACGCCCTAAACAGTGGCGACGCGTCTAGTGATGCCTCAAAAGCGGCTCTCAAAAAAGCAGCGGCACAATTTGAAGCCATATTTACGCAAATGCTGCTTAAAAGCATGCGCAAAGCCAGCGAAGCCTTCGAAGACAAAGAAAGCCCATTAAATTCAAGTAGCGTAAAGTTTTTTGAAGAAATGCACGATCAGCAACTTTCATCAGAGCTCTCGTCTAATGGCTCATTAGGGCTTGCCGACTTAATAGTGCAGCAACTTTCTCCTACGGCAAAAAATTACACCCCAGCTTCAGTACTCAGAACCAGTAACGATCTTTTAAGCGATCAGCGTGCTGGCATAGAGTTGCCGCAGCAACAGCGTAAAAAAGCCGTAACCGAGCCTGTAGATAAAAACGCTATGAATACCGAAAAGCCAGAAGTAGCTAAGCCAAACTTTGAAACGGCCGAAGAGTTTGTAAGTTCGGTATGGGAGCATGCTAAAACAGCGGCTAAAAAAATTGGTTTAAACCCAGCCGTTATGGTGGCTCAAGCAGCACTTGAAACCGGTTGGGGTAAGCATATTATTAATAAAAGCGACGGTAACAGCTCAAATAACTTATTTAATATTAAGTCAGATAAAAGCTGGCAGGGCGAAAAAGCCAACAAAGTAACCTTAGAGTTTGAACAAGGTGCTGCAGTTAAAAAACAAGCCAGTTTTAGAGCTTACGACTCAATAAAAGACAGCGTAAACGACTTTGTTGATTTTTTAACTCAAAACCCACGCTATCAACAAGCATTACAAAATACCGGCAAACCGGCAGCGTTTTTAGACTCATTACAACAAGCCGGTTATGCAACAGACCCAAATTATGCGGATAAAATAAAGCGCGTACTTAACAGTAGCGAGCTAAAAAATATTGCAACAAACGTGATCCGCCAAGGAGTAAAGTAACATGTCGTTTAATTTATTAAACATTGCTAATTCAGGAATAAGAGCAAACACTGATCTGTTGCAAACAACCAGTAAAAATATTGCCAATGTAAATACCGACGGGTATGTGCGCGAGCGTACAGAGCATGGCACCATGATCGGCAATCAAGTTGGCAAAGGTAATACCTACAGGTTACTTAATGAATTTGCACAAAAACAATTAAACCGAGACACCTCAAATAAAACGTTTTTTGATCAGTTTGTAAGTGAAGCAAACCGGGTCGATACGTTATTTTCGCAAGAAGCGAATAGCTTATCAACAGGTATAAACTCGTTATTTAATAACGTGCAAGAAGCGCTTAATCAGCCATCGTCAACGGTTGCACGTTCGTTAGTAATGACTAACGCCGATAGCTTAATAAGCCAAATGGATAGGTTGTCGGGAATAGTGCTGGATCAAAAAAATGTTGTAAATGAACAGCTCGAAATATTCTCCGATGAAGCCAATACCTTAATTCAAAAAATAGGATCGTTAAACCAACAAATTGCTGGTGTTAATGGTACTAACAACGCATCAGCTGCAAGCGGCACATATAACGAGCGCGATAAAGCGATTCGCGATTTATCAGAGTTAATCGACATTGAAACGCTTGACGGCCCTAATGGTGAAAAGCTCGTTTTTATGGGCAGCGGTGAAGCCGTTGTAATGCAAAACGGCTCGTTTAACTTGTTTTCGATGCGCGGCGACCCGGATCCAAACTTTAAAGAACTGCGCTTAGATGTAAATGGCGGCAAAGCTGTGCCGCTTGAAGTTGATGCCAGTAAATTAAAAGGCAAAATAGGTGGTTTACTTGCCTTCAGAGACGATATTTTAGTACCTGCGCAAAATCAAATAGGCCAAATGGGTTTAGCGTTAGCAGATGCATTTAACCAGCAAAACCGTTTGGGAATGGATGCTAACGGTAAATTGGGCGGCGATATATTCAATATACCTACGGCAAAAGGGTTTGCCTATCAAGCTAACACCGGCGGTGCGGGTGTTAGTGCAACAGTAGAACCCGGTAAAGGTAGTAATTTACCAGCCAGTGATTTTATTGTGACTTATACCGCAAACCCAAACGAAGTGAGTATTCAGCCAGTAGATAATAAAGGCGAGCCATTAGGCGCCGCTACAACAGCAACATTTGTAGGCGGTGAAATTAACTCGGCAAATAACCCAGGTGTTGATTTATTTGGTTTGCAGTTAACTATGGCTGGTGCAGGTAATGAAGGCGATAAATTTCAAATTAAGCTCAATTCAGAAGCCGCAGCAAATATTACCCTCGCCACTGGGCGCGGTGAAGACCTAGCGTTAGCATCGCCAATACGCACCGCCGATTACATAAATAACACCGGTAGCGGCGCTATTTCTGCTGGCAGTGTGAGTAGTGTTACCGCTGGTGGCTTTACAACTACCACTCCTCCTGCACTCGCTAATGGAGATATAACCATTGTTAAAGCAGCGGGTACAAATGATTACTTAATTAGCGATGGAAACGGCGCTAATGTGCCAATTACTATTGCACCACCAGGCAAAAATGTTTTGGCTGGCCTTGGTGCTCCTTATGACGGTTATGGTTTTGACTTTGATATTGAAGGCTCGCCAGCCACAGGCGATAGCTTTACGTTAGAGTTTAACAAAGGCGGCTTTGACGATAACCGCAATGGCTTAAAGTTAGCCGAGTTACAAAACGGTGACTTGGTGCGCCAAAA
The DNA here is from genome assembly GCF_015864805.1 of Pseudoalteromonas sp. NZS127. Classification (NCBI taxonomy): domain Bacteria; kingdom Pseudomonadati; phylum Pseudomonadota; class Gammaproteobacteria; order Alteromonadales; family Pseudoalteromonadaceae; genus Pseudoalteromonas; species Pseudoalteromonas sp. NZS127. The sequence goes on along the minus strand of NZ_JADYWN010000002.1, from coordinate 341,440 downwards.
TGTTGTTTCAAGCTCAGATGCCGATAACCATAAAACGTTTAACCAAGCGTATGCCGGATTAGTAACCGACATTGGCGTGGTAACAGGCCAAGCTAAAACAAACGGCGCAGCATTCGACGCACTCGCACAGCAGTCAGAGGCTTGGTACGAGTCCTTATCTGGGGTAAACCTTGACGAAGAAGCGGCCAATTTACTGCGCTTTCAACAATCTTATGCGGCTTCAGCTCAGGTGCTTTCTGCTGCACGTTCTATTTTTGACACTTTACTTAGTGCCACGAGGTAATTATGCGTTTATCAAATAACTTAATGTATCAAAACAGCATTAATAAAATATTACAAAATCAAAATGGCGTAGCAAACGCACAAGAGCGAGTAAATACTAGGCAAAAGTATTTATCTACCTCAGAAGCGCCTGCCGACATATCGCAAGCTATGCTGTATACCAATAAAATACAAAGCAATGAGCAATATACAAAAAATATTAACCAGCTCAATGGCCGACTCAAAACCGAAGAAAGCGTACTGCAAGGTATTAACGAAAGTATTCAAGCGGCTAAAGATATTGCCTTAAAAGCAGGTAATGGCGCATACAGTAAAGACGACTTAAAGTCGTTAGCGTCGGAGCTAAGCGAAATACAAAAAACGTTAGCTAATTTAATGAACACCCGTTCAGAAGATGGTAAGTACATATTTTCAGGCTACCAAGACAACACGCAACCGTATCAGTTTGATGCTGCCAGCGGCACATACAATTACCAAGGCGATCAAGGTCAGCATAAAATTACTATTGCCGAAGGTGTGTCGATTAAATCTAGCGACAACGGCTACGACACCTTTGAAAAAACCAATGCACGGCTAAATGTGGCGTCAAATACCGGCAGTATTCCTACATTAACACCCCCAAATAACATTACAGCGGGTAGTGTGTATGTAGATAAACAAGGAGTGTTCGATCAGTTTCATAAAGAGCAATATAATGCTGATCCCACTGCCGCACCTTCGGCAAATACCTTTAATATAGTGGTTTCTGCGGGAACTAACCCAGGCGATCCGCAGCAATATGAAATTCAGCGCGCAGGTAACCCATTAAACCCACCTGTTACCGGGGCGGTACAAGCAGGCGAGCCAATTGAATTTGCGGGCATGAAAATTCAGCTAAGCGGCGCTGCACCTGGGCAGCTTGATTTTAGTCTCGAGCCACCTCATAAAGAAAACGTACTTAATACGCTACAAGGTTTAATTACAGGCTTAAATAATGGCACGCTTACGGGGGACGATTTTCAGCAAGCACTTAACGATGGTGTAACGCAGTTACAAAATGCCAGCGAACAAGTTGTGTTTACCCAAGCGAGTTTAGGTGGGCGGATGAATGTGCTAGAAAGAGTAACCGACTCTAACTCTGCGCTAGACATTCAAAACCAAAGTAATCGTTCAAGCCTGCTTGAAGTAGATATGGCTGCTGCAATTAGCGAACTCACTCAGCAAGAAACCGCACTCCAAGCATCGCAAGCCACCTTTGGCCGCTTAGCTAAACTTTCGTTATTTGATTATATTTAAAGGTCAAGAGCAGGTTTTAGGTGTCAGGTTTTAGGCAAAAATTAACCAAGCACGGTGTGAAAGAGCAGGTTTGAGGTGTCAGGTATCAGGTTTTAGGCAAAAACAAGCCAAGCTAGGCGTTTTTGTTGATGGAGGCGCGGTTTTATACCGCGCTTTTTGGTTTTCGACTATCTGAAATTTACTGTTCTTTGTGCAAACGGGTTTAGTAAATTTATTTACAAAGAGGTTATGAGGGCGCTACGCTTTAGAGAAGAAAAAACACATAAATTATGTGTTTAAGTTACTCCTCATTTACCCTCATTGTTTGCTCTTTGTGCACAGTAATATTTAAATGCTTTATTCACAAAAAGGCTAAGAGGGCGCTACGCTTTAGAGAAGAAAAAACACATAAATTATGTGTTTAAGTTACTCCTCATTTACCCTCATTTTTTTCTCTTTGTGCGCAATAATATTTAAATGCTTTATTCACAAAAAGGCTAAGATGGCGCTGCGCTTTAGAGAAGGAAAAGATACTAAATAACCTGTTTAATTGGCTTCTCATTCCCCCTCATTGTTTTCTCTTTGTGCAAAATAATATTTAAATAACTTATTCACAAAAAGGCTAAGAGAGCGCTGTGTTTTTAGAGAACCAAACACACTAAAGTAAAAAACATCTCATACCCCGGTAATCGTCCCCGAATATCACCACTAAACCAAGCGGCAAAAAAATGTCACTATTTATTAACCTTCCATTATAAAGCTCACTTTTACTCTAAAACTCAGTTTAATATTTATATTTTGCATTAAAAACAATGCGTTGAGTTTGTTAGGTGAGTTGGCACAAAACCTGCTTTATTAACTGCATCTAATAGTGGTTCCTGCAAAAGCATTTTGAACCACATCCTGTTAAACACTCGGAGATGGTAAAATGGCATTAACAGTAAATACTAATGTGTCGTCACTAAACGCACAACGTAACTTAACTAAATCAGGTCAGGGTTTAGCCACTTCAATGGAGCGTCTTGCCTCAGGCATGCGAATAAATAGCGCTAAAGATGATGCGGCTGGTATGCAAATTGGAACGCGTTTAACCTCACAAATTAGTGGTTTAGCTGTAGCGCAGCGAAATGCTAACGACGGTATTTCAATGGCACAAACTGCTGAGGGTGCATTACAATCATCTACCGATATTTTACAGCGTATGCGTGACTTAGCACTGCAATCATCAAACGGTTCTAACTCAAAATCTGACCGTGAAGCACTGCAAAAAGAGGTGTCAGCATTACAAGCCGAACTAACCCGTATAGCCGATACCACCACCTTTGGTGGGCAAAATTTATTAAACGGTGATTACGGCACTCAGCAATTCCAAGTAGGTTCAGATAGTAACCAAACCATTGGTGTGACCTTGAACTCATCAGCGGCTAAAGATATTGGTTTAACGGGTAAAAAAATTGAGATTGCTGCTATAACAGGTTTTTCAGGTGCAAGTAAAACCCCCAAAGATTTTGATCCTACCGACACATTAACAATGAAAGTTGGTACTGAATCAAAAGATATTGTATTAACCACTGGCATGAGCGCAGCTGATTTAGCAGGTCAAGTTAATGGTACTAATGGTGTGTTTGGTGTTAGTGGTACCACGCAGGTTGCAGTTGGAGGCTTTTCAACCGATACAACTGGTGGCGATGTTGTTACTTTAAATGTTGCAGGTGTTGAGATTTCAGCAACAATGTTAGCAACTGAGGATAACGATGCTCAGGTTAGTAGATTATTTAATGCAATAGATGCAGCAACAGTAACTGCACTAGCAGAGCAAGGAATTGAAGCGTCACTTGATTCCGATGGCGATTTATTAGTATTTACCAATAAAGATGGTAAAAATATAGACGTAACAATGAAGATTGCAGAAGGAGGTACTGATGCAGGTGGGGCTGCTGGTACAGTTTCTGCTTATGATGGTACAGGTGCCGTGGCTGGTGGTGTAATTACGACTGCAGCAACTGGCGCTACAGTCAGTGAAACTTCTACAGTAACCGGCCGTTTGGATTATACAAATTCAACGATAGATATCAAAAATGCTAGTGCATCACTAACTGCAGGAGGTACACTCACTGGTGCTGGTGCTGCAACGGTTGGCGCTAAAACTTTAACATCGATTGCGGATTTAGATATATCGACTTCGGGTGGTTCACAATCAGCAATAGATGTGATTGATGCCGCTTTACAGCAAATTGGTAATGAACGCGCCGAGTTAGGTGCCACGCAAAATCGCTTTAGCCAAACGATTAGTAACTTAGCGAATATTCAAGAAAATGCGTCGGCATCACGTAGTCGTATTATGGATACAGATTACGCTACTGAAACAGCGGCTATGACTAAAAACCAAATATTGCAACAAGCAGGTACGTCAATCTTGTCGCAAGCTAACCAAATACCACAAGCCGCTATTAGTTTGTTAGGTGGCTAATTACTTGGCTTATCGATAACAGTTTATAAAAACGCACTTCACAATTTTGAAGTGCGTTTTTTTTGGATAATAAAAAGTAACTAAAAATATTATTTTGAATTTCATCAAAAAAATAGATTTAAATAAATCATTAAAAACAATTGGTTATGTTTTATTAATAAGTGAGCTAATTTATTTTTTAAAATACTCCTAAAGATAATTAACCTTCTGCCGTTAACTTAATCAGTACGGAGCTGAGCATACATTTGTGACAGCTCTTGGTTAAATTAAACAAGCAATATTACGAAAGTAATCAGGAGTTTTATCATGGCTATATCAGTAAATACAAATGTATCTTCACTAAACGCTCAGCGTAACCTTTCTAAATCTGGTCAGGGTTTAGCTACTTCAATGGAACGTTTATCATCAGGTATGCGTATTAACAGCGCTAAAGATGATGCGGCTGGTATGCAAATCGGGACACGTTTAACTTCGCAAATTAGTGGTTTAGGTGTAGCGCAACGTAACGCTAACGATGGTATTTCTATGACGCAAACCGCAGAAGGCGCATTACAATCATCTACCGATATTTTACAGCGTATGCGTGACTTAGCACTGCAATCATCAAACGGCTCTAACTCTACATCTGACCGTGAAGCACTGCAAAAAGAAGTAACCGCATTACAAACCGAACTAACCCGTATAGCCGATACTACCACATATGGTGGTCAAAAGTTATTAAACGGTGATTACGGTACTCAGCAATTCCAAGTAGGTTCAGACAGTAACCAAACCATTGGTGTGACCCTGAATTCATCAGCAGCTAAAGATATTGGTTTAACGGGTAAAAAAATTGAGATTGCTGCTATATCAGGTTTTTCAGGTGCAAGTAAAACCCCAAAAGCTTTTGATGCTAACGACACATTAACAATGAAAGTTGGTACTGAATCAAAAGATATTGTATTAACCACTGGCATGAGCGCAGCTGATTTAGCAGGTCAAGTTAATGGTACTAATGGTGTGTTTGGTGTTAGTGGTACCACGCAGGTTGCAGTTGGAGGCTTTTCAACCGATACAACTGGTGGCGATGTTGTTACTTTAAATGTTGCAGGTGTTGAGATTTCAGCAACAATGTTAGCAACTGAGGATAACGATGCTCAGGTTAGTAGATTATTTAATGCAATAGATGCAGCAACAGTAACTGCACTAGCAGAGCAAGGAATTAAAGCGTCAGTTGATCCTGATAGCGATTTATTGGTATTTACCAATAAAGATGGTAAAAATATAGACGTAACAATGAAGATTACTGAAGGAGGTACTGATGCAAATGCTGTCGGTACAGTTTCTGCTTATGATGGTGCAGGTGCCGTGACTGGTGGTATAACTACGACTGCAGCAACTGGCACTACAGTAAGTGAAACTTCTACAGTAACCGGCCGTTTGGATTATACAAATGCAACGATAGATATCAAAAATGCTAGTGCATCACTAACTGCAGGAGGTACACTCACTGGTGCTGGTGCTGCAACGGTTGGCGCTAAAACTTTAACATCGATTGAGGATTTAGATATATCGACTTCGGGTGGTTCACAATCAGCAATAGATGTGATTGATGCCGCTTTACAGCAAATTGGTAATGAACGCGCCGAGTTAGGTGCCACGCAAAATCGCTTTAGCCAAACGATTAGTAACTTAGCGAATATTCAAGAAAATGCGTCGGCATCACGTAGTCGTATTATGGATACAGATTACGCTACTGAAACAGCGCAAATGACGAAGAACCAAATATTGCAACAAGCGGGTACGTCAATACTCTCGCAAGCAAACCAGTTGCCACAAGCAGCACTTAGCTTACTAGGTTAATAGCTAACTAATACCAAAAGTCAGTATTAGTAATTTAAAAAAGGAGATGGCTTTGTTCATCTCCTTTTGTCGTTTAACTTGCTAAATTAAGCTAATTTATAAATAGTGTACAATGCAATGTTTAAAGCTATTTAGGAGGCGTTATGAATACAATTACCTCAGGCGCAGAAGCTTTAGTAACGGCAAGTAATACTGGGCAAGCTAGCGAAAGTAAAGCAGGGCAAGCCAGTACAGTATTAACTGCTGGCGCTATTGACGATGTTAAAAAAAGTGCTTCACAAGCACAGCAGTATCAAAGTAGTGCCGACACTGCTATGCAGCAGCAACAATCGCTTGAGCGTGAACAGCTTGAAAAAGTGGCGCAGCAATTGCAGGATTTTATGGGCGAAATGAACCGTAGTTTGCAGTTTAAAGTTGATGAAGATTCAGGCCGCGATGTAATTAAAGTGCTCGATAAAGCCACTGGCGATGTAATTAAACAATACCCTTCGGAAGAAGTGTTAAGTTTAGTGTCTAAGTTGTCTGAAACTGCGGGTTTATTAATTGACCAAACGGTATAGCTATATAAGTATATAACTAAATAGCAGCTGCGTTTTTTAAGTTTTTTGTTTTTTATTTAATAGTGTAAAGGGGTATAAACATGGCTATTTCGTTTACTGGCTTAGGTTCAGGCTTACAAGTATCTGAAATTGTGGGTGCATTGGTTAATGCCGAAAAAGCCCCATTTGAAGCGCGCTTAAATAGAAAAGAAGGTAGCTTAACTACCGATATATCGGCGGTGGGGGCATTAAAGGCCGCGCTTGAAAAGGTACAGCAGTCGATGACAGGACTAGGCGACGTTGATAACTATCAAAAACGTACGACATCGGGTAATGATGATTTTATATCGCTTAGCTCAGATAAAGACGCCCAACCAGGTGGCTACTCAGTAAAAGTAAATAATTTAGCCACTGAGCATAAAATAATGTCGAGTGCGTTTGATGCCACCAACCCTGTTGGCGCTGGCACCATGACGTTAAGCTCGGGCGATAATAGCTTTGATATTGCAGTATCAAACACTGCAACGCTTAGCGAAGTGCGCGATGCAATAAATAGCAGTAAAGATAACAAAAGCATTAACGCCACCATAATTACAGATGATACTGGCCAGCGCTTAGTGTTTTCGGCTCAAACCAGTGGTGTAGAAAACCAAATTAAAATTGCAGTGGCCGATGACGATGCTAACAACACCGATACCCTAGGCCTTTCGCGTTTAGCATTTGACCCTGCACCTGCAGGAATAAAAAATGTGAGCGAAGTGGTTGCCGCTGTTGATGCGTCAATAACTATTGACGGCACAGTAACAGTAACTAGTAGCACTAACGAATTTAAAAACGTGATTGATGGCGTGACTATTACGGCTAAAAAAGCACAAGGTGTTGACGACGACTTAAGTAAGCTAACCGTTAAAGAAAATAACAATAATATAAAAGCAGGGCTAGATAGCTTTATTAAAAGCTATAACGAGCTGTTAGAGCTAAGTAAAAACTTGGGTAAATCTGGCGAAGATGGTGCTGGCGTAATGGCGGGTGATTCTCTGCTACGTGGTGTTATGTCAAAGTTAAGGCAAGAAATTACCAACAGTGTTGACTTAGGCGATGGTAACTCTTTGTCGCTATCGCAGTTAGGTGTTGAGGCCGACCGCTATGGTAAATTAAGCTTAGATAGCGAACGCTTAGATGAGCAAGTAAAAAATGATGTTGATTTAGTGCAGCAGTTTTTTATTGGTGAAAATAAAGACGAAGGCGGCTTTGCCCAATCGTTTGATGAGTTAATGAACTTTTATACAAAGTCTGATGGCTTAATTCAAAACAGGATAGAGAGTAAAGAAGGTCAGCTTCGCGGGATTGATGACGAACGAGTATCGTTTGCACGTAAAATGCAGTCGTTAGAGTCGCGCCTTTATGCGCAGTACAACAGCATGGATTTATTAGTAGCAGGTTTAAACTCAACCAGTAGTTATCTTCAATCTCAGTTAGATAATATGCCAGGCGTAGTTAGAAAGTCTAAGTAGTTAAGGGTTAGGCTTTAGGGAATATACTGGGCTTTAGGCTAAGACAAATACTGAGCTTGCGAAAAGGCAGTTTTTAGTTTTATAAGTGCGGTTTTATTTAATCACAACAATACCGCACTTTTTGCGTTAAACAGATTAAAACAGTGCAAAAAAGCTTTAAGTGATTTACTCACAAAAAGGCTAAGAGGCGCTGCGCTTTAGAGAAGAAAAGGCACTAAATTACTTGTTTAACTCACTTCTCATTCCCCGCGTCCTCCCTCGCTATGCATATTTGATTTAAGTAAATATATTCACAAAGAGGTTAAGAGGGCGCTGCGCTTTAGAGAAGAAAAAAGACACTCAATTATGTGTTTAATTTACTTCTCATTTACTCTCATTGTTTTCTCTTTGTGCAAAATGATCTTTAAATAATTTATTCACAAAAAGATATTAAGAGGCGCTGCGCTTTAGAGAAGAAAAGGCACTAAATTACTTGTTTAACTCACTCCTCATTTACTCTCATTGTTTTCTCTTTGTGAAAAATGATCTTTAAATAATTTATTCACAAAAAGAGGCTAAGAGGCGCTGCGCTTTAGAGAAGAAAAAAGACACTCAATTATGTGTTTAATTTACTCCTCATTTACTCTCATTGTTTTCTCTTTGTGCAAAATGATCTTTAAATAATTTATTCACAAAAAGATATTAAGAGGCGCTGCGCTTTAGAGAAGAAAAGTATAAAACCATCGTTTAATTTACTTCTTATTATGCTAACTGTCTTTTTAAGTGCTTTTGTAAGCGCTGATCGCTTTGTCTGACTTTTTATGCTTTAACAAGGCTTTAAACGAGTCGTCTTTATGGATATTAGCTTGAGTTAAAATAGCATTAATATGCGCTTGTGTTGTTATAAGCTCGTCACTACTTGGCTGCTCAGCGCTTTCGCACCAGCTTTTTAAACACGTATTTAACGCTTCAAGCTGTAAAGCTGCTGCGTCAGCATCGTTGTTATTTACCAGTGTTTCAAGCTCGCAGAGCAATTGTTTAATTTGCTCTGCTGGCTGTTGGTCAGTAATTAAAGGCATAATAAATTAAACTGCAGGAGAGCGTTCGCTAGCAGGAATATTATCCCACCCTTCTTTTATTTCTTTCACTATGCTAGAAACTTCCATAATTGCTGCTGTGTCGTTATTTAAGTTAGCTTTAGTTAGTGTACGCTGGCAATAGTCGTATAACGCTAATAAGTTGTCTGAAATTTCTGAGCCTTGCTCAACGTCAAAATTAAGTGCGTCTTGTAATGCGCCAAAAAGTAAAATGCAGGCTGAAATGTTTTCGCCCTTTTTTTCAATTTCTTTGCGTTCAATAAAACCTTTGGTTGCAGCTAAGCGCCCGATAATGTTACTAAAAATTAGGTTTATTTGTTCGTAAGGTGTCATTTCGCTAATGCTGCTTGCACGAACTTGACCGTATTTTTTAATTGATGCATGTGCCATGAGAAGATCCTAAATTTTGATAACTAAAAATATTAATACAATGCCAGCAATTATAATGCCAAGCATTTTATATATACTTACTTATCGGCATTTAAGGCAGCAACTTAAGTAAATATTAGTGAATATTTTTATTATAAAGTGACTTTATATCTCTAATTTAAGTATTAAGCTTTGCGATTAATTTATTATGCGAATGTAGGGGGCCTTTATAACCTTAATACTTAATGGTTAATCCTTAAGTATTGTTGCTTTAATTAAAGTGTCTGTTTTTTGGCGTTTATGTCAAAAAGTCGCCACTAGTGCTTGCATACAATTTCAACTGGCTTACAATTTGATTAACAAAATAAATTAGTGAAATGAATGGCCCGCTAAATATGATCTTAATTTTAGATAATAATAACAATCGCTCGATAGGATTATATGCCTCACTTACTTTTATTGGTGAAGCGGTGCAATTACAAACGGAAGCCGACTTTGAGCAAGCATGTAGTAAGTATCAAAGTAAAGAATGCATTGTAATTTTAGGTGCATTGCAGGCGCTTGATCACGAAAGTTTAATTAAACGCTACCCTACGTTTCCTTTTTTACTAATTGGCGAAACACTCAAGCCTTTACTGAGTATTGCTAATGTAGTGGGGTTAATTTGTGAGCCATTTAGCCACGAAATAACCACGCAACTATTACACGACTGCCAACAATATCAGCGCATGTTGCCTATTGAGCACAAACACAGTAAACCACACAATACTTTTGATGGCCTAGTAGGTGAAACATCTGCGGTTAAAGACCTGCGCTTTTTAATTGAGCAAGTAGCAAAAACCGATGCTAATGTACTTATTTTAGGTGAGTCGGGCACAGGTAAAGAGGTAGTGGCGCGTAACGTACATTTATTGTCTAAACGCCTTAAAGGGCCTTTTGTACCAGTTAACTGTGGTGCGATTCCGGGGGAGTTGCTCGAAAGTGAATTGTTTGGCCATGAAAAAGGCGCATTTACAGGGGCAATTTCTGCTCGTAAAGGGCGTTTTGAACTGGCGCAAGGCGGTACACTATTTTTAGATGAAATAGGCGATATGCCGCTGCAAATGCAAGTTAAGTTGCTGCGCGTATTGCAAGAACGCAGTTATGAGCGAGTAGGTGGTACAAAAGCGATTCAGGCTGATGTACGTATTATTGCTGCAACCCATCGCAACCTCGAAACCATGATAGAGCAAGGCACGTTTCGTGAAGATTTATACTACCGATTAAACGTATTCCCTATTGAAAGCCCGTCGCTTACTCAGCGCGCCGATGACATACCGCTGTTATTAAAAGAGTTAATGCGCCGCGTTAATGAGCAAAGTGGCTCAACCGCTAAGTTTACTGAGCGCGCGGTCGAGAGTTTAAAAGAACATAGTTGGCCGGGTAATATTCGCGAGCTTGCAAACTTAGTTGAGCGAATGGTGATAATGTTCCCAGAAAAAGTGGTAGATGTTCCCGATTTACCGGCTAAGTATCGCTATATTGAAGTTGAAGCCTATGAGCCGCAGTACCCAGAAGAGTTAATGGAGCGCGATGCTTTTAACGACATATTTAGCACCGACTTTAGCGATTATGACGATGAACCCGAACACTCTACAGCAGCAGATTCAGGCTTGTTACCCAGCGAAGGGATTGAGCTTAAAGAATACTTAGCCGAGCTGGAAATTAACTTAATTACTCAAGCATTAGAGCGCTTTGATTATGTAGTTGCCCGCGCCGCTGAAATACTCGGGGTACGCCGCACTACTTTGGTCGAAAAAATGAAAAAATATAACTTGTCGAGAGACTAAAAATTAAGGGCAGCTATCAGGTTTTAGGTGTCAGGGTTCAGGCTTTAGGTAAAAAATAACCAAGCACAGCGTTTAGCTTTTGCTGTAGGCGTTAAGCTTGCTGACGCGCGCACTAATTACAGAGGCTTGATTAAAAGCCTGAAATCAGACTGTTTGCCTAGCCCCTAGCTTTTTAACTTTTTCTTTTCTAAAACAATTATTACTGTGATCGTTAACCATGCCGCAGGCTTGCATATGGGCGTATACGGTTGTTGGCCCTAAAAACTTAAAACCACGCTTTTTTAAATCTTTAGCAAATGCGCTTGAGGTAGGGGTAATTGCTGGGGCGTTGTCAGCAGAATTTAAATTACTTACTTGCGGCTTATTGCCAACAAACTGCCATTGATAGTTACTGAAACTGCCAAACTCTTGCTGAATTTTAATAAAGCATTTGGCGTTATTTACAGTAGCAGCAATTTTTAAGCGATTGCGCACAATACCCGCATCAAGCATTAGTCGCTCAATATCTTGCTCGGTAAATGCTGCTACTTTGTGTGCATCAAAATCGGCAAAAGCATTTTTATAACCATTACGCTTTTTTAAAATAGTGTACCAACTCAAGCCTGCTTGCGCCGACTCCAGCGTTAAAAATTCAAACAGCTTTTTATCGTCATACACTGGCACTCCCCATTCATTATCGTGGTATGCAACGTAGTCGGGTTTGCTGGTGTCGAGCCATGAGCAGCGGGTTTGCTTGGTCATTATAATTCCTTAGTTGCGGTGCTTTTATTTGCGCGTCATTTTAATGTCGCGCATTTTTACTGTGTAACTCAATGATATACATGGTAATAAAAGGTGGTATAAATTGTGCATTTGAAACTGTATCTGCATCAATTAGAGATTTGATTATGGCACTTGCTAGTGTGTTAAAACCACAGTTTATTTCTGCAAATCAGTATAACCCATGTTTACTTCAAGAGGAGTATATAGGGGAGTTAAGTGATCTGCGTAAACAGGCTAGTTGGCTTTCGCATTTAGTAGATACTATGCCCGCAGGAGTAATTGTGCTTGATGGTAAAGGCATGATAGCGAAAGCGAATCAAATTGCGATTGATATGCTTGGCGAGCCGCTTGAAGGCGAAAAGTGGTTTAGTGTTATTCAGCGCTCTTTTCGGCCTCAGCAAGATGATGGCCACGAAGTGTCTTTAAAAGACGGGCGCTTAATAAAACTTGATATTACCGCACTTGCCCCAGAGCCTGGGCAACTTATTTTAATGACAGACTTGAGTGAAACCCGCCGCTTACAAAAGCGGGTTGCACATATGCAGCGTTTAAGTGCGCTGGGTAAAATGGTGGCATCTTTGGCGCACCAAGTACGTACGCCGCTGTCGGCGGCTATGCTTTATGCTGCTAATTTAGGTTCAAAACGCTTACCCGAAGCGTCGCGCGATAACTTTCAAACTAAATTAATGTCGCGCTTAAAAGATTTAGAAAACCAAGTAAACGACATGCTGCTATTTGCCAAAAGTGGCGATCAGCATGTGGTTGAGCAGGTGTCTATGCAGCAATTATTAAGCGAAGTAAAAACCGGTGCAGATGCCATGGTAACGCTTAATAACAGTGAGCTTGATGTAAGCTTACCTGAGCCCGACATTGCGATTTTAGGGAATAAAACCGCGCTTGCCAGTGCGATTCAAAACCTGATTCATAACAGTATTCAAATTATAGGCGCTGGGGCACAAGTGCAAGTAAGTGCAATGCGCGATTTGCAAACCCCAGATTTTGTACGCATTAGCGTGAGTGATAATGGCCCAGGTGTTGACCTACAGCAGGTAGATAAACTGTTTGAACCATTTTTTACCACTAGCAGCCAAGGCACAGGCTTAGGGTTGGCGGTTGTTAGCTCTGTTGCTAATGCGCACCAAGGGCGTATTGAGGTGACTAATAATGTACATGGCGGCGCTTGTTTTAATCTGTTATTGCCAATTAGCGCAGCATCTAAATTAGAGGAATCGTTATGAGTAATACTATTTTAGTTGTAGAGGACGACGCAGGACTTCGCGAAGCATTAATAGATACCCTAGAAATGTCGGGTATTGAATGCGTTGCTGCCGACAGTGCTGAGCAAGCAATGTTACTACTTAAAAAAGAATCCTTTTCGTTAGTGGTGAGCGATGTGCAAATGGGCGCTATGAGCGGCCTAGATTTACTGCGCAGTATTAAATTAAATTACCCCGATTTACCGGTATTAATGATGACCGCCTACGCAACTATTGACGATGCGGTAGAGGCAATGCGCTTAGGCGCGATTGATTATATGGCCAAACCATTTGCACCCGAGGTGCTATTAAATATGGTGAGTCGCTATTTGCCCGAAAAACCCAAAGAAACCGACGGCCCTATTGTTGCCGATCCAACGAGTATTCAATTGTTGGAGCTTGCAAGCAGGGTAGCTAAATCAGACGCCAGTGTTATGGTGCTGGGACCAAGTGGCTCGGGTAAAGAAGTATTAGCGCGGTTTATTCATGATAAATCAGCGCGTGCAGCAAAGCCTTTTGTGGCTATTAACTGTGCAGCTATTCCTGAAAACATGCTAGAAGCAACATTATTTGGCTACGAAAAAGGCGCGTTTACTGGCGCGATTCAGGCATGCCCAGGTAAGTTTGAGCAAGCACAGGGCGGTACAATTTTACTTGATGAAATTACCGAAATGGATTTAGGCTTACAAGTTAAACTACTGCGTGTATTACAAGAGCGTGAAGTTGAACGCTTAGGGAGTCGTAAAACCATTGCGCTGGATGTACGCATACTCGCAACCAGTAACCGCGATTTAAAACAAGCGGTAGCGAATAATCAGTTTAGGGAAGATTTATATTATCGCCTTAACGTTTTTCCGCTAATGTGGCGGCCATTGTGCGAGCGCCCTGGCGATATAATTGTGTTGGCGAAGCACTTAATTGAACGCCATTTAATAAAAGCTAAGCAGCCGCTGGCTATTTTAGATAAGCAAGCTGAGCAAAAGCTCCTTAGCCATACATGGCCAGGTAATGTGCGTGAGCTTGATAACGTAATTCAGCGTGCGCTTATACTGCGCAGTGGTAACAGCATAGGTGAGCAAGCTATTTTTATTGAAAATTTAGCCCCAAGTAACTTTGTAGTAGAGCCAGCAATTAGTGAAAGTGCGTTAACTAGCGCCTATTACGATAGTAAAACAACAGCCGTTATTAATGACGAAAAGTCGGGTGATGAAAAGCTTGATGATCAAACACCGAATGAGCAAAAATCAGATTTACTCGCTCAAGATACAGGCAGTTATAAAGATGAGCTTAAAGATAAAGAGCATCGAATTATTTTAGAAACACTTGCGCGTTGCCAAGGCAAGCGTAAAGACGTAGCCGAAACTTTGGGTATTAGCCCGCGAACTTTACGTTATAAACTAGCGCAAATGCGCGACTTAGGTATTTCACTTCCTGCATAACCTTCAAAAAAGCCCTAAATTCAATACCTTGAATTTAGGGCTGTCAAAACTCTGACTAAGTAAAAACTAACTGTAACACCATGTATTTAAAGCTTTATTTATGTGGCACGTTTTGTGCTTTATTAACCTTAAGAGTTAACTGCATTGTTAGAGACAAATAATGAAAATTCAAAATAGCGCTGTATTTCAAGAAATGCAATCAATGGCCTTAGAAGCGGGCCGTAATAATCAAATTAATAAATTGCCTACGCAAGTTCAGTCTACGTCATCAGCACAATTTGGCGATATGCTTAGCAATGCGCTCAATACTGTGCATGAGTTACAGCAAGACACAGGTCAAAAAGTAAAAGCGGTTGAAATGGGCGACAGAAGCGTATCGCTTGCTGAGGCAATGATTGCTTCGCAAAAGTCTTCTGTTGCATTTGAAGCGACCGTACAAGTGCGTAATAAACTTGTTGAAGCTTACAAAGAAATCATGAATATGCCTGTTTAATCAGGTAGTGGAGAATAATTGTGGCGCAATCTAATCAATCTACAGATCTTGCACTTGCTAGTGGCGGTATTGAGCAAAGCGATAGTGACGATCAACAAGAACAAAAGTCGGGCTATTTAAGTGCGTTAAGCGGTGTTGATGTATTGCGTCAAGTTACCCTTGTTATAGCACTGGCGATTTGTTTGGCAATTGCCATTTTTGTGATTATTTGGGCACGTCAGCCAGATATGCGCCCATTAGGTAAAATGCCCACCGAAGAGCTAATTCAAACGCTTGATTTTTTAGATGCGCAAAAAATAGATTATCAACTAGATGGCAATGTAGTGTCGGTTGATGAAAGCGAATACCAAAATATAAAATTACTAATGACTCGCGAAGGCTTGGATCAAGGTCCTACTTCTGGTTCAGACATAATAATGCAAGACATGGGCTTTGGTGTAAGCCAGCGCTTAGAGCGCGAGCGCCTAAAGCATGGCCGAGAGCAACAACTTGCCCGCACTATAGAAGAGCTAAATAACATCACTCGCGCCAAGGTGCTGTTAGCTATTCCAAAAGAAAACGTATTTGCCCGCAGAGAGAAAAAACCATCAGCAACGGTCGTACTTACGCTTAAACGCGGACGCTCGCTTAACAGCGAAGAAGTAGACTCTGTTGTGGATATTATAGCCTCAGCTGTGCAAGGGCTTGAGCCTGCACGTGTAACGGTTACCGATCAAAATGGCCGTTTATTAAATTCGGGCTCACAAAGCTCACTTTCTGCGCGTTCTCGTAAAGAGTACGACCTAGAGCGTAAGCGCGAGCAAGAATACCTAGAAAAAATTGATAGCATTTTAATCCCTATTGTTGGTTTGAGTAATTACACTGCGCAAGTTGATTTGAGCATGGACTTTAGCTCATTAGAAGAAACGCAAAAACGTTATAACCCAGACCTACCAGCGGTAAGAAGCGAAACCACGTTTGAGGAAAACAACATAGGCGGCTTAGCTGTGGGTATTCCTGGCGCGTTAAGTAATCAGCCTCCGGTAAATTCAGATATTCCAGAAGTAGCAGGCCAAGGCGGCGCAGGAAGTGCTACTTCACCGAGTCGTACGCATAAAGAAGCCACGCGTAACTATGAGCTCGATACTACTATTTCGCATAAGCGCCAACAAAGCGGCACGATTCGCAGAATTAGTGTATCGGTAGCGGTTGATTATTTGCCAACAGTGGGCGAAAACGGTGAAACCACCATGACCCCGCGCTCGGTTGAGGCACTGTCAAATATTCGACGTTTATTACAAGGTGGTGTTGGCTTTGATATACAGCGCGGCGATGCCCTAGAAGTAGTAACAGTTCCCTTTGTACGAGAAGCCGTAGATATGAGTTTTGAAGTACCTTTATGGGAACAAGACTGGTTTATGAAAATAGTACGCTTAGTACTGGCTGCATTGGTTATTATTGTGTTGATTATGGCTGTAGTTAAACCTATGCTAAAACGCTTAATTTACCCAGACAGCACGCTTGATGAGTACGATGAAGATGCACTTAGCTCAGGGGTTGATATTGGCGATAATAGCTTAGATATGCTAAATAAAGACTTTGATTCTGCTTCAGTTGGCTTCTCAAGCGATGGTACACTGCAGCTACCCGATTTACATGGTGACGAAGACTTACTTAAAGCCGTACGTGCCCTTGTAGCTAATGAACCAGAACTATCATCACAAGTAGTGAAAGCGTGGTTAACAGAAGATGACTGATCAAAACCAAAAACAACTCCCAGCAGCATTTGATGTTGATAAGCTAGATGGCGTAGATAAAGCGGCCATACTGCTATTAAGTTTATCTGAAGAAGATGCAGCGCAAATACTCAAACACTTAGAGCCCAAACAGGTGCAAAAAGTGGGTATGGCGATGGCCGGTTTGCAGGATCTATCGCAAGCTAAAATAAGCGCAGTACATAATTTATTTATAGAGCAAATTCAAAGCTTTAGTACAATTGGTTTTCAATCAGAAGACTTTATTAAAAAAGCGCTTACTGCTGCATTAGGTGAAGATAAAGCTGCCAGCTTAATTGACCAAATAGTAATGGGATCGGGCGCTAAAGGGCTAGATTCGTTAAAGTGGATGGACTCGAAGCAAGTAGCTAACATTATTCGTAATGAGCATCCGCAAATTCAAACCATTGTATTATCTTATTTAGAGCCTGAGCAATCTGCCGAAATACTGGCGCAGTTTCCTGATAAAGTGCGCCTAGATTTAACCATGCGTATTGCTAACCTTGAAGAAGTGCAGCCAGCTGCCTTGCAAGAGCTTAACGAAATTATGGAAAAACAGTTTGCAGGCCAAGCGGGTGCGCAAGCTGCGAAAATGGGTGGCTTAAAAGCGGCTGCCGATATTATGAACTACCTAGATACCAACGTAGAAGGGCAGTTAATGGACTCTATTCGTGAGCATGACGAAGAAATGTCGCAACAAATTCAAGATCTTATGTTTGTGTTTGAAAACTTAATGGACGTAGACGACCGTGGTATTCAAGCAATTTTACGCGAAGTACAACAAGACGTACTAATGAAAGCTATTAAAGGTACAGACGATGCGCTTAAAGAAAAAATACTCGGTAATATGTCTAAACGTGCTGCCGAAATGCTTGCCGATGACTTAGAGGCAATGGCACCAGTGCGTATTAGTGAAGTAGAAGCAGCGCAAAAAGAAATACTCTCTACGGCGCGTCGATTGTCTGACTCGGGCGAAATACAGCTTGGCGGCGGCGGCGGCGAGGAGTTTTTATAAACCATGACTAAATCGTCAATGCACAAAGGGCGTCCACTGCACGCAGATGAAGCCGATGAACTATTAAAGCACTGGGATGTTCCTGATGTAGCACCCGATGAAAAAAGCTTTGGTAATCGCTCTACTGCCTTTGGTACACCGCTTGCTGAGTTGTATCGAAAAGAAATGGCTGAAGAGTCGCTAATTGAAGAGCCGCAAGAACCTGAGTTACCTGCGCTTACTATGGCCGAACTTGAGCGCATTAGACAAGATGCGTTTGAAGAAGGTGTAAAACAAGGGCACGAGCAAGGTTACATAGATGGTTTTGATAAAGGTGTTACCGAAGGTAAAGAAGCTGGCTACAAAGAGGGCCTAGAGCTGGGAAAAACCCAAGGCCAAGAAGATGTAAAACCACTAATAGAGGAGCAGTTAACTGGCCTACGTAGTATTTTAGAGGGGTTAACCGCGCCGCTAAGTAAAGTAGATGAGCAAGTTGAAAAGCAATTAGTGCAATTAGCCGTTATGCTTGCAGAAGCTATTATTTATCA
Source organism: Pseudoalteromonas sp. NZS127 (assembly GCF_015864805.1). Lineage (NCBI taxonomy): Bacteria > Pseudomonadati > Pseudomonadota > Gammaproteobacteria > Alteromonadales > Pseudoalteromonadaceae > Pseudoalteromonas > Pseudoalteromonas sp. NZS127. The sequence goes on along the minus strand of NZ_JADYWN010000002.1, from coordinate 323,019 downwards.
AGAAGTAAAAACCTCTCCTGATGTTATTTTACACACCCTTAAACACAGTATTGATGCGCTTAATACCGAGCAAGAAAAAGTACGCATTCATTTACACCCCGAAGATTTAGAGCTAATAAAGCAAAGTTATGGCGAGCAAACAGTGACAGATAATAACTGGCAGTTGATTGCAGAGCCAACGTTAGAGCGAGGCGGCTGCGAAGTTAAAACGGCGCAATCATCGCTTGATATGACACTTAAAACGCGTGTCAAAGAAACATTGGATAGTTTTTTGCATAGCAGTAGTATCTAACTATTTTATTGGTCTGTTATGTCTGCTTTAGATGTTTCATTAAGCGAACGCTTATCTCAATACAAACAGCATATTAAACCGCCAACACTTGCTGTAGCGGGTATTTTAACACGAGTAGTTGGCCTTACCCTTGAGGCTAAAGGCTTACGTGCGCCTGTAGGTAGCCAATGTAAAATAGAAACTATGAACGGCTTTGTTGATGCCGAAATAGTTGGTTTTAACGACCAAACCTTATATTTAATGCCAAACGATCATATATCGGGGGTGCTCCCTGGTGCTCGGGTGATCCCCCAACTTAACGACACAGGTTTACCTGTAGGCATGAGTTTGCTGGGCCGCGTAGTTGATGGCTTAGGTCGTCCTCTTGATGGTTTAGGTAAAATTAATGCCGAGCACTATCTTAAGTTTGCCCAAAAACCGATAAACCCTCTTTCAAGACGACCTATAAGCCAGCCTATGGATGTAGGCGTGCGTGCTATAAATTCAGTAATAACAGTAGGACAAGGCCAGCGAATGGGCTTGTTTGCAGGCTCGGGTGTAGGTAAGTCGGTACTGCTTGGTATGATGACTCGTGGTAGTGAAGCCGATGTTATTGTGGTGGGGCTGGTGGGCGAGCGTGGCCGCGAAGTAAAAGAATTTATTGAAGAAATACTTGGTGTAGAGGGGCGTAAACGCTCAGTGGTTGTAGCAGCACCGGCAGATTCTTCACCATTAATGCGTTTAAAAGGCTGCGAAAGTGCGGTAACAATTGCAGAGTACTTTCGCGATCAGGGATTAAACGTTTTGTTATTGCTCGATTCGGTAACGCGCTATGCCATGGCGCAGCGTGAAATAGCACTTGCAGTAGGCGAGCCACCGGCGACTAAAGGCTACCCGCCTTCGGTGTTTGCAAAACTGCCAGCGCTGGTGGAACGTGCCGGTAACGGCGGAGAAGGGCAAGGCTCTATTACTGCCTTTTTTACCGTACTAAGTGAAGGCGATGATATGCAAGACCCCATTGCCGATGCGGCGCGCGCTATACTCGACGGCCATATTGTACTTTCGCGGGAACTGGCCGACAGCGGTCATTACCCGGCAATTGATATAGAAAAATCCATTTCGCGAGTGATGCCACAAGTGGTATCTGAGACGCATATGCAACAAGCGCGAGTGCTTAAGCAGGTATATTCTATGTACCAGCAAAATAAAGACATGATCACCTTAGGTGCGTATCAAAAAGGGACAGATCAAATGCTTGATCAAGCCATAAATATGATGCCAAGAGTAAATGCCTTCTTACAGCAAGGCATGCGTGATGTAATTAGTTACGACGACGGCCTGCAAGGGCTAGCGCAGTTATTAGGGCAAGCATAATGGCTAAAAACAAACTGCATTTATTACTAAAGATTGAAAACGATAAAGAAGAAACGCTGCGGATGAGCTATTTGCAGGCGAATCAAAATTTGCAGGCAAACCAGCAAAAACTCCAAGGTTTAAATAACTTTAGATTGGAATACACCCAGCAATTACACATTAAAGGGCAGTCGGGCTTATCAAGTGCTGGGTTTAGTCAGTTTCATGCATTTATTGCTAAAATAGAAGAAGCAATTCGCCAACAAGCCAATACAGTTAACACTGCAAAACAAGTGGTTAGCCAGCGTAAAACCCTGTGGTTAAAGCAGCAAATTAAGGCTAAAGCAGTCGCTAAACTCATAGAAAAACAACAGTTAAAGGCCGATGTGCTAGTGGCTAAAAATGAGCAAAAAATGTTGGATGAATTTTCGGCTAATCAATTTTTTCAACGACACAACAATCGACTTTAGTAAGTAGCGAGTACTTTAACCGCTTTAACAAAAGCTTGTACCTTATAAACACAGGCACGTTAATTGCTTTGTTGTTAAATGAACTATAATTTTAGGCATTATTGGGTGGTTTGTTGCCGCTTTATATTAGGTGATTTATGACGATTAATGATATTTCAATGTTAGCGGTATCTGAGCAAGACGCTTACTCTAATAAACAAACGAGTAACTCAAGACGTAATGATGACTCTGATACTGGTTTTTTTAATCAGTTAGAAGATGCCAATAAAGCGGCTTACAATAATAACAGCAAAGCTAAAGCAGGCGCTAGCAATGCTAAGGCTGAGCAGCCTGAAACACAAGACGATGCTGTTTCGGGCGATAGTATGTTGGCGCAAATAAATGCTGCGCACACTATAGACACCACAGTTAAAAAGAACGCTGATGCTAAAGCCGAGGCTTTAGATGAAGACGCTAAGCAATTAAAAGGGAAGCCTGATGATCAGCTTGCCCCTATTGTAATTGCACCGCAAAAAGGTGTGCTTAGCGATGTTGCAGCAAGCGCTGAGGCGGCAAACGAAAAGCTAATGCCCTTATCTCAAAGTATGGCCACTGCAAATAATAAAGGCGATGCAACAGCGCAAAAACAATCTGTAGATGCCGCAGTAATGAACTTGCTAAGCAAAGATAGCGAGGCAATTAAAGCAGATCCGTTACTTGCTAAACTAACACCCGAGCAGCATGAGCAATTAACTACGCAGCTGCAGGCAAGTAGCAAACCCAATGGCAACGACAACCTAGCAACGTTAAAGCAAATGCTTACTCAATATGTTGTTGAAAGTGATAAAGCAAGCGCGGCAGACACGGCTAAACAGGCCTTAAATTCTCAAATAAATGCTTTGACCACACCAGAAAAACAAGCGCTACTGAGCCAGTTAAATAGCTATATTAAAAATGAGCAGCCCCAAGGTGAGCAACTAGCAAGTATTAAGCAAACAATTACAGAGCTAAGCGCATCGATTGATAAAAAAGTATTAATATCTGCAGATGATAAAACAGCATTAAATGCGCTTAGCGATAAAGAACTCACTAAATCGTTAGAGTCATTGCAAAAAAATAACACTGAACAGTTATCACCCCGAGCAGCACAATTATTGACGCAAATTACCAGTACGGTAAATGGTTTAGGCCTATACGATAGTGTAGGGTATGAGCAAACTATAATTGATATGCAAGCGTTGCAGGCTGGGCAATTACAAAGCACAGCGCAAGTTAAACAAGCAAGCTTGGACCCAGGTGTTATGCAAGCGCTTAATATTATAAAAAGTGACGCGGCAAAAATGTTGCAAGAGCGAGTGAGCTCTATGCTTAGCATAAATAATAAAGTAGCAGAAATTCGTCTCGACCCACCAGAAATGGGCAGTATGCAAATTCGCATCAGAAGCGATGCAGAGCAAGCACAAATAAACTTTGTAGTACAAAACCAGCAAGCTAAAGAAGCGCTTGAACAATCGCTTCCGCGCTTACGCGAAATGCTTGCCCAGCAAGGTATAGATTTAGGCGAAAGTACTATTTCTTATGGTGAGCCTGGAGGGCAAGGAGCAGAGCAAAATGATGACAACGATAGTCGTCGTTTAGCTAATAATGAATTGACTACTGATGAAAACGATGAGCAAATTAATACACAAATGCCAAGTTCTCGACAACAAACGTCATCATCAATAGATTACTATGCCTAAGTACTGCTATTATAATAGCTAAAACAAGCAAGTACCTTTGCTAATAAAGGAAATATCATGGCTGAAGAGACTAATTTAGAAATAGAAGAAACAGGTAACAGCAAAAAGAAAATCATAGTAATTATTGCAGCTGTATTGCTTGTTATTGTTGCAGCTGTTGTTGGTTATTTTTTGCTTTCGGGCTCAGACACGCCAGCGGAAACGTTAAATGATGAAGCCGCTACAGCACAGCAAACAAGCTCTTCTACAGGCTCATCGGCCAAAATAGGCAGCGCACTTTATGTTGCAATGCCAAGACCTTTTGTATTTAACATACCGGGCTCTAGTCGCGATAGAATTGTGCAAATTAAAGTGGAATTATTAGTGCGCGGCGAAGCAAACGAAGAAACCGCTAAAAAGCATATTCCACTAATAGAAAGTACATTATTAAGTATATTTTCTATGTCCACGGCTGACGAACTAAGCACCAGTGTAGGTAAAGAAAACTTACGCTTTGCAGCACTAGAAAAAGTACAAGCTAGCTTAATGGACGTTGAAGGCAGTAAAGTAATTGAGCGGGTATTATTTACCGGCTTTGTGATGCAATAAGGGGCTAGCGTGAGCGATTTATTATCCCAAGACGAAATTGATGCGTTATTGCATGGTGTTGATGACGTTGACGAGGAAGATATACCCGAAGGTGAAGACGGTGAAGGCAATACGCTTCAGTATGACTTTTCTTCGCAAGATCGGATCGTACGTGGACGAATGCCGACACTGGAAATTGTTAACGAACGCTTTGCTCGTCATATGCGAATTAGCCTATTTAACATGATGCGCCGCACCGCTGAGGTGTCTATAAATGGCGTGCAAATGATTAAGTTTGGCGAGTATGTGCATACTTTGTTTGTGCCAACTAGTTTAAATATGGTGCGTTTTAGACCTTTAAAAGGCACCGGCCTTATAACCATGGAAGCACGTTTAGTGTTTATTTTGGTTGATAACTTTTTTGGTGGTGATGGCCGCTACCATGCAAAAATTGAAGGGCGTGAATTTACCCCTACAGAGCGACGCATTGTGCAAATGTTACTAAAAATAATCTTTGAAGATTATAAAGAAGCATGGGCACCGGTAATGGATGTATCGTTTGAATACTTAGATTCTGAAGTAAACCCTGCTATGGCTAACATTGTAAGCCCAACCGAAGTGGTGGTTATTAGCTCTTTTCATATTGAATTGGATGGCGGCGGAGGGGACTTTCATATTGCTCTACCTTATTCTATGCTGGAGCCAATTAGAGAGCTGCTTGACGCGGGTGTGCAATCGGATACCGAAGACACCGATTTACGTTGGAGTAAGGCACTACGCGATGAAATAATGGACGTAGAGGTTGAGTTATCTACTCAGTTATTGGAAGTGGATTTAACGCTAAAACAAATAATGGAACTTAAAGCGGGTGATATTATTCCGGTAGAAATGCCTGAGCATATAACTGTATTTGTTGAAGAGTTACCGACATTTAGAGCTAAAATGGGCCGCTCACGCGATAGTGTTGCGCTGCAAATTAGTGAAAAAATTAAACGACCTGATTCAGTTAAATCTGAGCTGCATGTATTTACCAAAGGCGGCAAGAAAATTGATTCAGATGCAGAATTAGCAGAACTAGAAGATGATTTACACCTCTCTGACGGTGTAGACTTAGACTGGTAATTGATTAAAAGGTTAAACGTATGAGCGATGATCAAGACACTATGGATGAATGGGCAGCAGCTTTAGCCGAAGCTGAGGGTACTGATGACAGTGGCCAAGCAAAAGTAACTGAACTCGATGAATTAAGTGATGCAAAACACGAGATCAGTGGCGATGAAAAACGCAAGCTCGATACAATTTTAGATATACCTGTGACTATTTCTATGGAAGTAGGGCGCTCTAAAATTAATATTCGTAACTTATTACAATTAAACCAAGGCTCGGTGGTAGAGCTTGACCGTGTTGCAGGTGAGCCGTTAGATGTACTGGTTAATGGTACTTTAATTGCCCATGGCGAAGTGGTGGTAGTAAACGATAAGTTTGGTATTCGTTTAACCGACGTAATTAGCCAAGTAGAACGGATCAAAAAATTACGATGAGTATGGTTGTTGCTTTAACCAGCTCGGTATTTACAAAAGCAGAGCAGGTAACACCCACAGGCGATATTCTCTCTATGGTGTTATCGCTTGTTATGGTGCTGGTGCTAATTATAGTACTGGCATTTTTTGTGAAAAAGTTTAATCCAAATTTAGCAAATAGTGATGAATTTAAAGTAGTGCGTAGTTTACCGCTGGGCTCGCGTGAGCGTTTAATGGTGGTAGAAATAGACAACACACAACATTTGTTAGGGGTTACCCCGCACAGCATTAACTATTTACATAAATTAGATACACCTTTGAGTGAAAAAGAGCTACCAGAATTAGCAAAACGCTTTAGTAAGCTTTTAAATCCACAAGCAAATCAAAATAAAAAGAATTAAAATTATGACTAAATGCCTGCTTCTTATTTTTGTCATGCTGTTTGTACCAAATGTAAGTGCAGAAGGAATAGACGCACTAACCATTACCACAAATGCAGATGGCACCCAAGATTACTCGGTAACGCTGCAAGTATTGGCTATTATGACCGCGCTGAGCTTTATTCCGGCGGCTATAATCATGATGACCTCGTTTACCCGTATTATTGTAGTGCTGGCTATTTTACGCCAAGCCATAGGTTTACAACAAACCCCTTCAAATCAAGTATTGCTAGGCATGTCTTTATTTTTAAGTATTTTTATTATGGCGCCTATTTATCAGCAAGTGAACGAGCGCGCTATAGAGCCCTACCTAAGCGAGCAAGTCACTTCAATGGAAGCATTGGAGCTAGCAAAAGAGCCAATGAAAGCCTTTATGCTGTCGCAGGTGCGTATTAAAGATTTAGAAACCTTTGCCAAAATAGCAGGATACGATCAGTTAGACTCGCCAGAGGCCACGCCGTTAATTGTACTTATTCCGGCGTTTGTAACCAGTGAGCTGCAAACGGCCTTTATTATTGGTTTTATGTTTTTTATTCCTTTTTTAATCGTGGATTTAGTGGTGGCGTCGGTATTAATGGCCATGGGTATGATGATGTTATCGCCAATGATAGTGTCTTTGCCGTTTAAAATAATGCTGTTTGTGTTGGTTGATGGCTGGAGCTTAGTGATGGGAACCTTGGCAAAAAGCTTTGGTTTAGGCACATGACCTTACTTAACACTAAGCTAATTACGCACTAGGAGTATGCCGTGGAACCAGAAGTATTTGTTGATATTTTAAGTAGCGCGCTGTTTTTAGTAATTAAATTGGTTTCTGCTATTGTAGTGCCGGGCTTAATTGTGGGTTTAGTGGTTGCCGTGTTTCAGGCTGCAACTTCAATTAACGAGCAAACTTTGAGTTTTTTACCACGCTTACTAATTACTATAAGTGCGCTTATTGTTGGCGGCCACTGGTTTACCCAAGAGTTAATGGACTTTTTTACCCGCCTAGTATTACTTATTCCTGAAATTGCAGGCTAAGTATGGAATTACCGTTTGCTGTCGTTATTCAATGGTTGAGTGACTTTTTACTGCCATTAGTGCGCATTAGCTCAATGATTATGGTAATGGCTGGCCTTGGCGCTAAAAACGTACCCACACGTATAAAAATGGGCTTAGCAATTGTTGTTACTTTTGTTGCTGTGCCTATGCTGCCGCCTGCTACCTTTACTAATTTGTTTTCGTTTGAAATGATTTTAGTGGTTATTCAGCAAATGCTAATAGGCATTGCGATTGGCTTTGCATCTACCTTATTGTTAAATACCTTTGTGTTAGCTGGGCAAATACTGGCTATGCAAACGGGTCTTGGTTTTGCCTCTGTGGTTGACCCCTCCAATGGTTTAAGTGTGCCTGCAGTAGGGCAGTTTTACCTTATTTTAGCGACCTTATTATTTTTTGTATTTAATGGTCACTTAATGATGATTCAAATGGTGGTACACAGCTTTGAAGTGCTGCCAATTGATGGTAATTGGTGGTCGGTGGATCATTACTGGGACATAGTAACCTGGGGCGGCTGGATGTTTACTACAGCGCTGGTGCTATCACTGGCACCGCTTACCGCTATGCTGGTAATTAATATGTCGTTTGGCATTATGACCCGCGCCGCGCCACAGCTAAATATTTTTTCTATTGGTTTTCCGTTTACGTTAGTTGCTGGGCTTATCATTATTTGGGCGACCTTAGGTAACTTTGTATCGCAGTTTGAGTTTCAGTGGCTAAAAATGGTCGAGTTAATGTGCTCATTAGTGGGCTGCTCGCCTTAGGAGGTTATTGTGTCTGAAGATTCTGGACAAGAAAAAACCGAAGAACCCACATCCAAAAAAGTAGAGGATGCCAAAAAGAAAGGTCAAATAGCGCGATCCAAAGAGTTGGGCACTATGTTTGTGCTTATTTTTTCGGCTATTTCGTTGCTCATGTACGGCCCCGAAATTGGTAAAGGTTTGTATAACGTAATGGGTAGAATGCTTAGCCTAAACCGTAACGAAACCTACGACACCACCAAAATGTTTGCTGTATGGGGCGAAGTGGCCGATGCGCTGATATTTCCTATGGCAATGTTTGTATTAATTATTGTATTAGCTGCTTTTATTGGTAACACCATGCTAGGTGGCTTTAATTTTAGTTGGCAAGCTGCTGCACCTAAAGCCAGTAAAATGTCGCCAGCTAAAGGCTTTAAACGTATGTTTGGCCCACAAGCTGGGGTGGAGCTGTTAAAGTCGCTGTTAAAGTTTGGTTTAGTTGCCAGTTTTGCAGTGTTTTTAATTAATACCTTTTTTGATGAAATACTGCACTTAAGTGTAGAAAGCGCCCCAGGTAATATTATTCATGCCTTAGAAATATTGGCTTGGATGTTTTTAGGCTTGTCTTGTACCTTAATTATTATTGCTGCGATTGATGCGCCGTTTCAAAGCTATAACCACAATAAACAACTTAAAATGACCCTTCAAGAAGTAAAAGACGAGTATAAAAACTCAGAGGGTGACCCACAAATAAAAGCGCGCATAAGGCAAACCCAGCGGCAAATGTCGCAAAAACGTATGATGCAAGATGTGCCCGATGCCGATGTTATTGTAACTAACCCTACCCATTACTCTGTGGCTTTAAAGTACGACACCGAACGCGCCGGAGCACCTATAGTAGTTGCCAAAGGAATTGATGAAATGGCAATGCAAATTCGTAAAATAGCGATTGGTAATGAAGTGCCTATTTTAGAATCGCCATCGCTTACTCGAGCACTTTATCATACTGCAGAAGTGGGGGAGCAAATCCCGGATCAATTATTTACCGCAGTTGCGCAAGTATTAGCTTATGTGTTTCAGCTTAAGCGCTTTAATAAAGGGCGCGGAAAACGCCCCACCAAACTTAATAAAAAACTGCCTATTCCTGACGATTATCAGTATTAATTTAAATAACCTATAACTTGGAATAGTTATTGCAATTTCACAGTAGTGTCAATTTTTTGAAATTGTAGGGTTATGGGATTTAAAGCGGTATTACAACAACTTAACAAAGATAAAAAAGAGTATGCCAAAGGCGTAGGTACACCATTAATGGTACTTGCTGCGCTGGGTATGGTCATTTTACCTCTTCCTCCGTTCCTGCTTGATATATTATTTTCTTTTAATATTGCCCTTGCTTTGGTGGTGTTACTGGTAACTGTATACACCATGAAACCACTTGAATTTGGTATGTTTCCGGCTGTGTTACTAATCGCCACTATTATGCGTTTGGCACTTAACGTTGCCAGCACCCGAGTAGTATTACTTGAGGGCCACAATGGTGGTGACTCTGCCGGTAAAGTAATTGAAGCCTTTGGCTCTGTGGTTATTGGTGGTAACTATGCGGTAGGTTTAGTGGTGTTTTTAATCTTGATTATCATAAACTTTGTGGTAATTACTAAAGGTGCTGGGCGTATTTCTGAAGTGTCGGCGCGCTTTACCCTTGACGCTATGCCGGGTAAACAAATGGCAATTGATGCCGACATGAATGCGGGCTTTATTAGCGCCGAGCAAGCCCGAGAGCGCCGTGAAGAAGTTACCCGCGAAGCCGACTTTTATGGTTCTATGGATGGTGCCAGTAAATTTGTTAAAGGCGATGCTATTGCCGGTATTGTTATATTAATTATTAATATTGTTGGTGGCTTATTTGTTGGCATGATCCAACACGATTTAAGCTTTGGCAGTGCCATGGAAATTTATACCTTGCTTACCATAGGTGATGGCTTAGTTGCACAACTTCCCTCATTATTACTCTCTATTGGTACTGCTATTGTTGTAACGCGTCAAAATGAGTCGCACAACATGGGCGATCAATTTAAGAAACAACTCGGTAACGAAAAGTCGTTATTTATTGCTTCAGGCATTTTAATTATTATGGGTTTAGTACCTGGTATGCCACACGTAGCGTTTTTAAGCTTGGGCGCATTATTAGGTTATTTAGCTTACTACACCCAACAAAACAAATTAAAAGTGGCAGCAGCACTTGCTGAGGAAACCGCTAATGGCAGCGCAGCAGGTACAGGCATTGCCAATAAGCAAGAGCAAAAAGAGTTAGGCTGGGACGATGTGCAGCAGGTTGATGTAATTGGTTTAGAGGTAGGTTACCGACTTATTCCATTGGTTGATCAATCCCAAGGTGGTGAATTGCTAAACCGCATTAAAGGCGTGCGTAAAAAGCTCTCTCAAGAATTAGGCTTTTTAGTGCCCCCGGTACATATACGCGACAACTTAGAGCTAGACCCAAATGCATACCGAATTACCTTAATGGGCGTATCAAGTGGCGAAGGCGAACTAAAACACGGCGACGAATTGGCAATTAATCCGGGGCAAGTATTTGGTCCTATAAAAGGGATTGAAACTAAAGATCCGGCTTTTGGTTTAGATGCTGTGTGGATCAAGCCTGATCAAAAAGATGAAGCGCAATCGCTTGGTTATACCGTGGTTGATTCGGCGACTGTGGTTGCCACTCATATTAGCCAATTGCTCACCAATAATGCGGCGTTATTATTAGGCCACGAAGAAGTACAAAACCTATTAGATATGCTAGCAAAAAGTCACCCAAGGTTAGTAGAAGGCTTGGTGCCTGATGTATTGCCATTAACTACCATAGTTAAAGTTTTACAAAATTTATTAAACGAAGGTGTAGCTATTCGCGATATGCGCTCAATAGTACAAACCCTTGTAGAGTATGGCCCGCGTAGCCAAGACCCAGATGTTTTAACCGCTGCGGTACGTATTTCACTGCGTCGATTAATAGTTCAAGATGCGGTCGGTATGTCTTCAGAAATCCCTGTCATAACCTTGGCGCCTGAGTTGGAACAGATGTTGCATCAGTCATTACAAAATGCAGGCGACGAAGGTGCCGGAATAGAGCCAGGACTTGCAGAGCGACTTCAAGTGTCATTAAACGAAGCGCATCAAAATCAAGAAATGGCCGGTGAACCTTCAATACTGTTAACGTCAGGAATGTTACGCACTGTGTTATCTCGTTTTGTTAAGTACACCATTCCAGGATTGCGAGTGATGTCTTATCAAGAGATACCAGACGAAAGGCAGATCAAGATTGTTAGCTCAGTAGGCCAACAATAAGATTTTAAAGGGGTTGAACCATGAAGATTAAACGTTTTTTTGCTAAAGATATGCGCACAGCACTTAAAGAAGTTAAAGATGAGCTAGGTGTTGATGCGGTTATTATGTCTAATAAAAAGCTCGCAAACGGCGTAGAAATTGTCGCAGCAGTTGATTATGACAAAGCAGCCCCTAAAGCCGCCGCGCCACAACAAAGTGCGCCGCTGCAGCAGCGTACGGCACATTCTGCCCACTCGCAAAGCATGCATAACTTTGTAAAACCAGAGCCACAGCGTGCTAGACCTGAGCCACAAGCAAAAGTAGCCGACAGCTTACAAGCATTATTAGAGCGCCAGTCGCCGCGTCCACGTTCAGCAGAATTGGCTTCAATGTTTTCGCAATCAGGTATAGATACCTCAGAGCATTATCAAGAGCCGGTCGCTAAACAACGCCCTACAAATATGTTTGCGCGTGAAGAAGCCGCGCAAGCACGCCCACAAACGCAAGCTGACAGCTTAGGTTTTGATGACCTAGACCGTGATTTTGATGAATTAGACACGCCAGTTGCGCAAACACACACGACTAAAAATACCGAAAGTGAAGCAATGAGCACAATGCGTGAAGAAATGAACGCAATTCGCCAGTTATTAGAGCACCAAGTGTCGGGTTTAATGCAGCAAGATATGGCGCGCCGTGACCCAACGCGCGCATGCATGATTGACCGCTTAGTAGGCATGGGAATCGATAAAGAAGTTGCTGAGCAAATGGCTTGTTTTGTACCTGAAGATGTTCCGCGTCAGCAGGGCTGGAAAGCGCTGTTAACTATGGTTGAAGATCAGATGCAAACCACGAATAATGAAATTTTGCGCCAAGGTGGTGTTTACGCATTAGTTGGCCCAACCGGTGTAGGTAAAACCACTACAGTGGCTAAGCTCGCGGCATTAGGTGCACAAAAATATGGTGCTGATAAAGTAGCGCTAATTACTACCGATACTTACAGAATTGGTGCTTACGAGCAGCTTGCAACATATGGCCGTATTATAGGCTGTGGGGTTAAACAAGTTAAAGATGCGAACGAACTGGCTGAAGTGTTATATCATTTACGTAACAAGCGCTTAGTACTTATAGATACCGCAGGTATGAGCCAACGTGATTTACGTTTAACTGAGCAGCTAAATACCTTAATGCGTAATCAGCGTGTGGATATTCGTAATTACTTAGTATTAAGTGCCACTGCGCAAATAAATGTGTTACAAGAAACCGTAAGACACTTTAAAAAAGTACAGTTAAGCGGTTGTATTTTCACTAAACTCGACGAATCATTAAGTTTAGGCGAGATAATTAGTATTGCGATTCAAAATCGCCTGCCAATAGGGTATCTTACTAATGGTCAACGAGTACCTGAAGATATTCGAGTTGCAAATGCAGAAAAACTAGTGAAAAAAGCTGAGCAATTATATTTAAAGAGAACAAAAGTACAACATTCACGACACCAATCAGTGGCGTCGAGCACAGTAGAGATGTATGATTAACACAGTATTAGATCAAGCAAGCGGCCTGCGTAAAATGAGCAAAAATAATAATAACGGCGTTAAGGTTATCGCCGTCACTGGCGGTAAAGGTGGCGTTGGAAAAACAAATGTATCGTTAAATACTGCGATCGCTTTAGGTCAGCAAGGCAATAGAGTGTTAGTGCTTGATGCCGATTTGGGTTTAGCCAATTGTGATGTAATGCTTGGACTACGTGTTGAGCGTAATTTATCGCATGTGTTATCTGGCGAATGTGAGCTTGATGAAATACTAGTAGAAGGCCCCGCTGGGATAAAAATAGTACCAGCGACTTCGGGTTCACAAAGTATGGTTGAGTTGTCGCCTGCAGAACATGCTGGGCTTATTCGTGCTTTTAGCGAACTCAATACTGATTTTGATATATTAGTTGTTGATACCGCTGCCGGTATATCGGATATGGTGCTGAGTTTTTCTCGCGCTGCACAAGATGTTTTGGTTGTGGTATGTGACGAGCCTACCTCAATAACCGATGCCTATGCACTGATCAAAGTATTAAGCCGCGAACATGGCGTGTATAAATTTAAAATTGTTGCCAACATGGTGCGTTCATTACGCGAAGGGCAAGAGTTATTTGCAAAGCTATCAAAGGTTACAGACCGATTTTTAGATATATCAATGGAGCTGGTTGCAACCGTTCCTTATGATGAAAATATGCGCAAAGCAACACGTCGTCAAAAAGTAATTGTTGAACTGTTTCCTAGTTCTCCAGCTGCACTTGCCTTTAAAACATTAGCAACAAGAATAACAAAGTGGCCAATACCGAACCAGCCTTCGGGTCATTTAGAATTTTTCATTGAGAAACTCGTTAACGGCTAACTATGACTACATTGGTGAATAGAGCTATGGGATATGAATCAACACAAAATTTAAATATGATTGTTGAAAAGCATGCTTCATTAGTAAAAAAAGTAGCATGTCATTTAATTGCTCGTTTACCCCCTAGTGTACAACTCGATGATTTAATTCAATCAGGAATGATAGGATTAATAGAGGCGTCAAAAAACTTTGATGCCACTAAAGGCGCTAGTTTTGAAACCTTTGCGGGTATTCGTATTCGGGGCGCTATGCTTGATGAAATGCGCCGTGGAGACTGGGCTCCTCGCTCAGTACATCGTAAAAGCCGCCAGGTTATAGAAGCTATTTCAGCATTAGAAAGCAGCCTGAATCGTGAACCTACAGACAGTGAAGTTGCCCAAAAGCTTGAAATTACACTAGAGCAATATCATCATATTTTAACCGATGTTAATTCCAGTAAAATCTTGGGAATAGAAGATTTAGGTATTGATGAGGATGTTATAACACCTGTTGGGCACGATTTAGCACTAGACAAACCCTTTAATAATGTTAAAAATGAAAGGTTTAATGAATCTTTATTAAGTGCAATTAAATCCCTACCAGAGCGAGATGCAATGGTGCTTTCGTTGTACTATAACGATGAAATGAATTTAAAAGAAATTGGACAGATACTCGATGTAAGTGAGTCGCGTGTAAGTCAGATACATGGTCAGGCGATGATTAAGCTAAAAGCAAAAATCAATGACTGGATAAATTAGAAGTAAGTAAATACAGGTTTAGGCCTCACTGGAGGATGTTTTGGATAAAAACATAAAAATTCTTGTTGTTGATGACTTTTCAACGATGAGACGTATTATTAAAAACCTATTGCGTGATTTAGGGTTTACCAATGTTTTAGAAGCAGATGATGGCTCAACTGCTTTACCTATGTTGCAAAATCAATCATTTGACTTTGTAGTAACAGATTGGAATATGCCGGGCATGCAAGGTATTGACTTGTTAAGAGCAATACGCGCAGATGACAAATTAAAGCATCTTCCGGTTTTAATGGTTACTGCAGAAGCTAAAAAAGAGCAAATTATTGCAGCAGCCCAAGCAGGTGTTAATGGTTATATTGTTAAGCCATTTACTGCGGGTACATTAAAAACTAAATTAGAAAAAGTGTTCGAACGCTTAGGTTAATAAGGGGAGAGGCTTATGTCAGCACCTGCTGCGCCTCAGATTACTTTAGAGCAAGCACGTCAGCTGGTCACTTTTTTAGAAAACGGTGAGCAACATAAAGCTGATCAGTTAATTTTAGAAACTGCCTCTCAAGAACAATCATATTTGTTTGCAGAAGTAGGTAAATTAACGCGCCAGTTGCACGAGTCTTTAAAGGGTTTTGAGCTTGACACCCGCATAACAGATTTAACCACTGATGCCATTCCGGATGCTAAAAAGCGACTTAACTATGTCATAGAAATGACAGAAAACGCCGCCAACAAAACCATGGATGCGGTTGAAGCGAGCCTGCCTTTAGCCCAGCAGTTAGCTGATGATATTTCGCATATCAAGCCAACCTGGGATCGGTTAATGAGCCGCGATCTTGAACTTGGTGAATTTAAAACATTGTGTCATAGCATTGATAAATTTATGAACAGCTCGCATCTTAAAACCGATGAGTTGCAAGTATTAATGACTAATGTGTTAATGGCTCAAGATTATCAGGATTTAACCGGACAAGTAATTCGCCGTGTTATTGAGCTGGTACGCGAAGTTGAAGAAAGTTTAATTCATCTGTTAACTGCGTTTGCAGCACAAGATGAAAACGATAACCAAGAGCAACAAAAAACAGAAAACTCGATTGCCGCACAAGCATTAGCAGGCCCAGAAGGCCCTATTATTGATAAAGAATCGCGTGATGATGTTGTATCTGATCAAGACGAAGTTGATGATCTTTTATCAAGTTTGGGCTTCTAATAGGAGAGTAACTGCATGAGCTTTGAAGTCGATGAAGATATATTACAAGATTTTTTAGTTGAAGCTGGAGAAATCCTTGAGCTTTTATCTGAACAATTAGTTGAACTGGAAAATAACCCAGAAGATACTGAATTATTGAACGCTATTTTTAGAGGCTTTCACACTGTTAAAGGTGGCGCGGGCTTTTTAGCGATGTCAGAGCTGGTAGATGCCTGTCATGGCGCAGAAAACGTGTTTGACTTACTGCGTCAAAAAGTGCGAACAGTTAACTCTGAGTTAATGGATGTTATACTTCAAGCACTTGATACTATTAACGAAATGTTTGCTACGATTAAAAATCGTGAGCAACCAGAGCCTGCCGATCCTCAGTTACTCGAAATATTACATAAATTAGGTTTACCGCCCACAGAAGAAGAGCTTGGTGGTGACACTATTGCGCCAGTAATAACGCAAGATGCTAATTTAGATGATGACCCTTTTGCATTTGATGAGTTGTTTGATGCACCCAGTGCAGCAACAAACGCTACAGCAAACGATGCGCATATTGATGAAATTAGCGAAGATGAATTCGAAAACTTACTTGACGAACTTCATGGCAAAGGTAAAGGCCCTGCAATAAAAGAGTCATTAAGTAATAGCAGCGACTTAAGTGGCGATATTACCGACGATGAATTTGATAGCTTATTAGATGAGCTTCACGGAGTAGGAAGTTTTGGTGCGGTAAATAAAACCCCAAAACCTCAAGCAGCTCAAAGTCCGGCTGCTAGCACTAACGATGATGAAATAAGTGACGATGAGTTTGAAGCTTTACTAGATGAGCTGCATGGCAAGGGAGCGGCGCCAAAATCTAAAGAAAGCGCGGCAACACCTGCACCTGTAAATAAAGTTACGGCTCCTAAAGCAGCTGTAGTTAAATCCTCACCAGTAGCAGTTGATAAAGTTAAGCAGCCACAAGCGGCTGTTGTAGCAGCAAGTGCTAATACCAATACCGCTGCGCCAGTTGCTAAAAAAGCGCCGCCTGCACAAGCTGAAACGACAGTAAGGGTTGATACTAAACGCCTTGATCAAATTATGAATATGGTGGGCGAGCTTGTATTAGTACGTAATCGTTTAGTGAGTTTAGCCACCAGTTCAGAAAGTGAATCTATGAGTAAAGCAATATCTAACTTAGATGTTGTTACAGCTGATTTGCAAGGCGCGGTAATGAAAACGCGAATGCAGCCAATCAAAAAAGTATTTGGCCGTTTTCCGCGTGTTGTTCGCGACTTAGCACGTACCTTAAATAAAGATATTAATTTATTGCTGGTTGGCGAAGAAACCGATTTAGATAAAAACCTAGTTGAGGCACTGGCCGATCCATTAGTGCATTTAGTACGTAACTCGGTTGATCATGGTATAGAAATGCCAGATGATCGTGAAGCTGCGGGTAAACCGAGAACAGGTACCGTTACGCTTTCTGCTTCGCAGCAGGGGGATCATATTTTGCTTACCATTAAAGATGATGGCGCAGGTATGGATGCTGAAAAACTAAAACAAATAGCAATTAAAAAAGGTGTGCTTGATCAAGAGCAAGCAAGCCGTTTGTCTAACACCGAAGCTTACAATCTGATATTTGCGCCAGGGTTTTCTACCAAAGAAGCAATATCTGATATTTCTGGTCGTGGTGTTGGCATGGATGTGGTTAAAACTAAAATCACCCAGTTAAATGGCTCGGTTAGCATAGAGTCAGAACTAGGTGTGGGCACTATACTTGAAATTAAAGTACCGTTAACTTTGGCTATTTTACCTACCTTAATGGTGGTAGTGAGTGAGCAAACATTTGCACTACCATTGGCAGGAGTAAGTGAAATATTTAACTTAGACCTTACTAAAACGAATGTGGTTGATGGTCAGTTAACTATTATTGTTCGTAAAAAAGCAGTGCCTTTATTTTATTTAGAGCATTGGCTAGTGAAAGGTGCCGATCGTACAAGCCGTAAAGCGCAAGGGCATGTGGTTATTGTGCAAATAGGTACACAACAAGTTGGCTTTGTGGTTGATTCGTTAATTGGTCAAGAAGAAGTGGTTATTAAGCCGTTAGACGCTTTATTACAAGGTACGCCTGGAATGGCAGGTGCCACTATTACTTCGGATGGTGGTATTGCACTTATATTAGATGTACCGAGTATGTTAAAACACTACGCAGGTAAATAATAAAGTAGACGTATACTTTATACGTCTACACAATAAAAATAAGAGAGCAAAATGGCCGTTAAAGTTTTAGTTGTTGATGATTCGAGCTTTTTTCGCCGTCGAGTGAGTGAGATTCTTGAATTAGATAGCGAGATTGAAGTAATTGGCTTTGCCGTAAATGGCCGAGATGCTGTAGAAAAAGCAGCTAGTTTACGTCCTGATATGATCACTATGGATGTAGAAATGCCGGTGTTGGATGGTATAAGTGCTGTAAAAGAAATTATGGCCAGTAACCCGACGCCAATTTTAATGTTTTCTTCGTTAACTCGCTCCGGTGCAACTGCAACTTTAGATGCACTTGATGCTGGTGCTATGGATTTTTTACCGAAAAAATTTGAAGACATTGCTCGCAATAACGAAGATGCCATTAAGCTGCTGCAAAGCAAAGTAAAAGAAATTGGCCGCCAACGTATTAGACGTGTTGCTAGCCCTAGACCCTCCAGTATAAACAAACCTTTATTTACACCTACTTCAGCGCCAAGCGCATTAGCAGCAAGGTTTGCACAAACAAATAAAACAGCAACAACAGTAGTACAACCAGAGCGAAGCTTTAATAATTCGCCAGTAACTAGTCGCAGTGCAATAGTAACAAAGCGCGCGAGTGGCAAGCACTATCAACTAGTTGCAATTGGCACATCAACCGGTGGACCTGTTGCGCTGCAAACTATATTAACTCAGCTTCCTGCTAACTTTCCGCACCCTATATTATTAATTCAGCATATGCCTGCTGCGTTTACTCCGGCTTTTGCGGCACGCTTAAATAGTTTGTGTAAAATTCAGGTAAAAGAAGCGCAGCAAGGAGATCGACTGCAAGCAGGTGTGGCTTACTTAGCACCGGGTGGCCAGCAAATGATGATTGATGGTCGTGGGGCAAGTAGAACACTACGAGTTTTTGAAGATAACAGCGAGCGCATTAGTTACAAACCAAGCGTTGATGTAACCTTCGCCAGTGCCGCTAAAGCGTATCAAGGTGATGTATTAGCTATAGTATTAACTGGTATGGGCGCAGATGGGCGTGAAGGCGCTCGTATGCTTAAACAATCAGGGGCAACCATTTGGGCACAAGATGAAAAAAGTTGTGTTGTTTATGGTATGCCACAAGCAATTGCTAATGCTGGTTTAGCGAGCGAAAGTTTGCCATTAGATGAAGTAGCAATACGTTTAAAGACAGAGGTGGGCTGTGGATAAGCTTTCCGTACTAGGTTTACTTATTGGCTTAGGCGCCATTGCAATAGGTTACTCGTTAGAGGGCGGTGTGGTATCGGCATTATTTAACGGACCTGCGTTGATCATTGTACTGGGCGGCACATTGGGTGCTGTAATGTTACAAACATCAGCCAGTACTTTTAAAAAGATGCTAGAAATTACGCACTGGGTTTTTGTATCGCCTAAATACAATATTGAAGATGCCATAGAGCAAGTAAAAGGATGGTCACATAAAGCACGTCAAGAAGGTTATTTAGCCCTTGAAAACGAAGCGCTTACCCACCCAGATGCCTATGCTGCAAAAGGGCTTGGATTATTAGTTGATGGTTGCTCAGATCAAAAACTGCGCGATACGTTAGAAATAGATTTACTGTTAGAGCGCGAACGTCTGCTAGAGGCAAGTCGTGTTTATGAAGCTATGGGCGGTTATAGTCCGACCATAGGTATTTTAGGGGCCGTGCTTGGTCTTATTCAGGCAATGTCGTTTATTACAGATCCGCAAAAGCTTGGAGCCGGTGTTGCCACTGCCTTTATAGCAACTATTTATGGCGTGGGTTTAGCTAATTTATTATTTTTACCTATGGCTAATAAGTTAAAGCAACGGGTTGAGCAAAAAATGCTTTATCACGAAATGCTTGCCGAGGGCGTAATTGCAATAAGCCAAGGCGAAAGCCCAGTAAGTATTGAATTAAAGCTTGAAGCCTATCGGGTTGACCGCCCAAATGTCGTGGTTGAGTAGCAGCTATTATGTTACGTCGTCGCTTGCGCAACACCACTACTAAAAGTCAACACACAGAACGTTGGCTGGTGTCTTATGCTGATTATATGACGATTATGTTTGCCTTTTTTGTGGTTTTGTACGCAATAGCAATTAACAAAGAAGAGAAATTTCAAGTGCTGTCCGATTCGATTGGTTATGTATTTGATAAGTCAGCCCGTCAACATTCGCAGCAAGGAACTGGGGTTAATGGCGACGCAATATTGACAGACAGAGTAACCCCAGAGCAAGAGGTGCTCTACGGCGAAAGTATTTTAAAAGAAGAACACGGGCCAAAGCTGCTGGACGGACAAAGCGATACCAGTAATATTGATCAAAAACACCTTGGCAAACCACTCGATAGTTTGTTGGCTAAGCTGCAATCGTCATTAATAGATGAAATACGCGATGGTGAAGCAAGTTTAGAACTCAGCCAAGATTGGCTGATCATTGAGCTTAGTTCTGGCATGCTATTTTCAAGTGGCAGTAGTGTAGCGCAAGTTCGCGCTAAGCAAGTTGTTAAAATAATTAAAGATATTATTGCTCCGGTAGATAACTATATTAGAGTACGCGGCTATACTGACAACCAAACCATAGGTAATGAAATGTACCGCTCGAATTGGGAGTTGTCGGTGGCGCGTGCAACAGCCGTTTTAGTTGAGCTTGAAAGCCTAGGTATAAATTCAGCGCGAATGGCGATTGAGGGATATGGTCAATATTCTCCTTTTGCCACTAACGATACTAAGCAAGGGCGTGCTGAAAATCGCAAAGTAGTTATTGCCCTATCTAAATATGGGTTGCCACCAACAGCAGAAGTAGTAAGCGTTGAGCCGCAACAAGTAGTCGTTAAACCTGAGCCTGAAGCAGAATTACCCTCTGACGATAATACAATAAAAATAATTCGTTTACCCCATGGCGGTATTCGTATATCGACTCGAAATGAACTGTAATTAGGATGCAATGTGAAGATTTGGACTGTAGCAAATCAAAAAGGTGGAGTAGGGAAAACCACAACCGCGGTTAGCCTTGCAGGTATTTTAGCATCTCAAGGTAAGCGCGTATTATTGATTGATACCGATCCTCATGCCTCATTAACCTATTACTTTGGCATTGATTCCGAGGATTTAGAGGTTAGCGTATACGATATTTTTGTACGCGGAACTAGCATGCAAAGCGAAGAAATACTCCAAGCATTATGTCCATCTAGTATTGAAAACTTAGATATATTACCCGCCACTATGGCTATTGCTACCCTAGATAGAAGTATGGGCAATAAAACCGGCATGGGATTAATATTAAAAAAAGCGCTTGCAAAAATAAGCGAATATTACGACTATGCAATCCTCGATTGCCCCCCAGTACTTGGCGTATTAATGGTTAATGCGCTAGCTGCGAGTGAACGCATTTTAGTGCCGGTACAAACCGAGTTTTTAGCGCTAAAGGGGCTCGACAGAATGATGCGTACTATGCAGTTAATGCAAACATCTCAAGCTAAAAGCTATGAATATACTATAATTGCCACCATGTACGATAAGCGCACGAAAGCCTCGTTAGAGGCATATAAAACACTGCAAAATACTTATACTGATAAAGTATGGCCGGGCGTTGTTCCGGTAGATACCAAATTTAGAGACGCCAGTTTAGCGCAACAAGTTCCAAGTGAATTTTGTCCACGGTCTCGCGGGGTATATGCCTACAAGGCATTGCTCGACTATTTAATAGAACAAGGTTAATCAATGAGTAAGCAATTATTTGCTAATGAAAAAGTAATGACTCAATATCTAGGCGCGTTATTGTGCGAAGACGAGCCTGTAGATAATCTTGAACCCGTTGCAAAATTACTTGAGCAAGTAACGGATAAAAAAACTGAACACCCAGATTTAGAAGCGCAGAGCACACAAAGTACGCCAGTATTTGAGCAAGCTGTGCCAGAAGTTATTAAAAAGCCGATAGCGCAAGAAATCAAAGCTCTAGTTACCTCTGCTGAGCAAACACTGTCGGCCGAGCAAATATTAGCCGCACAAAGCCAAGCTGATTATTTTGACGGGCAGTTTCAAGCCTTATTTTTTGAAGTGGCAGGATTAACGCTAGCTGTGCCGCTTAAAGCGTTAGGCGGTATACATGAATTAAGTGAAGTAAATCATTTATTTGGTAAACCAAAGTGGTTTAAAGGCGTTATGCTCAATAGAGATGAAAAACTTAATGTGGTTGATACCGCACGTTGGGTTATGCCAGAAAAGTATGACGAAAAGTTAGAGGCGTCACTTAACTACAAGTATTTAATTACACTAGGCGACAGTCAGTGGGGATTATTGGCAGAAAAGCTAATAAATAACATTACATTGAGTAAAGAAGATGTAAAATGGCGTACAAACCAAAGTAAGCGCCCATGGCTTGCCGGTGTTATTAAAGAAAAAATGTGCGCTTTAATAGATGTAAATAATTTAAATGCATTATTAGAGAAAGGCCTAGACAGCCGTCAGTAGTAATGACCATTACGGGGAAACAGCATGAACCAAGATAAGTTACTGTCAGCAAATAAAAATGCAGATAATAATGATGAAATACTACAGTGGGTAACGTTTAAGTTAGAAGACGAAACTTACGGTGTTAACGTAATGCAAGTGCAAGAAATATTACGCTACACTGAAATAGCCCCTGTACCTGGTGCACCTTCGTACGTGATTGGTATTATTAATTTACGTGGCAATGTGGTTACGGTTATTGATACTCGTGCCCGTTTTGGTTTAGCCGGTACGGATGCAACAGATAATTCGCGAATTTTAATTATTGAAGCTGAAGAGCAAGTTATTGGTATTTTAGCCGACAGCGTATCTGAAGTGGTTTATTTGCGAAGCTCAGAAATAGACAGTGCGCCGAATGTAGGCACAGAAGAAAGCGCTAAGTTTATTCAGGGTGTGTGTAATCGCGAAAACGAGTTACTTATTTTAGTTGATTTAAATAAGCTACTTAGTGACGACGAATGGGATGAGTTGAGCGATTTATAAGCTTTACCACTAAAAATTATGTTATTACTCAGTTTAGCAATTATAGCGTTAGCTGTTGCCCTTATAGCATTGGCGATGATCATTCTATTTAAAAGCAGCTATGCAAGTGAGCTTACCTCTCAGCTGCAGCAATTTAAAGACTCGGCTGAGCAAATTAATATTTTACGCAGTGAGGTACAAGAGTTGCGCACTGGGTTATTAAGTATTGGTAAGCGAGTACTTGAAGTTGAACAGCAAAATGAAGAGCTAACTCAACAACAAGCAGCGCAAAAGTATGACGATCCAGATGCAAAAATTTATTCTCGTGCTGTAAAAATGGTCGAACTTGGAGCTGATTTAGAAGAAGTAATTCGTGAATGCGAATTACCTAGAGCAGAAGCAGAACTGCTGTTTTCATTGCATAAACAAAAAGGCGCTTAGCGTCTTTTTTGCTTTTTAATGCTGTTAAAGCTACGCCTTAATATTTAACTTACCTTGAAAGTCTTGCCAGCCTGGCGGAAATTGCCCTCTTAATACATACGAAAATGCAATTAGCTCAGCAATTACATAATACAACTCTTTAGGTATTTCTTCCCCAAGCTCTAAGTGTGATAACGTTTT
This sequence comes from Pseudoalteromonas sp. NZS127, assembly GCF_015864805.1. NCBI lineage: Bacteria > Pseudomonadati > Pseudomonadota > Gammaproteobacteria > Alteromonadales > Pseudoalteromonadaceae > Pseudoalteromonas > Pseudoalteromonas sp. NZS127. The sequence goes on along the minus strand of NZ_JADYWN010000002.1, from coordinate 299,452 downwards.
GGCTAATGCTTCATCTTGATGGATCATAATGCCTTTTTTTTCAGCCGCTGCTATTATTTCATCAGCTAATTTACCAAAGCCCTTGGTACTTACCATTGGCGAGTTTCCGGCTGCATATAAAAGCCCAATCGCAGATTTGTTGTTGGCTGAGTCACTCATTTTTATACCTTAATATTAATAATGGCATGCGATTTATAAAAAGCTTGATGGCTTGCATCGCCTTGCTTTAAAGTAAGATCACCTACTTGCAAACCATGCTTGGCTAATTTTGATCTTAAATTATCAAGATGCGGATGAGCCATAGCGGTCACTTCTTGGCTTGATGCAAATAACTGGCAATCAAGTGCTTTATCCATTAATTCGGCAGTAATTTGTAACTGACCAAGCTGTGCATAATCAAAGTTTAATCTAACAAACCAGACATTTTTTCCTGCTAGCTTATCGCCACTGGGCTTTTTATATTGGCCTAATGTTATTTCTGTTTGCGCCGCTTCTGGCGGTAATTTCATTGGTAATAAAAAGTTTACCAAGGGGTTTGAGTCGGCTAGCTGATTAGCAGGGGTAACATTTACTTGGCCAAGGGTATTTTTAACTTGTGTTAACTCCCCCGCAAGTGCTTGCACTTGGCTTTGTTGCAGTTGCTCAAGTAATTTAGCACCAGAGTTGCCGGTTTTAAATGTGGGTAATAACACCTGCAGTAGTGCATCTAAGCCGGTTTGATTATTAATGCTAATAGGTGTAGTTGTTTGGCTAATAATAGGCGCGGCTAAAATGCTTACTGCAAGTTGCTCTAATCCCTTACTAAAACTGCTTTGCAGCGTGTCGTTTGTCAGTTGCGTTGGTTGTAATGTGGCAAGAATTTCGCGCTGTATAGCTGTTGGGTGCAAATTGTTACTAGAAACCATCCGATTAAATGCCTGATTTACGAGGCGCGTTAAGTCGGCTGGTTGCTGCGATAACTGCTGTGCAATATCTGCTATTTTGCTGCTTAAAAGCGGCGTGTTATTGGGTATGTTTATTGCGCTAGCTGCACTGAGTTGGTTTAGCAGTGGAGCGAGTAATTTAGCTTCTAAAGGATGTAATTGATTTTGCGAACTTAGTTTGCCATTGCTCGTTGTTGCAAAGAGCATGCTTGTTGGCAACTGCCATAGGCTAACACTTGATTTTATTAATTGGGTTAACTGCACTAAAGGTGGCAACTGGTTAGGTTGCTGGTTTAACTGCTCGGTGACATTTAGTTTATTAATACCTGTTACCGTTTGATTTATAGCGGCAAAAGGTTTGTTTTCGAAGTACTTTACTGCATCATTTATACGCGTTTTTAGTTCACCAAAACTACTTTTTAACCAAGAATCAATAGGGCTGTTATTAGCCGCTATTAATGGACTAGTAGGGTTATTTAAATTGCTTGTTGATACGCTGCTTTGCTGCGCCGAAATTAGTTGATTAAACGGTTTTGTGAACGAGTTTTTAAGTATGACAGTGGTACTGTTTATATTAGTTTGAATTAACAGTTTGTTGGCTTGGCTGCTCAAGTTTACGTTTGTTACGGTATGCGAAAGTTGGTTAAGTTGATTATTGTTTATATTAAGCTTAAATGAACCTGCTTGTTGTGCATGCGTTAAAATTGCAAATTTAGGGGTTGCTTGTAGCTGTGCATTTGGCAAATTTTGCGCAAGTAAACTTGCTAGCTTTGCTTGAGTTATGGGTTGTGTATGCACGGATTCAGCAAAGCGATTGATAACGTCTAGCTGCGCGCCTTTATTATTAGTGCTAATTATTATTTTTAATGGTTGCTCTGCGGCCAGCAGTTGCGCTACCTCTTTATTAATTGCAATGCTGGCATTAAGCTTTTCAATTACCAGCTTGGGTGTAGGCGTTAATACGACCTGCGCCGGCATAGGATTATTTTGTAACTCGCTTCCGGTATTTATATAATTTAAAAATTGCTGTAATTGCACCGGTTGATTAAGTGTAAGCCTTGTATTGTTGGGGGTAATTGCAAGTGACTTGCCCTCGTTACTGAGCTGTATGCTCGCACTGGCTATTTTGTCTAAGTTTTTTGGCGCAGTTGTAATACCAAGCCTGAGAGTTTGCCAGTGCTTATTTATTAATACATCTAGGGTGATCGATTCTTTAGAAAACTGAATGTTTTTTGCCGCAAGCATCTCGCCAGGAAGCGAGGTTAAGTTATGCTTAGGCGCATTAGAGGTTAGGTTATTAACCAATGAATTAGATAATGTAATTTGCGTAGGTGTATTCATTATTTTAAATCAAGTTTTCTTTATTTTTAGTGAATCGATTTTAAAGCAATATTCGTATTACCCTATCATTATGATAGACTAACGCCTAATTTTTGGCAGAGAGAATCGTCATCTTGTTACACATTAAGTCCGTCACCTGCATCAAGCAAGAACGTTGTTTGTTTGCGGATCTTAATTTTAGCCTTAATAGCGGCCAAATCATGCAATTAGCAGGTGCTAATGGTGCTGGTAAAACGTCTTTATTACGTATTATAGCGGGCTTTTCTATGCCTGATGAAGGCGATATTCTGTACCTTAATCAGTCGATTAAAAAGTACTATGAAGAGTACGCCAGAGATCTATTATTTATAGGCCATAAAACCGGGGTTAATGTGCAGCTCAGTGCGCTTGAAAACGTTAAGCATTGGCTGGCAATTAATGGCTACACTAATGAAGGTGATTTATACCCTTTATTAAGTAAGCTTGGCTTAGTAGGCCTTGAAGATGTACCGGTTAGAACGCTCTCTGCTGGGCAGCAACGCCGTGTTGCGTTAGCTCGATTATGGTTAAGTGAAGCTAAGTTATGGATTTTAGATGAGCCATTTACAGCACTTGATAAAAGTGGTGTTGCCTTTTTACAGCAACGTTTTGTTGAGCATTTAAAAATTGGCGGAGCTATATTGCTAACCACGCATCAAGATTTAACGGCTCATTTTAGCAACCTACAAACACTCACTTTGGAGTATCGTCACTAATGACCCGACAACACTCCTATTGGTTACTTTTTAAAGCCGTGTTTAGTAAAGATGTTAAACTTGCTTTTCGTCAGCGCGCTGAAATTATCAATCCTATTTTGTTCTTTTTAATTGTTATTTCATTATTTCCGTTAGCTATTGGGCCAGAGCCCGGTCTACTGGCAAGAATGGCGCCGGGTATAATTTGGGTGGCTGCTTTACTCTCAACTATGTTGGGGTTAGATAAGCTGTTTAGAGATGATTATAACGATGGCTCACTTGAACAACTTATTGCATCGTCGTATCCGTTATCGTTAACTGTGTTGGCTAAAGTAGCCGCGCATTGGGTGATCACTGGGCTTCCTTTAGTATTAATGACCCCACTGTTTGCACTACTATTGAATTTAGATAACACAGCATTAATGGCTACGTTACTAACGCTATTATTAGGTACGCCTTTGTTGAGCTTTATTGGCGCAATTGGGGCTGGGCTTACTGTAGGATTACAAAAAGGCGGTATTTTAATGAGTTTATTGGTGTTGCCTTTGTATATTCCGGTTTTAATTTTTGCAACGTCAGCTATCGATACCAGTACTATGTCGCTGGATTATAGTGGGCAGCTTGCCATTCTTGGCGCTATGTTAGTTATTGCTATTATTAGTGCGCCAATCGCCATATCGTCAGCATTAAAAGTGAGTGTAAGTTAATATGTGGAAGTGGTTACATCCCTATGCTAAAGCAGAGCGTGCATATAAGTTATGCAATACGTTATTGCCTTATTTTGCCGTAGTTACGGTTATTAGTATGTTAGTTGGTTGGGTATGGGGGCTTGGTTTTGCGCCTGCCGATTACCAACAAAAAGACAGCTACCGTATCATTTTTATTCATGTGCCTTCGGCTATTTTATCTATGGGTGCTTATTCATCAATGGCAATTGCTGCCATTATTGCGCTGGTTTGGCAGTTACGAAACGCTGAACTTGCAGTTATTGCAATTGCGCCTGTAGGGGCGTGCATTACTGCGATTGCACTTATAACCGGTGCTGCATGGGGTAAACCTATGTGGGGCGCTTGGTGGGTGTGGGATGCGCGTTTAACCTCAGAGCTAATTTTATTATTTTTATATTTGGGTGTGTTGTCTTTGTACCATGCCTTTGAAGATAAGAAGGCAGCGGGTCGTGCCGCTTCTATTTTGGCTATTGTAGGGGTTATTAATTTACCTATTATTCATTACTCTGTTGAGTGGTGGAATACCCTACACCAAGGAGCCTCAATAACTAAGCTAGATACCAAAGCAATTGATCCCAGTATGTTTTGGCCATTAATGGTAAACATTTTGGCGTTTGCGGCTTTTGTTGGCACTGTTACTTTAATTCGTCTTAAAAATGAAATATTACAACGTGAAAAGCATCGCCCATGGGTGCGCCAGTTGTTAACTAAGAGGTAGTTATGCAGTTTGACTCATTTTCTGATTTTATTGCAATGGGAGGCTATGGATTTTATGTGTGGCTTTCTTTTGGTACATGCGCACTTATTTTATTAGGTATTTTATTTAGTTCACTCAGAGAGACTAAACATATTATGGCATCGGTAGAGCAACAAATAGCGCGAGAAGTTCGTATTAAAAATGCTAAGCAGGAGCAAATATAATGAACCCAAGACGTAAAAAACGCCTTTTAGTTATTGTTGCAGTGCTGTTTGGCATTGGTGCCTCAATAGGCTTGGTACTGTATGCATTACAAGAAAACATTAATTTATTTTATACCCCAAGTGAGCTTGTTGACGGTAAAGGCCCCAATAAAGAAAAACCACAAATAGGCCAAAAGCTACGCATTGGTGGCATGGTTGTACCAGGTTCGGTAGAGCGCAATGAGCAAAGTTTAAAAGTAAGCTTTACTTTAGTTGATACAGGCCCAACCGTGGTAGTGCGTTATCAGGGGATTTTGCCTGACCTATTTCGCGAAGGCCAAGGCATAGTTGCACAAGGTGTACTTGTGGAGCCCAATGTAATAGAAGCATTTGAAGTACTTGCTAAGCATGATGAAGAATACATGCCTGCTGAAGTGGCAGAAGCGTTAAAAGGAATTAAACACGAGAAACCTAAATACAACCTAGATAGTGGTAATTAATAATGATCCCAGAACTTGGTTATTTTTCTTTAACGCTTGCCATGGTGCTAAGCGTTTTATTATGTGTTTTTCCGCTGTGGGGTGCACATACCGGTAATTTACGCTTAATGCGTGCTGCTCCTTCGTTAGCGGTAGGGCAATTTGTATTTGTATTTATTTCGTTTGCCGCCCTTATTTATGCCAGCCTTACAAATGACTTTACAGTTGCGTATGTGGCGTATCACTCAAGTAGCTCTTTGCCTTGGTATTATCAAATAACCTCGACCTGGGGTGGGCATGAAGGCGCTATTTTATTGTGGTTATTGATGCAAGCTGGTTGGACAGCTGTTGTTGCACTGCGCTCTAAAGCGCTACCTTGGGTATTGCGTGCTCGTGTACTTGGTGTGCTTGGCTTTTTAGGTGTTGGCTTTATGATGTACACCTTATTGCTTTCAAGCCCATTTGAGCGTTTATTACCTTATTTCCCGGTAGAGGGGCGCGACTTAAATCCACTACTACAAGATCCGGGTATGATCATACACCCGCCGTTACTTTATATGGGTTATGTAGGGCTATCTGTAGCGTTTGCTTTTGCAATTGCGGCACTTTTAACTGGCAAGCTAGATAATACTTGGGCCAAATGGTCTCGTCCGTGGACTATGACCGCGTGGGGCTTTTTAACTTTAGGTATTACCATAGGAAGTTGGTGGGCGTATTCAGAACTTGGCTGGGGCGGCTGGTGGTTTTGGGATCCAGTAGAAAATGCATCTTTAATGCCTTGGTTAGTAGCAACAGCACTTTTACATTCATTGAGTGTGACAGAAAAACGTGGTGTATTTAAATCATGGACAGTACTGTTAGCAATTGCAGCATTTTCACTTAGCTTACTGGGCACCTTTATTGTGCGCTCAGGTATTATTGTATCTGTGCATGCTTTTGCAACTGACCCTGATAGAGGCTTATTTATACTGGCCTTTTTAGCTATTGTTGTTGGCGGTGCATTAGCACTTTATGGCATGCGCGTATCGCAAGTGCGAAGCGAAGGGCGTTACAAGTTAGTATCGCGCGAAGTAGCACTGTGGCTAAATAATATATTCTTAGTGGTTGCTACTTTAATTGTATTACTAGGTACTTTATTGCCTATGGTACACAAAGAAATGGGCTTAGGCAGCATTTCAATTGGCGAACCATTTTTTAATAAGATGTTTGCAATACTGCTAGTGCCATTTGCTATTTTAATGGGTATTGGGCCGTTTTTACGCTGGAAGCAAAATAAATGGGCGTTTTTACAAAACAAAATACTAATGGGTGTATTAGTCAGTATTATTATTACCTTTGCTTGGTTATTTTCTAGCTATGATGTGATTGCACCGCTTACCTTATTAGCAACCACGTTAGCTGTATGGATTGTAATTACAACAGGTATTGATTTGTACAGTAAAGTTACCGTACATAGCACCTTTAAAGAAGGCTTTAAGCGCTTAGGTTTAGGTTATTGGGCTATGGTACTTGGCCATATAGGTATTGCCTTTGTAATTGCTGGCGTAACCCTTACTTCGGCATACTCGGTTGAGCGCGACGTATCAATGAAACCAGGTGATACGGTGCAGCTTAATCAGTATCAATACCGCTTTGAAGGAGTGAAAAATGTTCGCGGAGCTAATTACAGTGGCCATGCGGGTGTTGTATCGGTATTAAAAAATGACAAGCTAGTCACTCAGTTACATGCCGAAAAACGCCGTTACGATATTGGCATGCAGTTTATGACAGAAGCAGCAATTGATGCAGGCTTCACACGCGATTTATACCTAGCGTTAGGTGAGCAATTAAGCGAAGGCGCGTGGTCATTACGAATTTATCATAAGCCATTTGTGCGTTGGATGTGGATTGGCGGTATATTAATTTCGTTAGCAGGGTTTGTAATTTTATTTGATAAACGCTATCGCACCTCATCGCCTCAATCAACAAAAGAAACAGCGGAGAGCGAAGCATGAATCGTAAGCTTTTAGCTATAGCACCGTTACTGGTTTTTGCTTTTATTTGTGTGTTTTTATTCCAAGGGTTATTTGCTAACCCAAGGGAAATACAAACAGGGCGATTAGGGCAATCTATGCCAGAATTTAGCCTGCCAGATCTAATGCAAGATAATAAGCAGTGGAGCAATGAGCAGTTAAAAGGTGAGGTTTATTTATTAAATGTATGGGGTACCTGGTGCCCTACATGTTTAGCAGAGCTAGGCTACTTAACTAAATTGCGCGAGCAAGGCGTTAAAATTATAGGCTTGTACTATGTGCAAGGTTACGATGCCGATTTTGACGGGCCATTTGATATGCAAGCACTGCGTAGTGACGTAACCAATATGCTAACGCGTGCTGGCGACCCATATCAGTTTAATATTTTAGATTTACATCGCACACTGTCGTTAGATTTAGGTGTGTCGGGTGCGCCAGAGACTTTTTTAGTTGATAAAAGCGGCACCATTTTGTTGCACCATACCGGTGATATAAATCCGCGAGTGTGGCGTGCTAAGTTTGCACCAATTATGCAGGAGCTCAAATAATGAAGTGGTTGTTATTAACCCTTAGCCTTTTTGTCAGTATGGGGGCGCTTGCTCAGCAAGACCGTTACCAATTTGACAGTAACGAGCAAGCGGTTCGCTTTGAAGAGCTAACCAAAGAGTTACGTTGCCCTAAGTGTCAAAATCAAAATATTGCCGACTCTGATGCGGTAGTAGCAAAAGATTTACGCGAGCGAGTATTAGCTTTAGTAAAAGATGGTAAAACGAAAGACGAAGTAATAGATTATATGATCGATCGTTATGGCTACTTTGTACATTACGATCCACCAGTAACCCCTGCAACTTTAGTGCTGTGGGTTTTACCGGTATTGATTGTGATTTTTGGTTTTGGTTTTATTGTTATTCGCCAACGTAAAGCATCGGTAAAACAAAGCTGGAGCAACAACGACGAAGCAATGTTAGTTAAATTAATTGCTAAAAATAAACGTCAGGAGCAAAGTTAAATGATTTTAATGTGGGCGTCTTTTGCTTTACTCACACTTATTGCACTGTTGTTTGTGATGTTGCCTTTTTTAAAAAAAGAGCGTGTTAAAACCATTACGCACAATGCGAACGCAGAACTTATTAGTATTTATGAACAGCGTTTAGTTGAGCTACAAAACGACTTAGAAAACCAGCGAATTGATGCACAAAATTACAGTGAGTCAGTGATCGAGCTCAAACGTCGCTTACTCAATGAGCTCTCTCCTGAAAAGTCACTTAATAGCCGTGGTAATAATCGTATTTTTGCCTTAACAGGCGGTGCGTTTGTGATTGCCCTAACCGGTATTTTTTACTCTATGACCGGTAATCAGCAGCAAATATCGGCTTGGCACGATGCTATGGATAACTTGGCAGAGTACGGTGAGCGAGCTGTTATGCAAAAAGGCGAGCCGCTGAGTGAAAACGAGCTGCAAGCATTTGCATTGGCACTGCGAACTAAGCTTAGCCAAACGGGGGATGACGAAATTGCTTGGATGTTACTGGGCCGTGTGGCTATGTCATTGAACGAATTTGATATGGCGCAGCAGTCGTTTGATAAAGCGTTGCAAATGAATCCTGCCAATATGCAGGTGCTTATTAGTTACAGCCAAGTGCTGTTACTTGAGGGCAGTGAAGCAAGCATGACACGTGCTGCAGGTATGCTTTCAAAAGTACTGCAAGAAGAGCCGCAAAATTTAGATGCTATTTCTTTATTGGCACTCATTGCTTACGAACGTAAAGATTGGGTACAAGCAAAAGCGGCGTTTGAAGTATTACTTGCCAGTATGGATAAAGCAGATACCCGCTATAATATGATTGCGCAGCGTATTAGTGAGATTGAACAGCAACAAGCACAAAATGTTGACGTTACAAAGAGTGCAGCAATTAAAGTGACAGTAAATGTAAGTACAGAGCTTAAAAATAAACAACCTGAAAACGGAATTTTATTTGTTTTTGCAAAAGCGTTAAATGGCTCTCCAATGCCAATAGCGGTTGTTAAGCTTAACGAGTATCAATTTCCTATTACAGTTGAACTAAGTGATGCAAACTCTATGGTTGCAGGATTAAACTTGTCAAGCGCAGAAGATATAGTTATTACTGCACGTATCTCTAATGATGATTCAGTAATGCCAAGTAGCGGTGAGTTAGAAGGGCATTCAGCAGCATTAAAACGTGAAAGTACCCGTCAGTTGCAACTGCAAATAGACACATTAATACCTTAAGGATACGCGATGTTAAAACATGGTTTAATTTATATATTTTTGTTAGTGCTGGCCGGGTGTGCACAAGTACCTGATAGCCAAAAGGACGAGCGCGATCCACTACAAAATATTAACCGCCCAATATACGACTTTAATATGGATGTTTTAGACACATACATACTAAGACCGGCCGCCGTAGGGTATATCACGGTGACCCCTGTACCAGTGCGTCAAAGCTTAGTGCATTTTACCAATAATATTAGTGCGCCGGTAGATATGATCAACGCCGGTTTACAGGGTAAACCAGGTAATGCCAGTGTTAGCTTAGCACGTTTTTTAGTTAACTCGACCGTAGGTGTTTTTGGTTTATTTGATGTGGCCAGCTCATTAGGGCTAGAACATGTAGATGAGGATTTTGGGCAAACATTAGGTGTATGGGGTGCAGGTGATGGTGCTTACTTGATGCTACCTGCTATGGGGCCTTCTACAGCGCGTAACTTAACCGGCGATGTAGTTGATAACTTTGTTTTACCTGAAATAGCGTTAACTACACCACAAACAATTTTAGTGTTTGCGTTAAAAGCTGTTGAGGCCCGTGCATCACTAATTGCGCAAGAAGGTTTATTGAACGATTCACTAGACCCTTACTTATTTATTAAAGATATTTATTTTCAACGCCAATTATACGAACTTTACGACGGTAACCCGCCAATCAAAGAAGAGCCTGATGACTTTGATGAAGATTTTTTAGAAAGTTTGTAAACCTATTAAAAACGCCAGCAATGCTGGCGTTTTATTTTCTCATTAGTGATTAGAAAGTTGTTATTAAACATTGCTCATTAACTGCATTTGCTCGTTCACCCAGCTAATTGCTTCGTGGTAAGCATCGGGTACTTTATCATCTAAACCAAGTTGTTGGCTGATCTGATTAGCTGCCTGCCAGTTGCCTTGCTCATAAAACTTAACCAAGTTTAAGTAGCTTGCAAGCAAGCCCTCATCATTAAGTAAAGCGGCTTTAATCTCATTAGATAATGGCAGCTTTTGCATCACACTTTGCATGCTTTCATCTAAAATAGCATCCATAAGCGACATCATGCCGGTTAAAAAAACCATTCCTGTGTCTTTAAACTTACCATGCGATATAGCCAGTAATTCACTAAAACGCGCCCGAGTGAGCGATAACCTAATTAGTTCCATAGGCTTATCTGTTGAAACTTGCGCTGCAAATAGTATAGATAAAAGCTTTTTAATTTCATTGGCACCAAGAGTAATAAGCGCTTGTTTTATTGTGCTTATTTCGGCGCGTCTAGCAAATGCTGCAGAGTTTGAATAACGCAGTAACTTATAAGATAGATTTACATCTCGCTCAAATATATCGGTGATCTTTTTTAGATCCATATCAAGCGTTGAGGTCTCATAAAGTAGTTCGGCTAATGTCATACCAGAGGGGGGAAGCGCTTTACTTTGGATCATCTCTGGTTTTGAAAAGAAAAACCCTTGAAAATAATCAAAGCCAAGTTCCAATGCTTGGTTATACACCTCGTGGGTTTCAACTTTTTCAGCAAGTAATTTTAGATGTGGATAAGGTTTTAAATCATCAATAATTGTTTTAATTGTTTCTATATTACAGGTTAAAAAGTCAATTTTTATAATATCAACAAATGGATAAAAGTGACGCCACACAGGTTGATGAATGTAGTCGTCTAAGGCTAATGTATAACCTTTTTCTTTTAAGTCTTTAACAATAGCAAGTAAACGCTTACCAGGTTGCACCGTTTCGAGTATCTCTACCACCACAGCGTCTTTACTCAGTAAAGTAGGGTAGCCTTTTAGTAAAGTTTCTAGAGTAAAATTGATATATGCTGGTTTATTGTCAGTTAAATCCTCAAGGCCAAAATTAAACTGGCTGCCTTCTATTAGGCGTGTTGTTGCCTCATCTCCATCTATATCGGGAAACACGTTATTTACACCATCACGAAATAGTAATTCATAGCCAATAAGCTTTTTATCGCGATCTAAGATAGGTTGGCGTGCAGCGTAAAAGTACATAAAAAATTCCGTATAGATAAAAAATAACTATTGATTGTAACAATATATGGCAAAACATTAAAAATAGCATGATGTAAATAAGCTTATCTTAGATTAATAACATATTTTTAATAAGTTACAGAAATTTTGACTTAAATATATACGATTTGTTTGTTTTTAATTCACTAAAGTTGACATGTTGGAATTTTAACTATTACCCATGCTATAGTGACAGAGAATGGTTTTTATCCCAATACTGTCTTAACTATAATATTTTAAGAGTCATTATTTGGATCAAAAGCCTGTTGCAATTTATTAGTGGAGGCGAATTTGGAAACAGGAATGATTATTTCACTAGCATTATACTTTGTTGTAATGCTAGGTATAGGATTGTATGCATTTAAGCAATCAACCAGTGATGTTTCAGGTTACATGTTAGGGGGCCGTAATTTATCACCAAGTGTTGCTGCGCTATCTGCAGGTGCATCTGATATGAGCGGTTGGTTACTTATGGGCCTTCCCGGCGCTATGTATCTTTTTGGTTTGAGTAAGGTTTGGATTGCGATTGGTTTAGTACTTGGTGCTTGGGCAAATTACTTCTTAGTTGCACCTAGGCTTCGTGTTTACACTGAAAAAGCGAATGATTCAATTACGATCCCGGATTATTTTGCAAATCGCTTTGCGGACAATAAGAATATATTACGTGTTATTTCAGCTATTGTTATTATTGTTTTCTTCACACTTTATACCTCATCTGGCGTGGTTGCTGGTGGTAAGTTATTTGAAAATTCATTTGGAATGAGCTATGAAGTTGGCCTTTATGTTACTACTGGCGTTGTAGTACTTTATACGCTTTTTGGTGGTTTTTTAGCGGTAAGTTTGACCGACTTTGTACAAGGTTGCATTATGCTTATTGCGCTATTAGTAGTACCAATAGTAACGTTTACTATGCTTGATCAGCCAGTAATGGAAACGCTCGCTAATGCAAGCTATGACCTGTTACTTATCTCGCCAAAGGCCAGTGAAGTTCACTCTCTAAATATGCTAGATTGGTTTGCTGGTGGCTCTACCATCGCAATTATTTCTGCGTTAGCTTGGGGCTTTGGTTACTTTGGTCAGCCTCATATTATAGTACGCTTTATGTCGGTACGTTCAGTTAAAGATATTCCAGCAATGCGACGCATTGGTATGTCTTGGATGACATTATCTGCAATAGGCGCAGTACTAACTGGTTTATTTGGGGCAGCCTTCATACTAGAAAATGAAATGCCGATAAATGATAAAGAAACAATATTTTTAGTGCTATCTGAATTGGTTTTTCATCCATTGATTGCTGGCTTTTTATTAGCAGCTATTTTAGCGGCTGTAATGAGTACTATCTCTTCACAATTGCTAGTGTGTTCAAGCTCGTTAACTGAAGACTTTTATAAAATATACCTGCATCGCGAAGCCTCTCAAAAAGAGCTGGTTTTTGTTGGGCGTATTAGTGTGGCATTAGTTGCTATGTTTGCTATTTACTTAGCTTACGATAGAGATAGTTCTATTTTAGACTTAGTGAGTAATGCGTGGGCAGGCTTTGGCGCTGCATTTGGACCACTCGTATTGTTTAGCCTTTACTGGAGAAGAATGAACTTTGCTGGCGCCTTAGCAGGCATGTTAGTGGGGGCTTCAACAGTACTTATATGGATATACGCACCAATTACTATTAATGGTGGGAGTTTAAGTAGCGTTATTTATGAAATAGTCCCAGGCTTTATTTTATCAAGTATTGCGATTGTATTAGTTAGCTTAATGACCAATGAGCCAGCTAAAGAAATTACAACCTTATTTGATGAAGTAGAACAAGAACTATAAAAAGTTATAAACAAAAAAAGGGAGTAACTTAGGTTACTCCCTTTTTTATGCAAAATTTATTAACTCGCTTTTTTGTCGCTACTTTCTTCTATGGGTGCAACATTATCTGCTTTTTTGCCTTTTACAGCAGCTTTAGGGGCTATAGGCTCTTTGCCACCTTTTAATATTGTCATGAAGTCATCTTTACTTTTTGCCATTTCTAAAGCGAGTGACTCTACTTGTTGCTCACTTAATGGTACATCAACTTTTTCTAGCAAAATTTCAAGCGACTCTGCAATATCGAGCATTTTATCATAGGCATCAGCTTCTTTTTTGGTAGTAAACGTCATGCGCTCGACTCCGTTTCGTTCTACAACATATTTAACAACAACAGCCATGATTTCTCCTGCTTACTTGCGTGGCATATAGTATATATAAACCATTAGATTACTGTTTTTATGTACAGTACAAGTTTGTGCTTAAATTTGCAAGTCCCCTAATTAATATTAAGTGATAATAGTTGACAACAAAGATTAACTTTACTTTATTTAACTTAATCACTTTTGTGTACCGTTGCAGTTAAGGATCTCACAGGGAGTGAATGTTAGGTTTAAGTATTTAATAAAGTGCAGGTGTAAAAAGCCTTTTGCGTTATGACTTAAACATATAAACAACAAAGTAAATGTTCATGTATGAACAAAAAAGGAAGAAAGATGAAAAAACTAAAATATAGTATTTTAGCTGCAGCTTTTTGTATGTTGCCAGTAACTCTTACCTACGCAAATGTTGATACCTCAGCAATAACTCAGCAAGTAAAACAGGCGGCTTTAAATATTAATACTGCTGATGTTAGCCAGCTATCTAAGCTCCCTGGTATTGGTAAGAAAAAAGCACAAGCTATTATAGATTATCGCGAAGCAAAGGGTAACTTTACATCGTTAGAGGATTTGAAAATGGTAAAAGGTATAGGTAAAAAATTAGCTGCAAAGCTTGAAGGTAAGGTTTCGTTTTAAGTTAAAAAGGGCGCGTTAAGCGCCCTTAGTATATTGGGTTAATGCTTCACATAAATGCTTTTTAGCAAAGTTAATTTCAATTGGAGTCGTTAGTAGTGGGTAACACAACCCACCGAGTAGTAAAAAAGGGATGAGTAACCAGCCTTCAAATACGGCAAATATTAAAAACAGCGGACTGAGTAATAATAATTTTATAATACGAAGTAGTACTTTATTAACAGGTGAAAGCATACTTAAAGAAATCGCTATAACAGCTTGTCTGTCACGTATTTTTAAATGTTTTAGAGCATTAATTTGGCTTGAAAAAAACACAAGCATTACAGCGACCTTTTAGTCATTAAGCGACTCGTTACCAGTAAAAATAAAGTGGCTGCAAACAGCGCAAATATTACTTCCATCCATGCCGGCATACTTAGCCACGCAAATTGCCAGTCAATGTTTCCGCAATCACCAGTGGCTGCAAAAAAGCTTGGGATCCACTCATGTAATGGCATAAAGGCAGGAAAGTTAGGTTCAAACTCACAGCTAAATGCAAAAGGATCAGTGGTTGTTTGCATTTCGATATGCTCGCGGGCAATTATAAATCCCCAAACACTAGAAACAGCCCATACACTATAGGCGAGCAAGCGAACCCCTCTATGCTCTGGATTACTTGTACCAATAATACCTGCAATAAGTAAACCTAATACCGCAGTACGCTGATATATGCACATGATACATGGCGCCAATCCCATTTTATATTGAAAAAACAGTGCCGTTATTTCAAGCAGAAAAACAATACCACTAAACAAAAGCCAAGGAGTACGTTGGGTGGGTAATTGTGCAAGCCAGTTCATAATAAATCCGTATTTAAATAAGACGTTAGATTATGACGTAGGATAAAGTTAGGGGCAAGCAAAACGACTTAAAGCCTACCCACATGCATTTATGATGATTAAAGTTAAGGTTATAATTCTAAAAGCCAATAAAAATCCAGTAATGTGAATAAAGAGGTAACCCTTTAAACGAGTAAAGTATGTGTGTGAGGTGACTTTATGTAATAAGTTAATAAGGCAAGGCGCGAACTTAAAGTAAATAACTACTTAAAATGTATCTAGGGTGAATATATAAGTGCTTGCGACAAGTGTTAGTAAAAAATATAAAGTATTTTATAGACACAAATATTTTAATCGCATACTGGCAGTAATATGGCGTACTTTACTTGTTACTTGAGCGTCGTCTGGTACAATCAGTCGGTTAATCGTATGTAGTAGTGTGAATTAATTCGAGTGGGAATTGGATGAGAATTTTTAAAGCGAAAAGCCCAGCAGGATTTGCTGAAGAATACATAGTAGAGTCTATCTGGAATGGCGATTTCCCTCCTGGATCTATTCTACCTGCTGAGCGTGAACTCTCAGAGTTAATAGGTGTTACCCGAACGACGTTACGTGAAGTATTACAGCGATTGGCTCGAGATGGCTGGTTAACTATTAAACATGGTAAGCCAACAAAAGTGAATAACTTTTGGGAAACGTCAGGACTAAATATTCTTGAAACGTTAGCACGTCTTGATGAAGATAAAATGCCAGAGTTAACCGACCAGTTACTCTCTGCACGCACTAATATAAGCGCAATTTATACGCGTGCAGCTATAAAGTTAAATCCAGAACGTGTGATTGAAATTCTCTCACAAAGCGATGAGTTAGAAGACAGTGCGCAAGCATTTGCTGATTACGATTATAAAGTGCATCACGAGTTAGCTGTTGCAGGTAATAATCGTATTTACGTGCTTATACTCAATGGCTTTAAAGGATTTTATTCAAAAATAGGTTGTCATTATTTTTCAGATCCGGGGACGCGTGAGTTGGCTCGCCAGTTTTATAAAGACTTAACTAAATTGGCCGAAAATAGAGAACACGACGGTGCGATCATGATGATGCGTAAATATGGTCATCAAACCGGTGAAATTTGGCAACAAATTCGTGGCGATATGCCCAGCGACATAATGGATTAAACCTATTTTAAAAGCCTGCATTTGCAGGTTTTTTTGTGTCTTCATTTTATTAATACTTTATAACCAAGAAACTGAGCTAATAAAATAAACCCCATCACTTTTTAGCGTTCAGTATTATCGATGGGAGGAATCGTTAAATACGATTGTCATTTCGCACCAGTTCTCTCTAGAATAATAATAATTATATGTGCGCTATTGGTTTTTAAGTTTTAGAGCCCATATAACTATCAGCATTGCATAAGCAATTGACAACAAACTCAAAATATTTGGAGAATAAAATGGGTGTATTAGTAGGCCGCCAGGCACCAGACTTTACCGCTGCAGCAGTTCTTGGTAACGGTGAAATTGTAGATAGCTATAACCTTCATGAAAAAATTAAAGGTAAAAAAGCAGTTATTTTCTTTTACCCACTAGATTTCACGTTTGTATGTCCTTCTGAACTTATTGCATTTGATAAGCGTTATGAAGAATTCCAAAAACGTGGCGTTGAAGTAATTGGTGTTTCTATCGATTCACAATTCTCACACAACGCATGGCGTAACACTGCTGTTGCAGATGGCGGTATCGGTAAAGTTAAATATGCACTAGTTGCAGATATTAAACATGAAATTTGTAAAGCATACGACGTTGAGCATCCTGAAGCGGGTGTTGCGTTTCGTGGTTCTTTCCTAATTGATGAAGAAGGCAATGTACGTCACCAAGTAGTGAACGACTTACCACTAGGTCGTAACATTGATGAAATGCTACGTATGGTTGACGCGCTAGCGTTCCACACTGAGCACGGTGAAGTATGTCCTGCTGGTTGGACTGAAGGTAAAAAAGGTATGGATGCAAGCCCTGAAGGCGTTGCTAAGTTCCTATCTGAAAACGAAGGCGATCTATAATTTAGCTCTCGTTTTAAATAAAAAAACCGCCAATTGGCGGTTTTTTTGTTGCTTCTAATTTAGAACGAGAAGCTTACTTTAGTATAAATATAACGACCGCGTGGGTTATGAACCCCAGACGCATAACCGTAAAGGTCAGAATCGCCATCACCAATTGCAAAAGGAGGCTCTTCGTCAAACAAGTTATTAATACCTAGTGATAATTTAGCTGACTCAGTGATACGGTACGACGTTTGTAAGTCAACCAACACTTGTGAATCAATCATACGTGATGTATTGCTATCAAAATCTAAGTTACCGTCAAAGTCGATATCAGGTGTGTCTTCAAACTCACCAACATAACTTAAGTTAACATTAGTATTAAAGTCGCCCACTTCCCAGTTAGTTGAGAAAATCCAACGATGCTCAGGGTAACCATATTCACCAGAGTAATCACGGCCATCTTTTTCAAATTTGTTTTGGTAAGCCCACTCTAAATTGAATTTCAATAAACCTAAATCATCCAATGAATGATTGTAATTTGCTGAAAAGTCGATGCCAGATACTTCTTGTGAAGAGACGTTTTCAAATGTGCTATAGATTTTTTGAATTGAACCTAAGCTTTCACCATTAGTAGGCGGTAAGCGAACACATACAGTACTGTTTTGGTTACCACACTCGGCAGCATAAATTGGACCAAACTCTTCTTGGTCAATTTTATTGTCTTGGGTGATGCTCCACACATCAACACTTAAACCAAACTCTGCGCTAGGGGCCCAAATGAAGCCGACGTTCCAAGATTCAGACTCTTCAGGTTGTAAGTCTGCATTACCAGAGAATTGAATGTTGTAATCAAGTGCCTGACAGTCTAAGCCCGTTTGTTGACAGCGTTGAGTATCAATAAAGAACTGACTTTTTTCTGATGGACCTAGGCCAACTTGTGCTAAAGAGGGTGCTCTAAAGCCTTGTGCCCATGAGCCACGAACCGTGATTTCATCACTAGGTGCCCAGCGAAGTGCAACTTTTGGATTGGTAGTTGTGCCAAAATCGCTATAGTCATCGTGACGTCCAGCAAGTTGCAATTCTAATGTATCAGCTAGTGGAATTGAAAATTCAACATAAGCAGCATATTGATCGCGCGATGCTGCGGCTGATACAGCTTCAGTACCAAAAATTAAACCGCGACGGAACTGATCATCAGGGATATCTGTAACGTCTTCTTCGCGGTACTCAATACCGGCTGCCATCATCACCACATCGTCGCCAAAGCTAAATGCTTCACCGCTAATGTTTGCGTCAAATGAGGTCATATGTGACTCACCTTGACGTACTAAGCTAGTAGTGATTCTGTCGATTACTGCAGGATCGTTATAAGTGCCGCCAAATGGGTTGTAATTACCGGCATCTATTTCTTGTTGTAAAAAGTCGGTACGCACCCAGCCTTGTGAGCGATCGCCAGTTTGCATTGATTTACTACGACCTTTTTGTACCGCTGTCTCCCAGCTCCAGTCGTTAAATTCGCCTCGTAAACCCGCTACAAAACGCATCGTATCTGATTCAATATCCCATTGGCGAGCACCGGCATCAACCGTTCTGTAACGGCCAATATCTATATCTTTACCAAATGGGTTATTAGGATGATTTGCTGGCACAGTAAGCCCTGCATCTTCATCTAGCGGGGTTGGCGCACCCATAGCCACAGAGCTATTGTGTTGTACTGCCATTTCTAAAAATGCGGTAATACCATTATCAAAATTATACTCAAACTGCGAAATAGCCCCAATACGTTCAGATGCTGGTGCAATATAGCCGTATGGGCCGTAATCGAACAAACAGCTGCCACTGGCAGTTGCGCTATCGGCTGGACAAGCAGGGTCAATGGTTTTTACACCATCAACGTAAAAGTAACCAGGGAAGCCACGTGATGAACGAAAGTCCTCACCACCTAAAGCTCTTTGATCTGCAGTGCCTAAACTGCCCATTTCACTTGACGATAAAGAGGTGTTTTTAAAGTAGTCAATAATAACGGAAGCACTGCTTTTTTCGTTACTTGTACCCCAAACGATGCTGGCTGATGTTTCTTCGTAATTAGGACCGTCAGTGCCACCGTAGCCTAAGTTTACTTCAATACCATCAATATCTTTTTTCAAGATAACGTTAACTACACCCGCAACAGCATCAGAGCCATAAATAGCTGATGCACCATCTTTTAAAATGTCGATACGTTCAATCGCTGAAACAGGAATACTGTTAATATCAACAAATGAGTTAGTAATACCTTCAGCGAATGCACTAATAGCAACACGGCGGCCATTAATAAGTACTAAAGTTGCGTCAGCACCTAGGCCACGTAAACTTACCGCTGCAGAACCATTTGCAGTAGAGTCTTGGTTATTACCACGGGTAGAGAAAGTACCGCTACCTGCAACAGGCATTCTTTCAAGCAACTGCTGTAGGTTGTCATAACCCATGTTATCAATATCGGCTCTACTGATAGATTGAACCGGAGAAGGGCCTTCCATATCAGAACGTTTAATACGAGAGCCCGTTACTTCAATGCGTTCTACTTTTTTCACTTCATCAGCGGCGTATGTTGTTGTTGTAAAGCCAGCTGTTAATGCCAAAGTAGCCCCTGCAATTAAGCTAGGGGTAAATGCAAATTGCTTCATCCTTAAGTCCTTGTTAGTTTTGTTGAATTTGGTAGCTAAAAAAGCCTCCATATTAATACCATGTAACAAAGGTGTTAGCAATTGCAGTGTGATGTGACTTTAGTCTGGGTGTTGCTGGTAAAATAGTCAGTGTGTTTTATTTACTTGGAGATAGAAGTTCGACGTAAAGCGGGGTTTTAATATAAATCTTGCGTTGCAATTAGTGGTAAGAATTAAATAGTTTAGTGAGCACTTATTTTGTAATAATTTATTCTTTTATTAACAGCCACTAAGTTGCAGTATATTTATGCAGTTTGGTTTAAAATTGTGCGTTAAATTATTTTAAAATAAATAAAAAAACGCCTAATAAATTAGGCGTTTTTATTTATGCTTTATGCTTCATTAAGCGTTCTTTTTCACGCGACCAGTCTTTATCTTTACCGTCTTCGCGTTTGTCGTGTAATTTTTTACCTTTTGCTAAATGAAACTCAAGTTTCACCCAGCAATTCTTCCAATACATAGCAGTAGCAATTAATGAATAGCCATCGCGTTCAGTCGCGCCTACTAAGCGATCTAGCTCGCGTCTGCTTAATAGTAACTTACGATAACGTAAAGGATCACAAATTACATGGGTAGATGCACTGTTAAGAGGCTGAATTTGGGCGCCTAATAAAAATGCTTCACCGTTTTTAAGATGGATATAAGTTTCAGTGATGTTAACTTTGCCAGCTCGGATGCTTTTTACTTCCCAGCCTTGGAGCTCTACACCCGCTTCAAACTTATCGTGTAAAAAATACTCATGTCGCGCTTTTTTGTTAAGCGCGATGGTATTGCTTGTCGATTTTGATGATTTATTCTTAGCCATAGTGCCCTATATTATACGTAATACGAGATGTTTTACATCGATTTTTTAATAATGCATTTAAAAGCTTAGTAATTAATTTAAGCAGCGTGAAAGTTTGGGGAAACGCGTAAAGCTTGCTAAAATTCCACCACACAGTTGGGAGTGAGTATGCCACAAATAAAAAAAAGTGCGCTGGTTATGTACAGCACTAAAGAGATGTTTGACCTTATTAATGATGTAGAAGCCTATCCTCAGTTTTTACCTAATTGCTCAGACTCAAAAATTATTAAGCAACACAATAATAGCATGACCGCGAGTTTAGAAATATCAAAAGCAGGTATAAAAAAGTGGTTTACCACAGAAAATACCTTTGTTGATGAGCAAACCGTGGTATTAAATCTTGTAGATGGTCCGTTTAAAATGTTGCAGGGGCGTTGGCACTTTCAACAACTTGACGCAAATGCTTGCAAAGTAGAGTTACAATTAGACTTTGAGTTTTCGAGTAAGTTGATTGAGTTAGCGTTTGGTAAAATATTTAATGATGTTGCAAAAAATATGGTGAGTGCGTTTACTCAGCGCGCGAAACAGGTTTATGGAGTGAGAGTATGATTGATGTTGAAGTTGTATTTGCACTACCCGAAACAGCAACAAGCTTAACAATAGAAGTTGTTAAGGGAACAACGGTAGAACAAGCTGTTATTCAATCAGGAATTATCGAAAAACACCCAGAAATAGATGCTACAGCACTAACACTCGGTGTTTGGAATAGAACTGTAAAGCCTAATCAAGAGCTAAAAGAGGGGGATAGAATTGAAATTTATCGTCCTTTAATTGCCGATCCTAAAGATGCGCGTAGAAAACGAGCTGAAAAAGCGAAAGAAGAAGGGCGAGCAAATAAAGTAACCGGTGGCCGTCCTATAGAGCGATAGCATAAGGTTTTAGCTATTATAAAGGTGAGCTTAACTCACCTTTATAATTTTATAAGCGAGGGTGCTTATTGTTCGAGTGGAGTAGTAAAGTTTTCTGGCTGTTCGTAATCACCTGAAATAGAAGCAAGCTTTTCATTTTCAAAGTTAATAACCAGTGATTTGTACTGCTCGTTACTACGGCCTTTATTAAAGCTATATACATAACGCCAAGTGTTATTATCAAATGCATTTTCGGCGATAGGCTTGCCTAATACATAAACAACTTGCTCACGAGTCATGTTTACACGCAGTTTATCAACATCAGATTGTTCTAAAAAGTTACCTTGAGGGATGTTGATTCTGTATACCCAGCTAGAACACCCAGCTGCTGAACTAAGCGTTAAAGCAACGATAAGCCAAAGAGAAAAAGTTTTTAACGACTGCATTGTTAGTTGTGATCCTTATTTTTTATAATCTGCATGATACCGATTAGTCACTGAAGGTAAAACCCTTTTAAGCAATTGTTTTTTGTTAAGGGCATTAAGTTAAGGTAGCGATTTGACCACTGATAATCAAAAAAGTTTAAAATGCAGTGATCAGAGCTGCTTAAAAAAGCCATCTATCTGGTATTTGTATATAGTACAAACCCGCTACGGCCATTGGTATACGGGTATAACGACCAATGTTGAGCAACGTCTTGCTACGCACCAAGCGGGTAATGGTGCAAAAAACCTTAAAGGTAAAGGCCCACTTTTACTTATTCATCAGCACAGTGTTGGCAATAAAAGTGCAGCAAGTAAATTAGAATACCAAGTGAAAAAATTATCTAGGGCTAAAAAAGAAGCCTATGTAGCATCATTTAAGACGGGCTAAGTGGGAGTGGTGTTTTAGCAAGCTGGTTAATAAAGGCTTCTATTAATAGCACTGCATCAGTAAAAAGTTTGCTGTTAATATTCTCAGCGGTGTCATTACTTGTATGATGGGCACTGTCGTAGCCCATGCCAAAGTAAACATAAGGGATTTTTTGTCTTGCAAACGAATAGTGATCGCTCGCTTTATGCCAGTTTATATTTTTAGATTTTATATATCTGCTCATTTGCGCTGCGGAGTAAACCGGTTTTAAATTTACATTATTATTTTCAACGGCTAAAAACACACTATTTAAGGTGTTTTTTAACGATCTAGAGGTTAATACATATAAGTTGCTACGACGTTTTTTAACCCCTAGCATGTCTAAATTTATGTTCATAATAACGCTATTTGGTAGCAGTGTTTTGGCAAAATATTTACTGCCATGTAAGCCGTTTTCCTCTGCATCTGTGGCTACAAAGGTAAGAGAAAAAGGCAGTGGCTTATTATTAAATACGCTTGCTAAATAAATTAAAGCAGCAACACCGGTGGCATTATCATTTGCTCCAGGATGCAGTTTTCCGCCACGTTTACCTAAATGGTCATAGTGTGCGGTAATAATAATACGAGTGGCTTTTTGTAATGGGTCGCTTGCCTGTGTTACTGCCTCTAGAGCACCTATGTTGGAACTAATAATATTAATACCACACGCTTGGCTAAATAGGCCCGATTTATAGCAAAATGGCTGCTCGACCACGTTATTATTAACTTGGCTTAATCTGTGTTTTATATAGCTTCTTGTAAGCTCTGCGCTTTGAGAACCTGTTTTTCTACCTGCAAGTTGCTGGTCTGCTAAGTAATATAAATCATCAATAAGTAGCTGCTGCGCCGTTTTACTATTAACAAAAGGGCTTAAAAGCAGAAAAATAATAACGACAGTTAATTGTTTAATGGGCACCTACCTTTGCGGTTAATGATTGCAGCGCTTTTAACTTTGCGTCATAACGTTTTTTGTCATGTAAAAAATCAGCATTTTTTCCGGCTTTACGCAAATGGTACTTTGCTTGCTTTGTATCGCCCCACTGAAAGTAAACTCGCGCCAAGCCAAAATGACTTTCGTGAAGTGTGGGGGATAATGTATAGGCCTTTTTAAAGTGTTTGAGTGCTTTAGCGTAATATTTATGTACGTACTCGGTATTACCAAGTGATATATGGTAATAAGGATTACTTTGGCGCTGTTTATCAAGCTGATTAAGTATTTGAGTTCCTTGCATCTCTCGCTCTGTAAGTAAGTACAACATAGCAAGATTACCTTGTGCTGTGTTGTTGTTTTTATCAAGATGAAGGGCGTAATTATAAGCTTGCTCGGCTTCATTTAAATAGTTAAATTGCTTAAATAAAACACCTAAGTTCCCCCATGCAACGCTAAAATTAGGTGCTACCTTAGTTGCTGCATTAAAGTAGCTATAGGCTAATTCATATTGTTTATTTATTAGCGCAGTAGCACCTTTATTATTATAAAACATAGCGGTAACAGTATTTTTTGATAATCGTGTTGTTTTAAAGCGTGCTTGTCGGCTGTTAGAGTCAAAGTCGATAATTAAGCGCTGATCTCGTTGGTAAAATAAAGTGCCAGCATCTTTTATTAGAGGTTGGCTATTAAGGCTTAAATTTATGTGTCCGGTTAATAAATTAACGCCTTGATCAAGTGCCCAATATTCAGGGATATGTACTTTTTGAAATTGCGCTTTTAAGCCTAAGTGCTCCGCTAAGCTATACGCTAATATAGATAATGACAAACAGTTAGCGTTTAGATTTTGATAGCTTTGTGCAGCGGTTAAAGTGGCAGATGAGCGATAGGCAAGTGAGTCATCACCATTTTTTAATAAAAAGCTAAATATGCCTTGTGCAATATGTTGGGCTGAATTTTGACTGTTTAAATGAGAATCTAATTGCCGCGTTAAGCTGGTATCTAATTTAAATATTTCTGCTGGAGTTTCGATCTGTTGTAGCTTAAAGTTTGCTGGCTCAATGAGTTGCGGCAGCGCTAACTTTGGCGGTGAGCTACACGCACACAAAAAAAGTATAAAGCTAAATGATAAATAATATTTAAGTTGAGTGGCTTTCATATAATACCTCTAAGCAAAACTACTTACCAGTTAAGTGTAGTTGTAATTTTACTCAGAGGTATAATTTAAATGTTACAAAAAATGAGTTAGCGATTTGCCTCAAAAGTGGCAACAAGTGACGCAAGCGTTTGTGCGCTATTTGCTAAATCGCGAATAGCCTGCTCAGTATTTAATTGCTCATTCATCGACTTGTCGCTAATTTCACTAATTTGCTCAATATTACGTCCTACATCGGCTACTACATTACTTTGCTGCTCTGTTGCTGTTGCGATTAAGGTTGCCATATCATTAATTTGATTTGCTGTTTCAGTAATTGTATCAAGCAGCTCAACTGAGTTTTGCATTGCCCCTACACTTTGCTGAGCTTTACTTTTGGACTGACTAATATCGGTAACAACATCATTCGATATTTGGGTTAATTCTTCAATCATCGACTGAATTTCAGTGGTTGATTGTGAGGTACGATTAGCCAGCGCTCGCACTTCATCGGCAACAACAGCAAAACCACGACCGTGCTCGCCCGCACGCGCAGATTCAATAGCAGCATTAAGCGCAAGTAAGTTTGTTTGCTCAGAAATACCTCTAATTGAGTCAACAATACTAGCAATATCAAGCGTTTTTTTAGAAAGTAAGGTTACTTGCTCTGTAATGCCATCTATGTCGCTAGCAAGAGCTGCAATAGTCGTTTGGCTTTGCAGTACCTGTTGATGGCTTTTACTGGTGTTTTCACGGCTACTATTGGTTAACTTCGCCGTGTTGGCGGCACTTTGTGCTATTTCTTGTACTGTTGCGCCCATTTCGTTAATGGCGGCAGCAACTGATATTGTTTGCTCTTTTTGCTGATCAATTGCTTGTGAGTTATGTTTTGCTTGCGCAAACACGTGGTCAGAGCTTTGGCGGATCCCATGGCTTTCATGGGCAACTTGTTTAATTGCTGTGTCTATTTTTTCGATGAATTGATTAAAACCATCGGTTAAATAATTTAGCTCAGGTTGCGCAGAGTAAGGAAGTCTATATGCTAAATTAGCATCGCCTGTGCCTAAACGAGAGAATAGCTCGGCTATTTTCGACAGTGGCGACGACAATGAGCGAGCAAGCAAATAACTAATACAGCTCGCTATAAGGGCGATAATTATAGTGAAGGTTAAAATTTGCCATTCTAATTTACTCACACTCGAAAACACTTCGCTTTTAGGTACTTGGGCTACAACAAAAAGGTCAGTATTTTTTATTGGTGTTGCAGCAACCAGGGTGTCTTCACCTGCTAAGTTAATTTCTGCCAATGAAAAGCCATTACTATTTAATAATTTATTATGTATATTTTCGCCGTACAGGGCATCTATATTTACTTTAGCCACTTTATTGGCGTCTTTGTGTAACTGGATCAAGCCATTTTTATTGGCAAGAAAAACAAATCCAGATTGCTCAATCTTAAATTGCTGCAGTAGCTTTTGCATATCGGTAATGCTTTTAGCAAGCCCTGCCAAACCTAAACCATTGGGTTGCTGATGGTTAATAAACATTTTTACATCGTTAGCAGATTCTTGATAAATACTAATGTCATAAGGGCGCTTTGACTGTTTAAATGCGAAAAACCAGCCATCTGCGGCATCGTTTTTCAATACGCGTAAAAAGCCATTTTGGTTCCAGTATTGTGCGGTGTCTCTATTTGCCCATGATGCAGTAGCAAGATCGTACTGCTGTACTAATCTATTTAACTCATTAAGAAGTTGAGAGTCGTCCTCGGTGGCTGAATTTGCCCAATCAATCAGAAATACATTTGAAGAAAGTTGTTCTGCGGCGCCTAAAAGCTCGTTTATTTCGCCACCAATATGGTTACTAATAGTTTGTAACTTGCTTGGAAGTTCAGACTCTATCATGCGCTTTTCGATGATATCCTCTGCGTTATGTAACGATGTTAAGCCTATGAGCGCGGCAACACAGATTGCTATAACACTGCCTAAAGCGGTGATTTTTTGAGTAATAGAAAGGTTTTGTATCATCATATGGGTAATTTTGTTTACAACTGAACCAAGTAGGTGATTATTTTAACACATTATATATTTTGAGCGAGTGATGAATAGCGTGCTATGCAGGTACGAAAAAGCCCACCGCAAAAGCAGGTGGGCTTGGTTTCTAACAAGTGAAACTTAGATTAACTTGGGATTAAACTATTTTTTTCATTGCTGACATGTAACCGCGTAATGTAGCGCCTACTTTTTCAACAGGGTGTTCACGTAATGCTGTATTAATTTGAATTAGCGTTTGGTTGTCTACTTGATTACTATGCTCACCTAAGCCTTTACCAATTACGTCGGTGTCAATTTTTTGCATAAAGTCTTGTAGCAAAGGTAAACATGCGTGGTTATATAAATAACAACCATATTCAGCCGTGTCCGAAATTGTACGGTTCATTTCAAATAACTTTTTACGCGCAATGGTATTAGCAATCAGTGGCGTTTCATGTAATGACTCATAATAAGCCGACTCTGCAATAATGCCTGCGGCAGTCATGGTTTCAAATGCAAGCTCTACGCCTGCTTTAACCATAGCGACCATTAAAATACCGTTATCAAAAAATTCTTGCTCAGCAATTTCAACATTGCCCGCTGGGGTTTTTTCAAAGTGAGTTTCGGCTGTTTCTGCGCGCCATTTAAGTAAGTTTGCATCATCATTATTCCAGTCTTCCATCATGGTACGTGAAAAAGTACCATCGATGATGTCATCTTGATGTTTGTTATA
Organism: Pseudoalteromonas sp. NZS127; assembly: GCF_015864805.1. Lineage (NCBI taxonomy): Bacteria > Pseudomonadati > Pseudomonadota > Gammaproteobacteria > Alteromonadales > Pseudoalteromonadaceae > Pseudoalteromonas > Pseudoalteromonas sp. NZS127. Next base: position 272,276 of record NZ_JADYWN010000002.1, on the reverse strand, counting down.
TAGTGGGCGCATAATTTGTTTTAGTTCTTCGCTTAATTCAAACGCTTTTACTTTAGCTGGGTTTGAAAGACGGTCAAGCATATTGGTTACGCCACCGTATTTAAGGGCTTCAGTAATTACTTCCCAGCCGTATTGAATTAGTTTTGAGGCGTAACCTGCATCAATGCCTTTTTCAATCATTTTATCAAAACATAAAATAGAACCGGTTTGTAACATGCCACATAAAATGGTTTGCTCGCCCATTAAATCTGATTTTACTTCAGCAATAAATGACGACTTAAGTACGCCGGCTCTGTGGCCGCCAGTACCTGCGGCATAGGCTTTAGCTTGAGCTAAACCATGCCCTTGTGGGTCGTTTTCTGGGTGCACAGCAATTAGAGTTGGTACACCAAAGCCACGTTTGTATTCTTCACGCACTTCAGAGCCTGGGCATTTAGGTGCTACCATAATAACGGTAATGTCGTCGCGTACTTGCATACCTTCTTCAACAATATTAAAGCCATGAGAGTAGGCAAGGGTTGAGCCTTGTTTCATTAGTGGCATAATTGCGTTTACCACTGAAGTATGTTGTTTATCAGGCGTTAAATTTAATACTACGTCGGCAGTTGGAATTAGTTCTTGGTAAGTGCCTACAGTAAAGCCATTTTCAGACGCGTTTAAAAATGATTGACGACGTTCACTAATGGCCGAGTCACGCAGCGTATACGACACATCTAAACCAGAATCACGTAAGTTTAAGCCTTGGTTTAAGCCTTGTGCGCCACAGCCTACAATAACCAGTTTTTTACCTTTAAGAGCATCAACGCCGTCAGTAAACTCGTCTGCGTTCATAAATTCACATTGGGCTAATTGCGCCAATTGTTCGCGTAAAGGTAAGGTATTAAAATAATTCGCCATGTTAGTGTCCTATTGATTCAGTTTGTTAGATGCATTGCTGTTGCTTTGCTTAACTCAACCATATGAAAAATCTTTTCTTGCGTAAACTGATATATTTGCATTAGAGTGTTTCATAATATGAAATACTGAGTTGGTTATGGATCACAAGCATTTAAATTACTTTTTAGCGTTGGCAAAAACATTGCACTTTTCGCGTGCCAGTGAACTTTGTCATATAAGTGCGCCGACATTGAGCCGTAATATTAAGCAGCTTGAAAGCGAAGTGGGGGTAATGCTATTTTTACGTGATAACCGCAGTGTAAAACTAACCCGCGAAGGGCTGGCATTTATTGACTACGCCACATCCACATTGGCTAATTGGCAGCGCTTTAAAGCGAACCTAAAAGAGCCACAGCAGTATATTTATGGCAACGTGAGTATTTATTGTTCAGTAACCGCATCGTACAGCTTTTTACATCATATTTTAGAGCAGTTACGCGCTCAACATCAGCATATAGAAATCACCCTAAATACCGGCGATCCTGCGCTGGCAATAAACCGTGTTTTAGATGGCCACGAATCTATGGCTATTGCTGCTAAGCCAAATAAGTTACCTGCACAAATTGCCTTTGTTGATATTGGCTATTCGCCGCTGGTATTTATTGCGCCTAAAATTGCGTGCTCAATTACGCAAAAGCTTGCTAGTAATACAAGTAGTATTGATTGGTCAGAACTTGAATTTATTGTGCCAGAGCAAGGGTTTGCTAGGCAGCGCTTGGAGCAATGGTGGCGAAAAAATAATATTCAGGGAAAAATTTATGCACAAGTAGCGGGGCACGAAGCGATGGTATCTATGGTGAGCCTTGGCTTTGGTATAGCAATGATCCCTAAAATAGTTTTAGATAACAGTCCACTACAAGACAAAGTACACGTTCTGCAAACAAATACACATGCACCTAAAGGTATTGATATTGGCTTGGCAGTATTACATAAGGAATTAAACGACCCGGCTATAAGTGCCTTGTGGAATATAGCGCAAAATATGGGTGAAAAAATAATTTAATGCAATACACTTACTAAGGTTGCTCTTAGTATAAAAGCCCAGATAGCGTAAGCCTTTAATCTACCGCTCCTCTATTGCCTATCAATAGAGCTGTTAGGCTAAGTATATAAGCCGCAAAGTAATCATAATTGTATAAAAGTTGTTAATGATTGTAACTGCCTAGAGCTTGTTCTCAATGACCTTGCTACTATGGATAAATGGCCTTTTTATATATGTACGATGAACACAATGCGGTTTTATTTTATAATAATATTATTAATCTCTCTTTCGTTTAATGCTCAGGTATTTGCGCAAAGTGACGAGCCTGTAGATGCACATATATCTACAGAGCAACTGCATTTAAGTATGAGTATAGGGGCGGGAGTAATAACTAATCCATTATATGGTGCAGATAATATTCCGTTGGTGATCATTCCTCAAATAGCCTTTTATGGGCAACAGTGGTTTTTTGATAATGGCCGAGTTGGCTACTCGATTAAACAAACGCAACAGCATAACTTAAGCCTAGTAACAGAATTAAACCCTGAGTCGCGTTTTTTTATTGATTGGCACCCGCAAAATATATTTGCGCTAAAAAGTGCTAGTTCAAATAATCAATTTACCCAGTTAGAAACAGATACCTCGCCTCAACAAATAAATATTAATAATATTAGTAAGCGCAAGCTCGTTTTAGATGCAGGTATTAGTTACTCCTTTGTAGCTGAGCAGCAGATGTTATCCGTGCAAGCATTGCACGATGTAAACTCAGCTTATAATGGTTGGCGAGCTGCAATACAATGGCAGTATCATGGGCAAGTAGGTAATTTGCAATTAAAGCCCACTGTGGGAGTTAATTATAAGTCTGCGCAATTAAACGACTATTATTACGGTTTAAACAGTGATGAAACACTGTTAGGTAAAATAGTAGTTGGTAGTAGTTGGCAACCTTATGCTAAAATCGATGCCCGCTGGCCCCTTAGCAAGGCCAACGCTCTTCGTTTTCATTTAGCATATTATGACTATTCGGCTATGGATAGTAGCCCGCTGTTTGAACGTCATTATTCAACGACTGCCTTTATAGGATTTGAACATACTTTTTAATATGAAGTATTTAATCTTTTTTGTGTTTATTTCTTCACTACTTAGTGGCGTTAGCGTGGCGCAAACAATTCTTGATGTATCTCCCAAAGTTTGTGTTGTCTCTGAACAGCATGATTTTTGCGATCTCAATTTGCAGTTTAAATGGCAGCAGTTAGCGGTTAAAGATGTGTGTTTGTATCAACAAAATACGCAAATACGATGCTGGCAACAGCAAGGTTCTGGTCAGTTTAGCTATAAAGCGCGTGTTCAGGTGGAGACCATATACTCCCTGATCAATCCTCACACCGGTGACTCACTTGCGAGCGTACTCGTTGAAGTACAAAGTGCCCATACTAAAAAACAGTATCGGCTGCGTTCACCGTGGAGCTTTTTTTAATTTAGGAGTAGTAAATGCCAAAAATATTACTTGTTGAAGATGATCTTGGTTTACAGCAATTAACCAAAGATTACCTCGAACATAATGGCTTAGAAGTCGACGTACTAGATCGTGGTGATGAAGTGTTTACTTACCTTGAAAGTAATCCCGTCGACCTGATTATTTTAGATGTAATGCTGCCAGGTAAAGATGGCTTTAGTGTTTGCAGACAAGTACGTGATAAATACACCACTCCTATTTTAATGTTAACGGCCAAAGGTGAAGACTTTGATCAGGTAATAGGGCTAGAGCTTGGCGCTGATGACTATGTTATTAAACCGGCTGAGCCACGTGTATTATTAGCAAGAATTAGCGCATTATTACGCCGTGGGCAACCTAACTTAAAAGCCACCGAAGAGCTGCAGTTTGGCGACTTATTTATTGATAAAACCAGCCGTATTGTTAAGTTATCGGGCGCAGAAATAGTCCTAACCTCACATGAATTTGAATTACTTTGGCTACTAGCATCAAATGCCGGAGAAGTATTGAGCCGCGAACATGTGCACCAACATATGATAGGGCGACAATACGATGGCCTAGATCGCACCGTAGATGTACGCGTTTCAAGAATTCGCAAAAAACTGGGCGATAACAGCGACAAACCTTATCGGATTAAAACTGTTTGGGGACAAGGCTATTTATTTGTTTCTGACGCGTGGGATATGTAATTAATGCTTAGTGTTAAGCTGCGTTAATGGGCAAGCTGTTTATAAGCCTGTATGTGTATATTATTGTCTCGTTATTTATTGTCAGCGGGGTAATTGAACAGCTTTGGCCATATGAAGAATCGCAGCAGCAGGTGCTACTCGACGATGAGTTTGGCCAGTCTTTGTGGCTATTATCACAAACCCCTAATGGGCTTACAAAGCTAAAAAACCATTTTTCTAGTCAAGTGATTGCTCAGCGCGATTTAATATTACCCGCCGAGCAACAAGCTCAGCTATTAAAAAATCACTACCTTTATTTATATGATAAACAACAGCGCATAGTTTGGTATGTTCAACTTAACGCCACACAACTATTACAGGTTGGCCCTATAGGGGGGGCAGCCAAGCCCGTTGCCTCTGTTTTACCCTACTTATTGCTGTTATTAATTGTAGGCATTCCTGTTGGTTTGTGGAGTTTTTTACTGTGGCGAGACTTTGCTAAGCTGCGTAATGCATGCGAGGCCGTAGGTGGCTCACAGGACTTTCAATTAACAGATAGCTCTAAATCATTTTTTTTACCTATAACGGGCACCTTGCAAGTGATGCAGCAGCGAATTGAGTTTTTATTAACCGCGCAGCAAGAGCTTACCTCATCGGTATCGCATGAATTTAGAACGCCACTGGCGCGGTTAAAATTTGCCATTGCAATGCTTCAAGACCGAATGCTCGATGATAAAGCCGAAAAATACTTAGCTAATATGCAAGTCGATATAAATGAACTTGAGGCACTGGTTTCTGAAATGCTTGAGTATGCACGTTTAGATTCACAGCAACCGAGTTTACAGCTGATCAATTGTAATTTAGTGGCAGTGGTTAAAACGGTGGTTGAAAAACTCAGTTTTGATACGCGAATAAAGTTAAGCACTACATTACCCAGTGAACTGATTTACCGCTGCGACAGTCACTTTATGGCGAGAATAATGCAAAACTTGGTAGGTAATGCTTTAAAGCATGCCAATAATAGTGTGCAAATAACCTTATTAGCGCAAGCTAATAATATAGTTTTTATTGTTGAAGATGATGGCAATGGTATTGCTGAAGTTGAGCGTGAAAATGTATTTAAGCCATTTACTCGATTGGATAAAAGTAGAGATAAAAAAACCGGTGGGTTTGGCTTAGGATTGGCTATTGTCAGTAAAATTATTTCTTGGCATCAAGGTCAGTGTACAATTGAAGATTCAAGCTTAGGCGGAGCTAAATTTATTGTCAGCTTACCGATTAGTAAATAGCAGCTTTTAATACATAAATAAAAAGTACATAAATAAAAAGTACGCAGATAAAAAACACTCAATAAAAAAGCGCCCTTGTTAACAAGGGCGCTTTTTTGGGTTTTAATCAAAATCAACAAGTAGCAAAGTAATAGACAGCCCCTTTATAAAAAAGTTCTTAATTTAATTATTTTTCTTTTCTAGTAATGGCATTAACATTTGCTCTAGCCCATTGAGCTTTACCTCATACATCATGGCGAGTTGGCTGCCTAGCTTTGAGTCGGGAAACCCTTGTTGTTTAAACCATACTAAATAGGGCTCGGGTAAAAGCAGTAAAGGGCGGCCTGCGTACTTTCCAAAGGGCATAATAGTATTAACGGCAATTTTTAGCTGTGTAGGATCCATTGGCTTTAAAGGTTTTATAAAACATAGCTAAGTGTAAGGTATATTAAAGAGATAAAATAGGCTGTGACGGGCAAGTAACAGCCTATTTAACGAGGGAGCAGGCCCTCTGGATTAATATATTTTATTAGCAAGCCCTTCGTTAGCTGGAGTCTAATTAGGGGCAGGTGCTTGCGCTAATATTTACCAATAGTCTTTAGTTTACCTGCTTTTTTCTATGTTAGAGAATTAGCTTGTAAAAGAATGTAAATTCAAATTAGTGCTGCTTTACGAAAATAATTTTTGTTTAACGTGCTCAGCAAAACCACTACCGGCTTCTAAGTAAAAGTTATAGGTAGAATTTACACCCATTTCTTCTAACTCTTTTTGCTGATCAGGGTAGTTAGCAATAGCGGTAACTTGCCCTTTATAACCCGATGCTTTTAATTGCTCTAACGCAAAAATATTTTGCATATGCTGTGGCATTGTTAGCATGACCATTTCAACACGAGAGTGATTTACGCGCTGCCAAAAGTCAGGGTCGGTTGCATCTGCTATTAATACATTTCTTCCGCGTTTTATGTGCTTATCAACTACTTCAGGCTTTATGTCTATACCTGCAACTAGCTGTGGGTGCGTAGCATTTATTGTTTCATAAGCACCTGTGCCAATTCTGCCCATGCCAAATATAACAATTTTAGTGTCGTTAAGGTTAACAGGCAGTTCTTCGGATAAACGAGTTTTACTTTCAAACTTTAGTAGCCAAGGCTCTATTTTTGCGTAAATTTCGTTAGAACGCTTATTTAAAGGGGATGCAATAATAAAAGTAATTGATACGGCAATTGCAATAACGGCTAACCACTCAGAGGTGATCATGCCTGTAGAGGCGGCTACAGCGCAAACTATTAAACCAAACTCGCTATAATTAGCTAAACTAAAAGTGGTTAGCAATGAGGTGCGAGCACGTAAGTTAAACATGTTTGTTAGCACATAATATAAAAACGTTTTGATTGGTAATACTAACACCAGTAATAACGCGGCAAGTAATGAGCTGGTGGTAAGCTCTGCGTTTAAACCTATTGTTAAGAAAAAGCCAACCAATAAAATATCTTTTAAATTAAGTAATGACTTAGAAAGTTCACTGGCCTTTTTATGAGGCGCAATCATCATACCTATTATTAATGCCCCTAAATCACCTTTTAAACCAACTAGCTCAAATGCATGATAACCAGCCACAAGTGCAAAGAAAAACCCAAATAATGGCAGGAGTTCGCCGTGTTTAGAGCGGTTTAGTATCCACCCCATAACTGGGCGTACTAGCGGCAGTGAAATAATAAGTACCAAAGCCCAAATATTAGGGATTTTACCTGTGCTAATAGCTAAAAATACCACGGCAAAAATATCTTGCATAACTAAAATACCAATGGCTACTTTTCCGTGTAAGCTGCCCATTTCACCACGTTCTTCTAACACTTTAACAGCAAAAACGGTACTAGAAAAACTCAATGCAAAGCCAACTAATAAAGCGCTTTGCCAGCTCAAATCAACAAATAATGGCAGTGCAAATAGGCTAAGTAATAGCATAAAGCCACTAAATAACGCACTACTCAAAATAATATGTAAAGTAGCAGAAGCCCACACTTGTGGTTTCATTAAACTATTTACTTTTAGCTTTAAACCAATACTAAATAATAAAAGCGTAACGCCTAAGGTAGCAATGGTGTTGAGTAATTCGGTGCTTTTATAGCCCGCTAAATTAAGCGCGAATCCCGCAAGTAAAAAACCGATAAGAGGAGGGAGCTTTAGCTGATAAACAGCAAAGCCAAACACAAACGCGGCGGCAAAGTAAATTAGTTCCATAATTATAAATATCACTTCATTGGGAGGTTTAGTGTAACGAAAAATCAATACCATTGAAAATAAATATACAAATACTCACCATTTTACTCATACAATAAGTCCTTCATAAAAGATTAGGCTTAAGCGCCGTTTAATCAAATACTTGCTCTGTTGCGTATGAAAAATGGACATTTAACACTTATTTAATCGTAAACAGCATGTAAATAGTAGTTTTTCACTGACAAGAGCATTTAAATGTGGTTAAGATGCGCTAACGACGAAGTTTAAGTTAGAGCACATTATAGAGCCGCTCAGCTTAAGGAGAAAAATATGTTTAAAAAGATTTTAGCATCGGTTGGTATTGGTGCCGCCAAAGTAGACACTATTTTAGAAACAGAGCACCTTCAGCCTGGGCAATTATTTAATGCGCAAATCGTTATTACAGCTGGTGATGTAAGCCAAGAAATTGCAGGGTTAGATTTACTATTAATGACGCGAGTTAAAGCATCAAATGAAGATGGTGACTATTTTACCAACCACGTTATAGAGCAGTGGCGCATTACAGATATAGGCACGGTAGAGCCAGGGGAAGTTAAAACGATTCCTTTTCAAGCACGGTTGCATTCAGAAACACCTATTACTGAAATTAATGCAGGGTATAACCAATCTTATGTTTGGCTTGAAACTGGGCTGGACATTGATTTAGCGCTTGATCCAAGTGATAAAGACCATTTACATGTGTACCCCAATGAAGCTGTTAAAACGTGTATGCAGGCCATGGAAAAGCTAGGCTTTAGCCTAACTAAAGCTGATGTTGAAAAAGGCCACTTGCGCGCATCAACGTTTCAATCAGTGTCTGGTTGTTATCAAGAGCTAGAATACAAGCCTAACAGCCGCAGTTTATTTGGAGTGAAAGAAATTGAATTATCATTCATTCCAGAAGCACATAAAACCCATGTGTTAATTGAGTTAGATAGAGCATTTAAAGGCGATGGTTATGTAGATTTAACCATAGAGCACGACCATGTAAATCTCTCGCAATTATGCGATCAGTTAGAGCGACTATTTACCTAAGGTAGATAATTACTTAAAACAAACCCAGCTTATGCTGGGTTTTTGTTTTAAGCCATTTTATTATATAGCATAGCGGTTAATTAAGCCCCTAGCTGCATTACTGCTATTATGCCTAGCCCTAATAACGTATAGGCTTTTATGTCTATTAGAGCCAACGACAGGAGTTACAATGGCGTTTAAATGTGAAACTTTTACTGCGCTCAATACGCAAACCTTATTCTCCATAATGCGTGGGCGCGTAGAGGTATTTGTAGTTGAGCAAATGTGCCCTTATCCAGAGCTTGACGATAATGATATAGCACCAAGTACCTTGCATATTTACACTGTGAAAAATAATACGCTACAAGCTTATGCTCGATGCTACGAAAAAAACGCAAAATACAGTGCGATCGGTCGCGTGTTAGTCACTAAAGAGGAACGAGGTAGAGGATTGGCTCAGCAATTGGTTACAGAGGCCATTAATTGCTGTAAAAGCCAATGGCCAGAACGTGATATTTATATTGGTGCGCAAACGTACTTACTGGAGTTTTATCGCTCATTCGGATTTGAAAGTATTAATGCTGAATATTTAGAAGATGGCATTGCTCATCAAGATATGGTTTTACAACTAGTACCTTGATTACAAAAGCCCACAATGTGGGCTTTTTTGTTGTTAAGAGCAGAAACTAACTTTAGCTTAATAATGAATGTAAAAATACCAGGCCTATCGCCAGTGGGCATACAAACTTAGTGTACCAAGGCCATACTTTCCAAAATAAGGTATTGTGTACTTCAGGGTTACCTTCTTGAATGGCCTTTAGTAATGAGCCTCTTGACCAAATCCAGCCTACGTATATACAACACATAAGACCTAATAATGGCTGTGCCACTTTAGTGGTTAAGGTGATCACTAAGCCAAACAGTAACTCTAAGTTACACACTATCGTGATGCTCACTAGAGTGATTAATGCACCAATTACCCAAGTGGCCTGTAAGCGAGACATTGCAAAGCGTTCTACCGTATAAGATACCGGCGCTTCGAGCATTGAAATAGAGGAGGTGAGTGCTGCAATGCTCATTAGCGCAAAAAACGCAAAGCCAACAAATAACCCCATACCACCCATACCATCAAAAAGTGCAGGTAATACTTGAAATACTAATGTGTCTTCAGAGAGGAGCTTTCCGGTAGTCGGTGAGAAAATCTCAATCCCTTGTGCTTGTGCTACATACATAGCAGGAATGATTAATAACCCTGCGACAAAAGCAATAAATACATCAATAAGCGTGACATAAGCACCTAACGAAACTAAGTTCTCTTTTTTACTAATATACGAGCCATAAATAATCATCACACTGGTACCTAGTGATAATGAAAAGAATGCTTGCCCTAGTGCACTAACTAACAAGTTAGCATCAAAAATAGATGAGAAATCAGGTACTAAATACGCCTTTAAGCCTTCAATAGCGCCATCTTGGGTCATTACATAAATAATTAACGCAAATAAAATGCTGAGCAAAGCAGGCATTAAACGTTTTGACCATTTTTCGATTCCGTTTTCAACGCCACGACTAATAATAGCAACGGTTAGTACAATAAAGATCATAGTGAAAATGATGTTTCTGCTAAGTGACTGTTCACCTAGCCAAGCAGATGCAGAGTTTGCGCCCACTAACGTTGTAATAGGTTCTGCTGTTGCACTTAGCATCCAACCAGCAACAATGGCATAAAAGCTTAAAATAAAGCCAGCACATAAAATACCGCCAAAACCAACCGCAAAAGAAAAATGTTTTTGCCAAGGTTTATTAGATATTTTTCTAAGTGAAGAAACCGCATTTGCTTGGCCATGACGACCAATCATTAGCTCCGCCATTAAAGCAGGATAAGCCAAAAAGAATGCCAGTACTAAATACGCAATTAAAAATGCGGCACCACCATTACTTGCGGTTTGTGTAGGGAAACCCCAAATGTTACCTAAACCTACAGCAGATCCTGCGGCGGCCATTATAAAACCAAAGCGAGAGCTAAACTCGCCTCTTACTGCACTCATATTATTGTACTTCTCTATTTTGTGACGGCGCAGACAATCTACTGGAAATGTAAAAAAATAAAAAGTGCTAATTTGGTGATCTAGCACAATTACTTTATTAAACTCTGTGTTATGAACATAGATTTTAGTTTAGTAACTTAAAACTAAAAATTAACAGCTTGATATTGTTTAATAATTGTTAATTTACAGTGTGTAGCCTTTACTTTACACTAGGGTGTTGTTGAGCTATTTTCAGGGTAAAACAAGCTCCACCTAACTGCTTACTTTTGCCTGCATAAACACGGCCGTGATGCCAGTCAGCTACTTTTTCAACAATTGCTAATCCGAGGCCATAACTTTTATCAGCTCGATTGCGGTGATTGTTTTCGCGAAAAAAAGGGCTAAATACTTTGCTAAAGTTTTCAGCTGCTATGCCTGGGCCATCGTCCTCTACGGTAATAATAATATGTTGCTCATTGACAGTGGCACTTACATAAATATGTTGCAGGGCAAAGTCGCAGGCATTATTAATTAAATTAGTAACGGCTCTGGCAAGCCAATGTAAGTCGGCATAAATAACATCGTTACTACTATTAAGTTGCACACTGAGTTTGTGGGAGTCTAATTTAGGCGATAGCTGCGCTAAAATATCTTCAAAGTAGCTGCGCATATGGGTTGCAGAGTAGGTTAAGCGGTTGGCATTTTGTTCTAGCGTGGCAAAGGCTAGGTAGCTTTTTAGCATAGACTCCATATGGTCTAAGTCATTTTCCATGCGGGTTAAATATTGCTTCACTTTTGGCATGTCATTGCTATCTATTGCAGCATCTAAACCAAATCGCAGGCAAGCTATGGGGGTGCGAATGTCATGGGATAAACTCGAAGCCATTAGCTTATTTTCAGCAACCAGCTTTTCTATTTGACTCGCCATACGGTTAAAGGTGAGCTCTACATCTTTTATATACGTGAAATGAGAGACTTTGATACGAGTTTTAACATCACCCGATGCAAATTTTTTAGCTGCTTCATTTAACACGCTCAAGCGTTTGGCTAAGGGATAAATAATAAAGCCCATAAATACACACAGCCCAGCGTAAAATAATAAGGTTAGAATAATATCGTCGCGTTGCTCTGCTTCAAATGAGTTATCGAGGCGCATAGATAAATGATAAGGGCTTAATGCTTGGTTGCTATAAAGCATATGAAAACCCTGTTCGCCCTCTAAAATTAACCCACCATGGGTTTGCATTTGCATAAGTAAGGCAGGGCTAAGCGCTAAAGTGTCGTTTAGCTTATAGGTAAGCGGCAGGCTAAAGTCGTTGGCTAACTTTGTAACATAATTACTGCGCTTTGTAGGGGGGAGAGTAGCAAGCTGCTTGCTAAACCCTGCAATCATTTTACTTTGCATGCTAAATTCGTCTAAAGGGGCGTGTGTATTTTGACTAAAAGCGTCAATAAGCCAGCCTAAAACAATAATCGAAAGCAGTGCGCTGCTAAGCAGTGCAATATAAAACTTTTTCATTTGTAGCTACCAAGCAGTGGCAACGAGTAAATAACCTCGTCCCCAAATTGTTTTAATTTTTTCAGGGTTTTGCGGATCGTCATTAAACTTTTTACGTAGCGCAGAAATAAGCACATCAACACTTCTATCAAGGCCGTCGTACTCGCGTCCTTTGGTTGCTTTAAACACCGCATCGCGTGATACAACTTGCCCTGCGTTACTGGCTAAGTAATGCAGCAATAAATACTCAGCGCTAGATATATTTATATCGATATCGTTAAGTTTAACGCTTCGCGACTCACTATTAATGCTCAAAGCCCCTACATTAATAATACTATGCTGTTTATGAGATTGGCTGCTTTGGGTGGTGAGCCTAAGGGCTGACTTTATTCTTGCTAGTAATGCACGAGGGCGTACCGGTTTCATTATGTAGTCACTGGCACCTACCTCTAAGCCAATCACTTCATCCATTTCGTCATCACGAGCTGTTAGCATAATAATAGGAGCTTGATAAAAGCTACGTAGCTCGCGACAAACGCTTATGCCGTCTAACCCAGGAAGCATAATATCAAGTAGTATTAACTGCGGTTTCAAGGTTTTAACTTGGCCAACAACTTCATCACCGCGATGACAAACATGTACACAATAGCCTTGTTCTGTTAAATATTCAGCCACCCATTGTGCCAAAGAAATATCATCTTCAACGAGTAAAATAGTACCGTAATTATCCATAAGACTTCCTTATTAAAACAATCGCCAACGGCGTTTTTTCTGCCTGTTTTGATAAACCCACTGTAACTTTACTTCAGTGGTGGCTATGACTTTTGCAGTATTACTATCAAATAATTCAAATGATAAGCTCTGCTCAGAGTCAAATGCATAATTAAAAACGCCGTGTTGCTGCTTAAGCCAACATTGCATAATATATTTTGAGGTAGCGTCTCGTAAGCAGTAGTTACCTATTGTGGGCTGCTGCCATGATAAAACCACTTCAGTATAACAGTGGCGGCCTTCACGTAGTGCCACGCAGGTATTAGGTATTGCACTAAGTGCGGTTACCTCTTGGGGCACCTCGGCGAGTAAACTGCCAGGGTAAGCTAATAGTAAATAACACCAGCGTCTAAAATACATAACGCACGCCTAGCTTGGCTTTGTGTTGGTACCCTTGAGAAATAATAGGGCTGTCGTCAATTTCTTTAGAAAATAAAGTCGTTAACCAGCCGGCTAAAAACACCCAGTCTTGGTTAAGCGGGTACTCAGCATGAAACTCAAGCATAATGCTGCTGCTGGCATTGGTTTTATAGGCAGGACGCAGCAAGGTAACTTCACTTTGCTCAATACCAAAATAATAGTTAGTAAAGTCAGCAGAATAGGCACTAAAGCCTATGCCTGAGCGAAACTCCCAGTTACGCCAAGGTTGTATTTTGCTAAAAAAAGAATTAAATACCCAGCCATTGTGGGCGTTTGAAATGTCATGCAAAAATTCAATAGAAACCTGTGAGCCATCAAATCTGTGGGTAAATCTAAGGCCTGTATTAAAGTCATACTTACGCTTTTTAATGCCGCGTAATTCCTCAACCACACCATTGTTATAAAACCCCAAGCCTTTTTGACCAAACCCAGCTTGGGCGTTAGCACCGATTATATCGAGCTCCCAATTATATTTGTTAATTAGACTGTAGCCTATAACAAGGCCGCCGCTGAGTTGGTTATGGTCATAATCGAGATAAAAGTTATCAAAAGAAACCGCAAGGCTGAGATCTAATTCAATACCATCGTCATAGGAGTCCATGCCGATAAGGTAAGAGTCTTCAATATAATAACCAGTACCGGCGCTCCAGTCCCATGCAAAGCCTTGAATAGGCTCCAAGGTATTATCAGCATAATAGCGGTTACTGGCAGTACTATGGGCACTAAATACACAGGCAAATAATAAGCAGGTGTAACATAAAAAATAGCTAAGTATTGAGTGCTTCATCCTTGGAACCTAAATAAGTAATGATTATAAAGCGTAGTATATTGTTAAACGTTCCTTTAAACCTGTAAAAAAATGTAGTGTTTAACTTACGCTTATATCACTTTAATTTTGTCGATTAATATACTGCTTAAATAAAACTGCATCATTGGTGCTAAAGCACTTATTTCTGTGCGAGTACACGGGCCTTGCACTTTAGTCAGTGTGCTAAGCTTGCTCATTGTATTATATTTAGGAATAGTTACCTTTGTATTTGCCTCGGCGCGTGCTAAACGTGCTTGTTCGGTATTTTGCTGGTGGACAAAGGCGACTACTTCAAGTTCATTAGTGATTTTTTGCTCTTCGGTAAAACTATAAATCAGTGATTCACGATGAAAGCTAGTGCTATCTAAAGATGATTTTGCAAACCAAACAACATCACCAGAGGCTTTATGCGTTAAGCGCATGCTAACTTGCGCTAAAATAGTTGCACACTGCTGGGTTGGAAATTGCTGTGCAACTTTAGAGTATAGAGCATAAGGTTGTTTGGGCTGATTTAACGTGTATTTACTATCATCGGTAAACGACAGATCAACTTGATGAATAGCAAGTGTGTAATCACTATCGTTTTTAGTAGTTACTTTTAGTTGTTTGTCATTGAGCGCTTGGCTTATTTGCGCCAGTAAAGTGTCGGTTACACTTACTCTGTCGGTAACAATTTTAACCGTTTGGTTTTTCATTACTTTATGAGCTGGTAATTGCACTGACTTTACTTTAGGCGAGGTGTGTTGTGCCTCATACTCCAGTTGGTATGTCTGACTTTTTAACATTGGCTTTAAGGGCATTGCCAATGGCTCAGCAGGCTGATTTGTTGTTGTGGTTATAGCGCAACCCGATGAAAATAATATAAAAAGTGGTACAACTAAAAAACGCATAAATACTTCACACTCAGTAAAAGGCCAATAATCAACATATTGTACGTTAGTCTTGACAAAAGTTCATGATATTATATGCATAGAAGCAATTAAAAAAAGAAAAAACAGCCACCGATGAAGTACCTTAATTACTCGATTTATTACCTGCTCGCCTTTTGTATTTTAATAACCCACTCAGAGGTTGCTGCAAATGTAGATCCAGATTGGCCTGCATTTGTAAAAAAATATGGGCGTTACGCAGAAAAAAAGCTTAAACGAAAAGGTATACCTGGCGCGGCTTTATCGATTGTTAATATGCAGTCGAGTGATTATATTCATACCATGGGCTTTACCAAAGTGGGTAGCTCTCAAAGGGTTAATCAACATACACGTTTTAGATTAGCATCAGTATCTAAAACCTTTGCAGGATCGTTAGCTGCTAAGCTTGCAAGTGAAGGGGAAATAGATTTATACCAGCCTATTAGCGACTATATTCCTGAATTTGCTAACACCGACTACAAAGATAATTTAAAGGTTTATCATATTTTAAGTCACTCTAGTGGCCTAGTTCCCAACGCCTACGATAACCTAATTGAATCACGAATGAGTTATCCAGATATTGTTGAAAAGCTACTTACGGTAGCACCCATATGCGATCCTGGGCAGTGTTATGGCTATCAAAATGTGATGTTTAGTTTAATTGACGATGTAATTTTAAGGAGTACTCATAAAAGTTACTCTCAGTGGCTAAATGACGCTATTTTTACGCCCTTAAAAATGCATGACACTAGTTTAGGCTACGACGCTATGGTGCAAGATAAAAACTACGCATTTCCACATGTAAGAGGGAAAAAACGTTGGTATAGCGCTAAGCTGAAAAAAAATTATTATAAAGTAGCCCCCGCTGCAGGCATAAATGCCAGTGCTGCCGATATGGCAATATGGCTAAAGGCGCAATTAGGTCAGTACCCAAATGTATTATCGCTCGATGCATTAGCGGTACAAACACGTCCCTATACGCATACCAAAAAAGAGCAATACCGACGAGTATGGAAAGGTCATCTTAGTGAGGCTTTTTATGGGCTAGGTTGGCGAGTATATAACTACGATGATGAAACCCTTTATTACCATAGTGGTTGGGTGCAAGGCTATCGCACCGATTTAGTGGTTTTTCCTCATTTAAATGTGGGTTTTAGCTTAATAATAAATGCCGAAACTGGGGTGATAAATGAACTTACAACAGAGTTTATAAATAGAGTGCTTAAATATAAGCGAGGCTAAAAATCATGATTAAAGATAAAAGGCTTTTAATCTTGGCGCTACTGGTTATGGTGTTTAATAGCCAATTTGTATTTGCCGCCCCAGATAAGATTTATTTATTTCGCCACAGTGAAAAACAAGCCGGTAAAAACCCGTCGCTTACAGTGCTTGGCGCACAACGTGCACAGTATTTGGTACAGTTAATAAAACAACATAAAAACGTGCAGCTATTTAGCAGCAATTATAAGCGTACATTACAAACAGCAGCGCCAATGGCTACTTACTTAAGCACTACAGTAAAAATGTATGATGCAGCTGATTTAGCTTCACTTGAAAGTAAACTACTAAAATTACAGGGTGTTGTAATTGTTGTAGGACACAGTAATACCACGCCTGAACTTACGGCACTGCTTTCAAAAGGTACGGTGAGTGCTATGTCTGAAGATGAGTTTTCGCGCTATTACATACTAGATAAAATACGCGATAAAGCCCCAAAAGATGCACCACAATATAGGGTCAGTGAACTCACTATGGATTTTAATCATTAATTTAAAAGTGACAGATAATAAAAAACCAGCGGGTGCTGGTTTTTTTATATTACCGGGTAAATCCTACAAGTAGTGTTTAGCCACGCGGTAATTTAATTTTTTTCTCTTCACTTTGGCGGTAAAGCACAATAGTGTGACCAATTGATTGTAATTTAGTTGCACCAGTTTCACGCACAATTGCTTCAAAAATGAGCGCTTTAGTTTCGCGATCATCAGTTGGAACCTTCACTTTAATTAATTCGTGAATTTCTAATGCGCTTTGAATTTCTACTACTACGCCTTCGGTTAAACCGTTAGAACCTAGTAAAACTACAGGCTTGAGGCTATGTGCCTGACCTTTTAAAAACTGCTTTTGTTTGTTTGATAATGTCATGTTTATACAAATTTTGCTGAATATGGCTTGAATTAAGGGTATTCTACCGCCATCTAAAGAATATTACTAATTAGTTGCGTGTTAATTTATGACAAATAAAAAACAGTCAGCCAGTTCACAGCGATGGCTGAAAGAACATTTTGATGATAAATATGTTCAAGAGGCGCAAAAAAAAGGTTGGCGTTCTCGAGCTGTTTTTAAATTAGATGAGGTCCAAAGTAGAGACAAGTTACTCCGCCCAGCAATGACTGTTGTTGATTTGGGGGCTGCACCGGGTAGTTGGTCACAATACTTGGCAGAAAAAGTAGGAGATAAAGGACAAGTTATAGCGTGCGATATCCTCCCTATGGATTCATTAGCGGGTGTTGACTTTTTACAAGGCGACTTTCGTGAAGAAGCAGTGTTAAGTGCATTGTTAAAACGTATTGATGGCAAAAATGTTGATGTGGTACTCTCTGACATGGCACCAAATATGAGTGGTAACAATTCGGTTGATCAAGCTGGTAGCATGTATTTGGTCGAGCTTGCACTGGATATGTGTAATCAAGTATTAAAGAAAAATGGTGCATTTATTGTTAAAGTATTCCAAGGTGAAGGCTTTGATCAGTTCTTGCAAGATGTACGTAATAGTTTTAAAACAGTGAAGATACGTAAACCAGATGCCTCGCGCGCCCGTTCACGGGAAGTATATATAGTAGCGACTGGATATAAACTGTAGTACAGTTGTTGGGCGTTTAGTTGAATTTAAATTAATTGGATACAAGAGGTTAACCCCTTGAGCGATATGGCAAAAAATCTAATACTCTGGCTGGTTATTGCAGTTGTGCTGATGTCAGTATTTCAGAGCTTTAATGGCGGCGATCAAGTAGATCGTCAAACAAGTTATAGTCAATTTGTTAAAGATGCCCGCAGTGGCTCTATACAAGAAGTGGCAATTGAAAGTACCAGTGGCACAATTACAGGTACTAAAACCAGTGGCGAACGTTTTCAAACGATTATGCCTATTTACGACAAAGACATTTTAAATGATTTGTTAAAAAGTAACGTCAATGTGAAAGGGGTTAAACCTGAAGAGCAGTCATTTTTAGCAAGTATATTTATTTCTTGGTTCCCAATGATACTGCTTATTGGTGTGTGGATATTTTTCATGCGTCAAATGCAAGGCGGTGGCGGTAAAGGCGCAATGTCGTTTGGTAAGAGCAAAGCGCGCTTAATGAGCGAAGATCAAATTAAAACCACTTTCGCCGATGTTGCTGGCTGTGATGAAGCAAAAGAAGATGTATCAGAATTGGTAGATTTTTTACGCGACCCATCAAAATTCCAAAAATTAGGTGGCAGCATTCCTAAAGGCGTGTTGATGGTTGGTCCTCCTGGTACAGGTAAAACGTTACTTGCTAAAGCCGTTGCTGGTGAAGCAAAAGTGCCGTTCTTTACTATTTCTGGTTCGGACTTTGTTGAAATGTTTGTTGGTGTGGGCGCATCTCGCGTACGAGATATGTTCGAGCAAGCTAAAAAAGCATCACCCTGTATTATCTTTATTGATGAAATAGATGCTGTAGGTCGTAAACGTGGTGCTGGTATGGGCGGCGGTAACGACGAACGTGAGCAAACGCTAAACCAAATGCTAGTAGAAATGGATGGTTTTGGTGGTAACGAAGGTATTATCGTTATTGCTGCAACTAACCGCCCAGACGTATTAGATCCAGCCTTACTTCGTCCGGGTCGTTTTGACCGCCAAGTTGAAGTTGGCTTACCTGATATTCGTGGTCGTGAGCAAATACTTAAAGTACATATGCGTAAAGTGCCATTAGGCGACAACGTTGAAGCAGCTTTAATTGCACGCGGTACACCGGGTTTTTCAGGTGCTGATTTAGCAAACCTAGTAAACGAAGCTGCACTCTATGCGGCACGCGGTAATAAACGTGTTGTTAGTATGGCTGAGTTTGACGCTGCTAAAGATAAAATCATGATGGGCGCTGAGCGCAAAACCATGGTGATGAGCGAGCAAGAAAAAGCCATGACAGCGTACCACGAAGCTGGCCATGCTATTGTTGGTCGTATGGTGCCAGAGCATGATCCTGTTTATAAAGTATCTATAATTCCACGTGGCCGTGCGCTAGGTGTAACTATGTACTTGCCTGAACAAGACCGTGTAAGCCATTCGAAAGAATTGCTAGAGTCGATGATCTCAAGCCTGTATGGCGGACGTATCGCAGAAGCACTTATTTATGGTGCAGATAAAGTAACCACAGGTGCTAGTAACGATATTGAACGTGCGAGTGATATTGCCCGTAAAATGGTAACGCACTGGGGTTTAAGTGAAAAACTTGGACCACTACTTTACGCAGAAGATCAAAACGATATGTACATGGGCGGTGGCCGCTCTATGAGTATATCGGACGAAACAGCTAAAATTATCGATAGCGAAGTACGCTTATTATCAGATCGTAACTATCAGCGAGCAGAAGCGATATTAAAAGAAAATATCGATATTCTACACGCAATGAAAGATGCGCTGATGAAGTACGAAACGATTGATGCTAAGCAAATTGATGATTTAATGGCGCGCCAAGAAGTTCGTGAACCACGCGATGCGCATGACCGCCATGAAAAAAAGCCAGTTAAAGAAGATGTTTCAGCAGAAAAATTAGTTGATGAAGATCAAAAACCAACTGATGAAGCTAAAAAAGATGAAACAAACCTTGATGACAAAGCTGAATAATCGTTAAAATAGCTAAACTAAAAGCCCCGAACCTCGGGGCTTTTTTGTATCAAACGTATAAAATAAACTTCAGCTAATTCAAACAAAAAAGGTCATCATGAATAATTTACTAAACTTGCCTCGCAAACGTACACTAAGTTTGGCAAATCCAGTAATTATGGGAATACTTAATGTTACTCCCGATTCATTTTCAGATGGCGGGAAGTTTATAGACCCTGATATTGCGCTGCAGCGTGCGCTGCAATTGTTAGACGACGGGGCGCAAATTATAGATATTGGCGGAGAGTCGACTCGCCCAGGTGCTCCTGATGTGAGCCTTGAGGATGAATTAGCACGTGTAATACCAGCGATTAAAGCAATTCGTGAAAACAGTGATTGCGTTATATCTATTGATACCAGTAAAGCACAAGTAATGCACCAAGCTATTTTAGCTGGGGCCGATATTGTTAATGACGTACGTGCATTACAAGAAAGCGACGCACTGAACGTAGTGGCGCAGTTTCCTGATGTTGCGGTGTGTTTAATGCATATGCAAGGCCAACCTCGCAGCATGCAGGCAGCGCCGCACTATGATGATTTATTTACAGATATAAAACAGTTTTTTAGTCAGCGTATTGCTGCGTGTAAAACAGCGGGGATTAAGCAAACACAACTTATTCTTGATCCTGGTTTTGGTTTTGGTAAAACACTCAGCCACAATTACCAACTACTGGCGCAGTTTAATGACTTTAATCAGTTTGGTTTACCGTTATTAGCGGGATTATCGCGTAAGTCGATGATTGGCAACTTATTAAATAGAAATACAAATGAGCGATTGGCCGGCAGTTTAGCGGGCGCATTAATCGCAGCACAAAATGGTGCGCATATTATTCGTGTACACGACGTAAAAGAAACCGCAGATGTACTTAACGTACTACAAGCCTGCAAACAAGGAGTACTTTAAATGAAAGAAAGAAAATATTTTGGCACCGATGGTGTACGCGGACTCGTGGGTGAGCATCCTATAAATCCTGAGTTTGCAATGAAACTAGGTTGGGCTGCGGGCCGTGTCCTATCAGAAAATGGCACTAAAAAAGTGATGATAGGTAAAGATACCCGCATTTCAGGCTATATGTTAGAAACCGCATTACAAGCAGGGTTAATTGCAGCAGGAATCGATGTTGTATTACTGGGACCTATGCCAACCCCTGCGATTGCTTATTTAGCACAAACATTTAGAGCCGAAGCCGGCATAGTGATTAGTGCATCGCACAACCCGTATTACGATAACGGTATAAAGTTTTTTAACTGTCGCGGTTTAAAGCTTGATGACAAAGTAGAGCTTGAAATTGAAGCCATGCTTGATGAACCAATGACTTGTGTTGAGTCAGATAAATTAGGTAAAGCGAGTCGCTTAACTAGCGCTGATGGTCGTTATATCGAATTCTGTAAAAGCCAATTTCCACAAAGCTTGTCGCTTGAAGGATTAAAAATTGTACTCGATTGTGCCAATGGCGCAACTTACCATATTGCACCATCAGTTATGCGCGAACTAGGTGCAAATATAATCACGCATGCGTGTGAGCCCAATGGTGTAAATATTAACCATGAATGCGGCGCTACTCACGTAGATACCCTAAAACGTAAAGTGCTTGAACATAATGCAGATGTGGGCATTGCCTATGATGGCGATGGCGACCGTGTAATGATGGTTGATCATAATGGTCGAGTGTTTGATGGTGATGACTTAGTGTATATTATTGCCTGCCAAGCAGCGCAAGATGATAATTTAGGTGGTGGTGTTGTTGGCACTGTTATGTCAAACATGGGCCTTGAGAATGCATTGAAAGCCAAAGGTATTGAATTTGCACGCAGTAAAGTAGGCGACCGTTATGTAATGGAATTGCTACAACAAAAAGGCTGGACTATTGGCGGCGAAAGTTCGGGCCATGTATTAAACCTTGATTTAATAAGCACCGGCGATGGCATTATTTCAAGCTTGCAAGTACTAGCTGCTATGGTTGCGCAAAATAAAACATTACAAGACTTAGGTACTGGTTTTACTAAGTACCCAATGAAAATGATTAACGTACGTTACACCCCAGGTACAGATCCGACAAAAGCGCCTGCAGTATTAGCTGCAGTAGCAGAGGTTGAGCAAACTTTAGGTGAAAAGGGGCGTGTGTTACTACGTAAATCAGGCACTGAACCTGTTGTACGTGTTATGGTTGAGGCCGAACAAGAGAAGTTAGTAATCGACAGCGCAGAAAAAATAGCCGCGGTTGTTGAATCTATGAGCAAACAAACTGATTGATAACAATAACCTCTTGTAACTTTGGGCGAGTCGAGTTAATATCTCGACCGCTTTCTCATGTGGAGTGGAAAAATGGCAGCACGCAAGGCGATGGTCGCAGGCAATTGGAAAATGAATGGCTCTTTAGAGCTGGTTAAACAAATGTCTGATGCTATTAACAATGTTAAATCAAACGAGATAGACATTGTTTTATTTCCTCCGTTTCCGTTAGTGTCAGCAATGATAGCCAGCGGTGTTTCAACGGGAACTCAAACTGTGTCAGAAAATACCCCCGGTGCATTTACCGGTGAAGTTGATGCACAACTTATTAAAGAGTTGGGCGCCCAATATGTATTAGTAGGTCACTCAGAGCGTCGTAGTATATACAAAGAAAGCAATGATGTCGTAGCTGCAAAATTTGCTCGCGCACAACAAGTTGGTTTAACGCCAATTTTATGTGTTGGAGAGAGCGAAAGTGAGCAAGAAAACGGTAAAACAGAACAAATAGTTGCTGCACAAATTGATGCAGTAATTGAAAAATTAGGTGTAGCAGCACTCAAAGATTCTGTGATAGCATATGAACCCGTTTGGGCCATAGGCACAGGTAAGACTGCATCGCCAGAACAGGCACAAAGCGTTCATAAATTTATCCGTGACAAAATCGCTTCATTAAACAGCGATTTAGCACAAGGGCTAACCATCTTATATGGTGGTAGCGTTAACGAAAAAAATAGCGAATTATTATTTGCACAAACAGATATAGACGGCGGCCTAATTGGTGGCGCAAGTTTAAAAGCAGATTCATTTACTGCTATCTGCAACAGTGCAAAAGGGACCGTATAAATGTACGAAATTTTACTAGTAGTTTATTTAGTTGTAGCTTTAGCGCTTGTTGGAATGGTTTTAATCCAGCAAGGTAAAGGTGCCGATATGGGTTCTTCATTTGGCGCGGGTGCTTCGTCAACTGTTTTCGGATCATCAGGTGCAGGTAACTTTATGACTAAAACAACGACAGTTTTAGCTTCTGTGTTTTTTATATTAAGCATAGTACTGGGCAACCTTACTGCAAGTCATATTAAAAAGACTGATGAATGGGAAAACCTTGAAGCAGCACCAGCTTTAGAAACAGTTATTCCTGTTGAAGAAGATGTGCCAGTTACATCTTCGAAAGAGCAACGCTCTGACGTACCAAATTAATTTAGCGTAAAAGCTAAAACGTTAAACGATTTATACTCCTCAAATAAATCATAAAGTTTAACACCTAAGCGCAAGCTTAAAAAATGCGGATGTGGTGGAATTGGTAGACACGCCACCTTGAGGGGGTGGTGCTTTAGGGCATGGGGGTTCAAGTCCCCCCATCCGCACCAAATTTAAAACCCAGTAACTAACGTTGCTGGGTTTTTTGCTTTTAGCTAACGTTAACCTTTATTACCACAAAATCTCCTCACAAAATCACTTATTTAATCTAACAACAGATGCTTTTAGAACACACATTATTACTTGTGTAATCAGTTATGTAGCATTTTCATATAACAATAAAATCCTTGGTCCATTTAAACTATGCCGCAATGCTAAATTGATGCTAAGTTAAATAAAAAATAGGAGATAATTTGTGTCAAAAGTAGCGTTTATTTCAGGTGCAAGTAGAGGTATAGGTCGTGCAACAGCCATCGCATTTGCAAAAGCAGGCTATCGAGTAGCAATAACAGCTCGTGAATTAGATAGCGAGGTAGCACAGCAAAGTACGCAAGGGAGTTTAAAACAAACAGCCCAAATGATGGAGCAATTAGGTTGTGAGGTCATTGCGATAAAAATGGATTTACTTGATTTTAACTCCGTTGCTAATGCTCTAAAGCAGGTGTTTGAACACTTTGGTAAAATTGACGTGGTTGTTAATAATGCTATTTATCAGGGGGCTGGCCTTAATGCTTCTTTATTAGATGTAACGCAGCAAACGCTTGAAAAAGTTGCTAGAGGTTACATAGGCGCGCCAGTGCAAATAGCACAAGCTGTTTTACCAAGTATGTTAGCGCAACAAAGCGGTTGTATAATAAATATAACCTCGGGAGCGGGTGAAAAAGATCCGCCTATTCCTGCATCTAAAGGGGGCTGGGGTTATGCATACGGTGCAGGTAAGGCTGCAGTGTCGCGACTGTCGGGTATTATTTGCCGTGAACATGGTCATCAAGGTATTCGCGCTTTTACAGTAAACCCGGGAGTTGTTAACACTGAAACGCTAAGAGCGACTATTGGCGATCAGGGTATTAAAGGCTTGCAGCAGGCTGTAGCCGAACCGGATGAAATAGGTAATGTATTGTTATGGATTGCAGATAACTCTGCAGCAGATGAGCTGCAGTACAGTACCATCTCCGCACAAAAGTTAGCGCGCGAGTTAAACCTACCTAAATAATCGAACCTCATATAATCTTGCTGCTTTGTGCTAGGTCAATTAAGCGCAATTACAGCAAGGTTATAATTAATATAACTTTATATCCTACCTACCAAATTATGCGTATTAACCCTATCTCAACGATCATTACTGTGCAAATACAGCTGTATTCGTAGCAACAATAGCAGCACAAATAAAAAGGCCTTAATAAATATTAAGGCCCTTCTTCACTATAATAATTATTTAATTAATACTCAAAACTAACATCTATGCCATAGGTTCTTGGCGTACCGTATGCCTGCGCATCAAAGAAGTTAAAGTTTGAACCAAATACAATGTACTCTTCATCGGTAATATTTTTCCCCCAAAGCGATACTTTAAGGTTTGAACGCTCACCTATCTTGATATTAGATAATGTTAGGCGTGCATTGAGTAGCGCATAGTTATCACCCACTAAGCTTGGGTCAGATACAGAAAATTGATAGTCATCCACCATCACATAGTTTGTATTGAGTGCTAAGTTACCAAAGTCTAATTCGGCTATAGTCCAATTCATTGCAACAGATGCCGAATAAGAGGTGTTGTCGGTAAATGTAATATCACTGTATTTCGTATCTAAATACCCAAGGCTGGTGGTAAAGAATAGGCTGTCGGTAGCAGCAAATTTAGCATCAATCTCGATCCCCTTATTTTTCGACTCACCAGTATTAAGTGAACGACGAATACTGCCATCGAAAATGGTTTTTTGTAGGTTAGTGTTATTATTTAAAAATACAGCGGTATTAAGCATTAAACGGTCATCCAGCAGCATTGCTTTAACACCAACCTCATACGCTGTGGTATCTTCAGGATCGGCAGGTGTTAGTGTTCCTTCATAGTTTGCTTCGCCCATATTTGCTGGATTAAGATAAGCAAATCGGTCGATAGAACCTGGGTTGTAAACCCCTGCAGCGTACCCTTGTGAGATACTAGCGTACATAGTTAAATCTTGATCTACTACATAATTAAATAGCAGTGATCCCACTGTTTTTGACCAGTCAGTTTCAGAGTGTAAATCGTTTCTTAACATTGCATCATGCTTTGCTACGTTAGTCAGAGATTTGGTATCTTTTGTATAGCGTATCCCTGCAACCACATTTAACTCGTCCGTTAATTTATAATCAACATTGGTAAAAAGCGCCGATGATTTAGCGTTTACTTTATAAAAGCTACCCCATGGTAGTGAGCCGGTGAATAATACGTTAGCGCCTTGGCCTGTAAAAATACCTATATTCCACGGGTTGTTTTCTTCACCTTCTTCACTGAAGTAATAATACCCAGCTACGTACTTTAAATCACCTTCTAAAAACTGACCGAGTAGTTGAAATTCTTGTGATTTTTGCTCTTGTGATTTCACGCTAGTATATTGAAACGCCGGAATAGCAAGCACGTCACTGGTGTCAACACTTGGTGGCGAAGTACTGAAATCTAAAGCTGGAGCAAAATAAGCACCGCCATCGGTATCGTAACCTTCGCTTAAATCTGAGTCATAGCTGCGAAATGAGCTAATCGATTTAAAGGTATGGTTGTCAGAAAAATCCCATTCAAACGTTAAGTTGTGTCCTTCAATATCAACATACTCACGGCCATGTTGATCTAATTCAAACTCGGTTTGACGGCCAGGCGCTTTCTCATTGGCGGCCATCATTGCAAATACGTTGCCGGCATAGAGCTTACCCGTAGATAGGTCCATAGTGGGTACATTTGGATCTGTATATTGCGGGCGCACATTGCTAATTTGTACAGGCATAGCTACTGAACTGCCATCAGTATTGTCATAGCTGTAGTTAACGGTAAAATCATCACCGGTATAACGCAGTGCAACACGCAGTGCATCAACATCTTCTGCACCTAAGTTTTTTTCTTTTGCACCAGCAAAGGTATTGGTAGCCCAACCATCATGCTCACTGGTCATATACGTAAGTCTGGCGGTAAAATTACCAATTGCGCCGGTATCAATTGATGTGGTTGAGCTAAGTAAGCTGTTATTGCCTACAGTAACCTTTTGCTTAAATTGAAAGTCATCTGATGGTTTTCTAGTGACTAAGTTAAGCGCACCACCGGTTGTATTTTTACCCCAAAGTGTACCTTGAGGTCCACGTAGTATTTCCATACGCTCTAAATCAACGATATTAAAAATAGCCCCAGAGTTACGTGCTAAATAAACGCCATCTAAATAAATACCTACTTTAGGGTCAATCGCTAATGAAGGTTCAGATGTCCCTAGGCCGCGAATATCCATGCCAACGTTAAAGGTACTACCATATGGAGGAAAAATTTTGACGTTGGGTGCTTGCGCATTAACATCACTGATATCTTCAATACCCAGGTTTTCTATTGCTTCAGCGTTAAAAGCGGTAATGGCGATAGGCGTTTCTTGTAATGTGCTAATACGTTTTTGGGCTGTTACCGAAACACGCTCAATGCCTTTAACTGCGGTCTGTTTAGCTTCGGCCTGCTCTGGTTCTTGCGCTGCAAATACCTGACCAGATACAGCACATGCAATAGCAAACGCTAACGGTTTTATAGTGAGATTTGATGCAAACCTATTGTCATTTAAATTCATTACACTTCCTCGATGATTTTTTATATTTATTTCAGCGATAGGCATTCACTAACTACTGCAACCCTCATTGAGTAAAGCTTATCAAAGAGGAAATGCCTAACCGCTATTTTGTTGTACTTTTTTTACACTGCGGTTTGAAAGTAGCGATAAGTGATCTGTTGAGCATCACGCATTTGGACTATGTGTAAATAAGAGGTAAACAAACTGCTGCTTTGGTGTTGTTTTATAAGCGTTATATAAGTTAGTGCCCGTTGCCGTATTTGTTCACTTGAGTTTCACACCCATATTTCAACCCCATTCCTTTTGTTAAGCTATTGAATTTAAAGTGATATCACTGAGTTGGGAAATGTTGTTCTTTATTATGTGGGTTGCTTAATAGCGCTGTTAATTATTGCATGGAATGAGAAGTTTTTTTGCTTAGTCCATATTGACGATGAGAGATAGTGGCTAGTGTGAAAATCTGGTGTTAAGCAAGTTGGTGAGTTTAACCAGTGCAATTGCGCGCTAATTCTATGAAGGATAACAACCATGAGTGTTCCATATAAAATTGATATTACAGGTATCTCAGATGATTTTCTTACACCAGAAGCTAATCGTCTCATCGCAGCGGCAGAGAAGTTGGTTCCTAACTTACTTGAGCGCGCCCAAGCTGCAGAAACTGCTGGTAAAGTACCTGATGAAACAATAAAAGAAATGATTGCAGCAGGTTTGTTCCGTGTTTTACAACCTAAACGCTGGGGCGGATATGAGCTTGACCCTAGAGTATTTTATATTATTCAAATGACGCTAGCGCAAGGTTGTATGTCTACCGCTTGGATTTATGGTGTTATTGGCGTACATAACTGGCAAATTGGCTTGTTTGATGAAAGGGCACAAATAGAAGTACTTGCTGAAAACCCAGAAATATTGATTGCTTCTACTTATATGCCAGTGGGCAAAGTAGAAAAAGTGGAAGGTGGTTTTAACTTTTCAGGCCGTTGGGGTTTTTCAAGCGGTGTAGAGCACTGTGAATGGATATTTTTAGGTGGTTTAGTGCCTAAATCACCAGGCAGTAAAGAGCTTGAACATAGAACATTCTTATTACCTAAATCTGATTTTAAAGTGGTAAAAAACTGGGATGTACTTGGACTACGCGCTTCTGGTAGTCACGATATTGTGGTTGAAGGGGCATTTGTTCCTGAGTATCGCACCCACCAAACTAATGACTACAGCGACGCAGCTTGTAAAGGGCGCGCGATTAATGATAACTGGTTATACCGTATCCCATTTGTGCAGATATTTCAGCGTGCTGTATCTACCGCGTGTATTGGTGCACTGGATGGTGCTGTTACTGAATTTCGTCATCGCTGCGCTGAACATGTGGGTAAACACGGTGGTAAAACTGCAGAAGACGTGAATGCGCAAATGGCAGTAACCGAAGCAATAATGACCAGCGATCAGTTGAAGTTGGTGTTGTTTCGTAATTTTGCAGAAGTGGTAAAGCATACTCAAAATGGCGAAATGATGCCAGTTAATGACCGTTTACTACAGCGCGCGCAATCAGCAGCTGTGCCTAAACAGTGTAGTGAAAGAATTAACGAGATTATGCGCGCTTGTGCAGCGTCGGGAACTTATAAAGGTAATCCGATTGAGCGAATTTTTCGCGATATAAATCAGTCTCGTGGTCATATTGCTAACAATACAGATACTTACATGCGTGCACATGGCACTGTAATGCTAGGTTTACCTAACTCAGATCCTTTTGTATAAGCTAGGGAGTCGCTATGTCTCGTTATCATAATTTAACTATTGCTGAAGTAATACAAGAAACCGCTGATGCGAACTCTATTGTATTTGACGTACCAGCATCGTTAACCGAGCAATTTGACTATCAGCCGGGTCAATTTTTGACCCTTAAACTCCCTTATGAAGGGGCGTTTTTGATGCGTTGTTACTCTATGTCGAGCACGCCAAGCCAAGATACAGGATTACGTGTCACGGTTAAGCGTGTAGCAGACGGGCGAGGTTCAAATTGGATTTGCGATAATCTTAAAGCGGGTAGCAACATAGAAGTGATGCAACCTGCTGGGCTGTTTGTGCCAAAAGATTTAGCGGAAGATCATTTGTTATGTGCAGGGGGCAGTGGTGTTACTCCTGTGCTGTCTATTTTGCGACATGTGTTAATTAATGGCACCGGAAAGGTGCGGGTTATATACGCTAATCGCGATGAAGCCTCGGTTATATTTCAGCAAACATTTAAGGCATTATCGGCGCAGTACCCAGAGCGTCTCGAAGTGATTCATTTATTAGATTCGTTACAAGGCATTCCTTCATTATCACTGTTAACTTCGTTAGCCGATGGTATGCAACAAGGACGTGCTTTTATTTGTGGCCCTGGGCCATTTATGGATGCAATGGAATTGGCCATTAAAGCCGCTAAATTTCCTGCTAGTCGTATTCATATTGAACGCTTTTCTAGTGCAGTGCCAAAAATCACAACAAAACCGGTACCAGCCAATTCATTAAAAACACCGATTCAAGACAATATCGCAGAACTTGTTGTTGATGAAGCAAATATGCCAGCGGCAACAATACAGCTTGAACTTGATGGCGAACATTATGTTATTGCTTGTGAGAGCGGACAAACCGTGCTTGATGCAGCTGAAAAAATAGGTATTGAATTACCCTACTCTTGTCGCGAGGGCATGTGTGCCTCGTGTATGTGTGAAGTGGTGTCAGGGCAAGTAAAACTTAATAATAATGATGTGCTCGATGAAAAAGATTTAGCAAACAACTTAACGCTAAGTTGCCAAGCAGTGCCTTTAACCAGTGAGCTTAAGCTCAAATATACCTAACACTTAATATTAATATCAGTAACGCAACGCGTTATCACTCATTCACTCAGTGCAACATTGTTTGCACGTTTCCGATATAAGGAATTTCTCATGCAATCTCGTTTTAAAGATAAAGTCGCTTTCGTAACAGGTGGTGGCAGCGGAATTGGTGCAGCTACTGCACAGCGACTTGCACAAGAGGGCGCCACAGTAATTATTTGTGGTCGCAATAAAGCACCATTAGACGAAGTAGTAGCGACTATTCGCCAGCAAGGCGGTAACGCTCATGCAGTACAAGCCGATGTAAGCAACGAGCAAGCATTTGTTACAGCACTTGAGCAAACGGCGCAGCAATATGGCAGCCTCGATATTTTAGTTAATAATGCCATGGCCTTTACGTATGGGGCAATTGAAGATATGAGCACCGAACAGTGGCATAGCAACTTTACAACCTCGGTCGATGGTACATTTTGGGGCACCCGAACGGCAATGCAATTAATGAAAGAAAAAGGCGGTGCTATTGTTAATATTTCATCTATTTGTGGTGAATTAGGTACGCCGATGATGGCCGGATATAGCGCCTCTAAAGCGGCGGTAGTTAATTTTTCACGTGCGGCTGCGGCAGAAGGTGCAGCGCATAACATTCGCGTTAATGTGGTAGTACCCGCAGTAGTAGAAACCCCGGCTACGGCAGGTATGTTAAGTGATGAGGGTATGCTAAATAATACCAACAGGCTTATTCCTATGGGTCGTGTTGGCCGCGCCGATGAGTTAGCCAGTGCAATTGCCTTTTTAGCCAGCGATGACGCATCTTATATAACAGGGGCTTCTTTACCTGTTGATGGTGGCCGCGCAGCAGTATTGGTAACCGCTTTAGATTAAGGACATTGTATGACCACAAATAACCCACTATTAACCCCATGCAAATTGGGTGATATAGAAATAGCAAACCGAGTAATAATGGCGCCAATGACGCGTAATCGCGCTGATGCAGATGGTACACCTAATAGCATAATGCGTGACTATTATGCACAGCGAGCAAGTGCTGGGCTGATTGTAGCTGAAGGCTCGTGGCCTGTTGTTACAGGGCAAGCGTATAATCGCCAACCGGGAATAGAAACGCCAAAGCAAATTCAAGCATGGCGCGAGGTAACCGATGCAGTACATCAGGCGGGCGGTAAAATAGTGCTGCAAATTATGCATGCAGGGCGTATTGGCTCGCACCATATTAAAGGTAATGATGTAGCTACTGTTGCTCCTTCAGCGATAAAAGCTCGTGGCGAAGTGTATACCGACAGTGCGGGTATGCAGCCATTTGATATGCCTGAGGCCTTAACTACAGAGCAAGTGTGGCAAGTAATAGATGAGCATCGCCAAGCTGCCGAAAATGCAAAAGAAGCTGGTTTTGATGGTGTTGAACTGCATTGCACCAGTGGCTACTTACCTATGCAATTTTTGTGTTCTGATTCAAACCAACGCAACGACGAGTTTGGTGGTAGCGCTCAAGCACGCGCTAAATTTGCCAGTGAATGTATACGAGCTATGGCGACGGTATTTGGCGCAGGGCGAGTTGGTTTGCGGATGAATCCGGGAAACCGCTTTAACGATACCAAAGATGAAAACCCAGCAGAAAGTCATTTGGCCTTGCTGCATGCGGTGGCCGATTTAGATCTTGCTTATTTGCATATTATGCGTGCGCCGACAGCCGATATCGACGCCTTTAAAATGGGCAGAGAAGCATTTAAAGGCGCTCTGATCATTAATGATGGCTTTGATGGGGAGTCTGCTGCTGAGGCGGTTACTTCAAATCAAGCAGAAGCGGTTTCATTTGCTCGTCACTATGTTGCTAACCCTGATTTAGTAACTCGTTTTGCAGCGCAATTACCGCTGGCAAAGTTTAAACGTGAAACACTTTATACCCCAGGTGCGGCAGGCTACACCGATTATCCAAACGCATAATAAAGTACTATTATTGAGTGTTGCAACATAATAGGTACAGCAACACTCAATAGCTTCATTTCATCATTTGTCATAGTTTTCATACAATAAACTTAATCGTTAAAATAGATTAATATTACTTTAATTAGACTAAATGATAATCAAAGAGTCACTTGCAAACCTTGCTAATAACGGTGATAGTGGAGTAAGTGAAATATTAAATAGCAGTATAAATTAATAATATAGCATGCTTATTTTTTTGTTTTATTTTCAAGTTTTAATCAAAAAAAATAACTATAGGTTGAAAAATGGCACAATTAGATATAAGTCTCGATGCATATAATGAATTAATAAATGCATTATACGAAGCGTCGGCAGATACCAGTTCTTCAAGTTGGAATATCCCTCTAAAGCTAATCCAAAGCATACTTCAAGCAAACTATGTCACCTTAATATTAAAAGTTCCCGAGGAAGACGATTTAGGATTAATGATCGCAGTAGGTGAAGGTTTAGAAGAAGGGGACACCGTTCAGCATTTACCCTATCAATATAAATTAACCCCTTTTGCTGATCAACCACTTGATACAGTGTTAACTGTTGCGGATTTTATGGATGAAAACGAATGGAAAAATTCATCATATAGAGAACACTGGTGCGAAAAAAATAACATTTACCATGTACTCACTGCCGATATTAGTACTCCTAATGTTGGTCATTTAAGGTTTAGGGTTACGCGAACCGATGCACAAGAAGATTTTTCTCAAGCTGATAAAGCGTTTGTAGAGTTACTTATCCCGCATTTTAGACGCGCAATTACTACCTTTTTACAACTCAATAGTAGTGCCTCTTTAGGCTCGTTATATTCTCGTGCTATTGGTCGTTTGTCTATTGCTACTATTACTATTGATGAGCATGGCAAAGTACTCGATAAAAACGTATTTGCTAGCCATATACTCGACGCCGAAGACGGGCTTAAAATAATTGGTGGTAAACTAACCGCGCAAGATAACAGTGATAATCGCGAGTTAAAACGCTTAATTAAAGCAACGTTTGCTAATGCTGATGGCAAGCAAACTATGCCAGAGGCAATGTCGATTACTCGTCCATCAGGCGAAATAGCTCTTGGTGTAGTAATTGAAGTTATTCCCTCATTAGGTTGGGCTGAAGGTAAAGGGCAAAACAAGGCCGTAATTTACATTCGCGATGCGGTAGGTAAATCGACCACCAGTATTGAAATATCGAAAAAGCTATTTGGTTTAACGCCGGCAGAAACTGCGCTATCACTGCAGTTAACTAATGGTTTATCGTTAGAAGAAGCTGCTGAAGAGCTAAATATTCGCCGTAACACAGCGCGTGCTCACTTACGTTCTATATTTTCTAAAACCGGTGTACGCAGGCAAACAGAGTTAGTTAGATTGTTTTTAAATAGTGTCGCTGCGCTGGGCTACGACGACAGAAATAGCTTGTAAACTTTATTACAAACGATTCCTGCCTTACCTTAAAGTAAAAATAAGTAGGCAAAAAAAAGCCAGCTAAATGCTGGCTAAAATTAACAAAGGGGAGTGTTAATTAATTTAAATTAATGACTATTACCCTTACTTTCCGCTAAATACAGGATGGCGTTTTTGTAAAAACGCCTCCATACCTTCACGTTGATCTTTTGATGCAAATAATAACGCATTTGCTTTGCGCTCCAGCGCCATAGCACTGGCAAGTGGAGCGTCCATTCCTGCTAAAATAACTTCTTTTATTTGCTCTGCCGCTAGCGGAGGCATACGTGCTATGCGACGACAATTTGCTAGTGCCTGTTTATATACATCGTCATCTTCGCACAGCTCACTTACCAGTCCGCCTACCCAAGCATCGTAAGCACTAATAGGCTTGCCTGTAAGCGCCATTTGCATTGCTTTAGCTTTACCTACTGCACGTACTAAACGCTGCGTGCCACCAATACCTGGCATAATGCCAATGGCTATTTCGGGCTGACAAAAACTTGCGCCTTTACCGGCAATAATAATGTCGGCCAACATGGCCAGTTCACAGCCACCGCCATACGCGTAGCCATTTACTGCAGCAACTACAGGAATTGGGCATTGCTCAATAGGTGCCCATAGGCGTTCTGTATGGCGCTGGTAAATCTCAATTGGGTCTGCATCTATTAAGCTAGTAATGTCGCCGCCTGCAGCAAATACTTTGTCGCCACCGGTTAATAAAATACAGCGAATGTCTTTATTGTTTGCCAGCTCAGTAAAGTACTTAGATAGTAATGTTTGCAGTTCTAAGCTTAATGCATTGGTGGCACTGGGTCGGTTTAGCGTTAACTCGGCCACGCCAGGCTCAGGGAAACTTAGTAAAACGCTAGGCTCGTTTGTATCTGTCATTCATTACTCCAAAACATTGCTAGGCAACGCACAGTAAAATTTCTATGTTGTTATTGTCACTTGTTGTCGCTAAACACAGCATCGTCCATTTAGACGAAGCTGGTTATCTAATACTGCCTGTACACTGTTTTTATGGAATTATTTTATGACAAGGCTTAATTATGCATGCGAGTAAAAACTATAAAGATAAAGTGGTACTCATAACCGGCGGTACTAAAGGCATTGGCCTTGGTATAGCACAAGGTTTCTTGTCGGCAGGCGCTAAAGTAGTAGTGTGTGGTCGTGAACAAGTAGAGCAGCTACCACAGGTAATCCTTGATGGAAAAACTCGTCAGGCACACTTTATTCAAGCAGATGTGAAAGATATTGATAGTACTGCAGCCATGTTTAGCACCATAGTAAAAGAATATGGCACGCTTGATGTACTCATTAATAATGCGGGCGGCAGTCCATTTGCTTTGGCCGATAAAGCATCTCCTCGTTTTCATGAGGCTATTCTTAAGCTTAATTTAATTGCACCGTTAAACGTAGCACAGCAAGCAAACGAAATAATGCAAGCAAATAACAGTGGCTGCATTATTTTTATAGGCAGTATTAGTGCCATGCGTGCCTCACCAGGTACGGCGGCTTATGGCGCTGCTAAAGCGGGTATTTTATCTTTAGTAAAATCACTTGCAGTAGAGTGGGCACCTAAAGTGCGTGTTGTGGCGGTAAGCCCAGGGTTAGTACATACCGAAAACTCACACCTACATTACGGTGACGAGGCCGGAATTGCCGCAGTAAGCGCAACAATTCCAGCAGGGCGTATGGCGCAACCAGATGATATTGCTAACGCTTGTTTGTTTTTAGCTTCAGCAGAAGCAAGTTATGCAAGTGGCTGTAATTTACTGCTAAATGGCGGCGGTGAAATGCCCGCTTTTCTTAGTGCTAGCGAAACTAACTAAATAATTAATAATTTTAATTTTTAGAATTTATCTTGATAAATGCAGGAGACGAACATTGGCTAAATATGAATGGTTTGCAGAAATAGAAGCGATGATAGGGCGACAATATGGTCGTATCTATGCGTGGGACAAGGTTAATGAAGCTATGGTACGTCAGTGGTGTGAAATTATGGGGGTAGAAAACCCACTTTACACCGATGCAGACTACGCGGCAACAACCGAGTATGGGCAACTAGTAGCACCACCAGCAATGTTACAAAGTTGGTGTTTAGCGGGCTTTGGTGACAAAATTTTAGCACCAGGTTCAACTACCGAAAACCCGTATGGCGTACTCGAAATACTTGAAAAAAATGGCTACCCAGCGGTCGTGGCAGTTAATTCTAACCTAACGTTTGATCGCTACATTACTATGGGTGAAAAGCTTTATTACACCACAGTACTCGATAGCATCAGTGAAGAAAAAACTACCGCACTGGGCACCGGCTTTTTTGTTACGTTAAAAATGACTTATTTCTCAGAAAAAACCAATGGTGAAGCCGACGAAAAAGTAGGCGACATGATGTTTAGAGTCATTAAGTTTAAACCAGCGCAAAGGCCTGAGCAAACAGCGCCCGCTAAAGAAGCACCAGCTAGAAAGCGTCCTAAGCCTGGGGTCAGCGACGATAATCGCTTCTTTTGGGAAGGATTTGGCGAGCAAGAGCTGCGTATTCAACATTGTATAAGCTGCGACAAATTACAACACCCACCAGCACCTGTGTGCATGCATTGCCATTCGTTTGAACTTGATTACCAAGTAGCTAGTGGTAAGGGTGAGCTGTATTCATTTGTGATAATGCACTACCCACATGTAGCCCCATTTGATAGCCCAAATCCTATTGGTTTGATTGAGCTTGAAGAAGGCGTACGTATTCCAGCAGGCTTAATCGGAGTTGAAGAAGGTGTAGCTCCTAAAATTGGCCAAAAAGTGCAAGTCGAATATCACACATTTGATGGTGAGCTGACCTTGCCACAATTTAGACTTGTTCCAACTAAGGAGTCGTAATGGATTTTAATTTAAGCGAAGAGCAATCAGCCATTGCAGAAATGGCCAATAGCTTATTTACCGATACCTGTACCGATGACTTTCTGCGTGACTATGACGAAGCAGGCCAAGGTACCATGACACAGTTATGGAACTCGTGTATAGAAACCGGGCTGCACGGGGTAATTATTCCCGAAGCAATAGGCGGGATTGATTTAGGTATGACCGAACTGAGCTTAGTATTACAGGCGCAAGGCGGGGCGTTAGGGCAAGTTCCTTTGTGGCGTCATCAGCTGGTGGCTACTGCCATTGCAAAGTTTGCGGGTGCACAGCTGCAAACAGTTGCACAAGCTGCGGCTGAGGGCACAAACCTATTAACGCTGGCATTTAACTTAGTAAATACCCACAGCGAAGCGACGCTCAACGTAGAAAAAACGAATGACGGCTTAAGTATTAATGGCTTAGTGCAGTCGGTGGCAGTTGCAGGACTCGCTGACTTTGTTTTACTACCACTAACCCTTGATGAGCAAACACGCTGGGCACTAGTGGCAACAACAGCGCCAGGTTTAACCCTAGTTAAAGGGCAGATGACCCAAGGCGAAGAAGTTGCAGACTTACAACTAAATAACCTGCTTGTAAGTAATGCAGCGTTACTCGATAGCAAAGCTAATGACTGGTTAGTACCAAGAATATTCGCCTCTTTGGCATCATTACAGTTAGGTGTTAGTGAAGCGCAAATTAAAAAAACCGTTGAATATATTAGTGAACGCCAACAGTTTGGTCGCGCTATAGGCACCTTTCAAGCAGTACAAATGACCATGGCCGATACCAAAATTGCCCTTGAGGCATTACGCAGTAATGTATGGCAGTTGTGTTATCGCCTTGATAATAACTTAGGCTGCGATCACGAAGCGTTAGCAACAGCGTGGCATGCCTGCGAAGCGGGTCATTCTATTGGTCACAAAGCGCAACATGTGCATGGCGGTTTTGGTGTAGATGTTAGTTACGTTATCTACCGATACCTCTATTGGAGCCGGGCTATTAGCCTAAACTTGGGCGGGAGTCCCGCATTATTGGCAAAACTTGGCGATGCCTTAACCGAAAATAATAAGCTGGGGTGGAAATATGACCTTGATGAAAACAATGCAATTTAACGACATAAACGTAGGTGACAAGCTACCTGAAAAAGCGATTCCAATTACCGTGGCACTTATCTCTAATGGGGCTTTAGCAACGCGTGATTTTTTTCCAGGCCATCACGATAAAGATGCCGCTATTGCGCTGGGCTCACCACATATTTTTATGAATATTTTAACCACTAATGGCTTAGTGCAAAGCTATGTAGAAGGCTGGAGCGGCCCACAAAGTCGCTTAAAAAATATTGATATTAAATTAGGTATGCCTAATTACCCAGGCGATGTTATGACCTTTATGGGCGAAGTAACCGCAACCGATGCCACAACCCGCACTGTGGATGTAGGTTTAGCCGGCAAAAATAAATACGGCATGCATGTTACAGGTACCGTGCAATTGGTATTGCCATAAAATTTAGGAGAGACAAGATGAGTGAGTCAATTAGTGGTAAAGCTGCCATTGTAGGTCTGGGGGCCACAGAGTTTTCTAAAAATTCAGGGCGTACTGAATTACGTTTAGCCATGGAGGCAACATTAGCAGCTTTAAAAGATGCGGGAATTGATCCCAGTGAAGTGGATGGCTTTAGTAGTTATTCAGTTGATAAAGTACCAGAGTACGAAATTGCGCGTTTATTAGGCTGTAAAGAAGTTAAGTTTTTTTCACAAATACCTCATGGCGGCGGCGCAGCGTGTGCACCTATAGTGCATGCGGCAATGGCTGTGGCCAGTGGTGTGGCTAAAACCGTAGTGGTGTATCGGGCGATGAACGAGCGTTCTTGGTATCGTTTTGGTACTGGCGATTATGGCTTTTCATCAACCCCTATTTTTGAAAATGTGAATTACGGTTATTACATGCCCCATGGTTTTCATACACCTGCAAGTTGGGTGGGTATGTTTGCACAGCGTTATATGCATGAGTATGGCGCTACATCAGAAGATTTTGGTCTTGTTGCGGTTGCCGCACGTGACTTCGCAGCAACTAACCCTGCGGCATTCTTTTACGAAAAACCAATTACTTTGGCCGATCACCAAGCGTCTAAGTGGATTTGTGAACCGCTACATTTACTTGATTGTTGTCAAGAATCTGATGGTGCGGTGGCAATGATTATTACCAGTGTTGAGCGTGCAAAAACGCTAAAAAATAAACCTGTAGTAATTAAAGCCGGTTCGCAAGGTATTGCCGAAGGTCAGCAAAGTATGACCTCGTATTATCGCGACGACATTACCGGTTTACCCGAAATGGGCATAGTAGCAAAAGAGCTTTATGCACAATCGGGCCTAGGGCCAGATGATTTTCAAACTGCGATTATTTACGATCACTTTACCCCATTTGTATTACCACAACTTGAAGAGTTTGGGTTTGTGGAACGTGGTAAAGCAAAAGAGTTTATTCGCGCAGGTCATCATCAACGTGGTGGTAAGTTACCTATTAATACCCACGGAGGACAATTAGGTGAAGCCTATATCCATGGTATGAATGGCGTGGCCGAAGCAGTACGACAAGTGCGTGGTACAGCAGTAAACCAAGTTGATAATGTTGAAAATGTACTCGTTACAGCAGGCACTGGTGTACCCACCAGCGGCTTAATTTTAGGCGCAGAGTAGGAGTGCAAAATGTTCATTGATTTAACACCAGAACAACGGGCGTTACGCCTAGAAGTACGTGATTACTTTTCGCAATTAATGACATCCGAACTGCGTCAAAAGCTAAGAGGCAGTGAAGGCGGCGAAGACTTCCGTAAGGTTGTACGTCAAATGGGTAAAGACGGCTGGTTAGCTGTTGGTTGGCCAAAAGAGCACGGCGGCCAAGGTTATCAAGCCACCGAGCAGCTAATCTTTTTTGAAGAAGCCAATATTGCAGGCGCGCCCCTACCATTTGTTACTATTAGCACAGTAGGTCCTGCGTTAATGGAATACGGTACTGAGTTACAAAAAGAAAAGTTTTTGCCTGGTATTGCTAATGGTGAAATTCATTTTGCCATTGGTTATTCAGAGCCAAATGCGGGCTCTGATCTAGCCACTTTAAAAACCAAAGCCAGCCTAGAGGGCGACAACTTTATTGTTAATGGCAATAAGCTATGGACCTCAGGCGCTGAGTCGGCCGACTATATTTGGTTAGCTGCACGAACCGATCAAGAGCTGGCGCGTCACAAAGGGATTTCTATTATGATTTTAGATACCCAAAGTGAAGGCTTTAGCAGCACAGTTATTCCAACGTGTTCAAACCCAACCGCGGCTACTTATTACGACAACGTAAAAGTACCTCAAGAAATGCTGGTGGGTGAATTAAATGGCGGTTGGCGTTTAATTACTTCGCAACTTAACCATGAACGTTTAGGTTTAGGTTCGTGGTCTGATAAAGTGGTTGGCTTATTTCGTCGAGTATATTTGTGGGCTAATACCGCAGATGAGCAAGGCAAGTCTGCTGCTAATAACCCTTGGGTGCGCGCAGCGTTAGCTGAGTGTTACGCTAAGTTAGAAGCCATGCGTTTAATTAACTTTCGCATCGCCGCCGATTTAGAAAAAGGCCATATGGATATTGCTCTGGCGTCAATTACTAAAGTATATGGCTCAGAATGCTCAATTGAAATACTGCGTAAGCTGATTGATATTGTGGGAATGAATGGCATGGTTCGCGATGATTCTGCCGCGTCATTTTTAATGGGTGAGCTGGAATACGAAGTGCGTGCCTCGGTTACCTTAACTTTTGGTGGTGGTGCTAATGAGTTACAACGAGAACTAATAGCCCAATTTGGTATTGGTATGCCACGCGCAGTGCGCTAACAGGAGATAACAGCATGAGTGAGTTAACTGAATTTCGCCAGCAGGTTCGTACTTGGCTAGAGGCAAATTGTCCTATGTCGCTGCGCACCCCAACGCCTGATGGCGAGCTCATTTGGGGCGGGAGTGAGGTTAACTTCACTTTTGATGATCAACGCCAGTGGTTTAATAGCATGCGCGACAAACATTGGTTTTGTCCTAGTTGGCCAACGCAGTACGGTGGTGGTGGTTTAACTGCGCAGCAAAACAGCGTATTAGAAAGTGAAATGCGCCGTTTAAAGTGTCGCCCGCCACAAATTAATTTAGGTATTTGGATGTTAGGTCCTGTGCTGTTAGAGCACGGAACTGAGCTGCAAAAACAACAGTTTTTAACACCAATGACTCGCGGTGAAGTACGTTGGTGCCAAGGGTTTAGTGAGCCAAACGCCGGCTCTGATTTGGCCAGTATTCGTACCAGCGCAGTTGATCAAGGCGATCATTACTTAGTTAATGGTAGTAAAATTTGGACTTCTTACGGTGACAAATCCGATTGGATGTACGCATTAGTACGCACCGATGCTAAAGCCCCTAAACACCAAGGCATTAGCTTATTACTCCTCGATATGCACAGCCAAGGTGTGCAAGCCAAACCTATTGATTTAATTAGCGGTAAATCTTCTTTTTGTGAAGTGTTTTTCGATAATGTAGTCGTACCCAAAGAAAATCTTATAGGTGAGCTCAATGGCGGCTGGAAATTGGCTAAAGAATTGCTGCAACACGAACGCAGCGCAATGTCTAAGTTTGGTGAGTTTCAATTACCCACGCACTTTGACTTAATGTCACTAATGAGCGATTACATGCCAGCGCCACACAGCGCTAGTGAAGCCGCGCTTCTAAATAAGGCGGTTGCAGCCAATATGGAAGAGCAGGCATACAACTTAACGGTGCAACGCTTAGGTGCAGAAATGCAAGCGGGGCAAAGCTGTTTTGGTTTAATGTCGATTATGAAGTTAGTGCATACCGAACAAGAAAAAATTAAATTTGAATTATTACTCGATGCAATGGGTTACCGAGGTTTAGGTTGGGAAGATGATAGCTTTAGCGAGCAAGAGCAAGCAATTACTCGCGCTTGGCTAAATAGTTTTTCGCAAACCATAGCTGGCGGATCCTCAGAAGTTCAGCTGAACGTGATAGCAAAGCGTGTATTGCAATTACCTGAAAATAAAGGAGTAAGCTGATGAGTATGGTATATAGCGAAGACGATCGCATGTTGGCAGATACCGCCGAAGAGTTTTTAAGTGCGCAAAGCCCTGTCGCAGCGCAGCGCGCATTACGCGATAAGCCAACCGCAGTTAATTTTGATGAAAAAATTTGGCAACAAATGCTGGAACTAGGTTGGGGAGCAATTACTTTTCCCGAAGAGCTGGGTGGCCTAGATTTTGGTTATAAAGGAATGGGCGCAATATTTGAAGCTATGGGTAAACACCTGAGTGCTTCGCCAATGTTATCGTCGGTAACCCTGTGTGGTTCATTATTACAACAACTAGCCAACGCAGAACAGCAAACCTGGTTAACAGCAATAATGAGTGGTGAAAAACGCTTAGCCTTAGCGGTTGACGAACACGCAAGGCACGATCCCGACAGCATGCAAACAACGGCAACAACAGCGGTAGATGGCTTTGTGTTAAATGGTAAAAAAACCATGGTTATTGATGGTGTCAGCCCCGATGGTTGGATAGTTGCGGCGCAGCATAACGCTGGCTGTAGTGTGTTTATTGTGCCATTTAGTGAGCAAGTAAAGGTTAAGCGCCTTAACCTTATCGATGCACGCAATTACGCCGAGCTTACTTTTAATGACTTAAAACTACCCGCAGAAGCCTTATTAGGCGATGCTGGCAATAGCTTAAAAGCACTGCAACAAGCACTCGATTTAGGTCGTTTATGTTTAAGTGCTGAAATGCTTGGTGCTATTAAAGCGCTGTTTAATATGACTATAGAATACTTAAAGGTACGTGAACAATTTGGTGTAAAAATTGGTACTTTTCAGGCATTACAACATCGTGCGGCACGCTGTTATGTAGAATTAGAATTAGCTCAATCTTGTGTTATAGCCGCACTTTCGGATGCAGATAAGGCTGACGCAAATTTAGCCTCAAGCGCTAGTTTAGCTAAATGGAAACTATCAAAAGTAGCCGATTTAATCAGCGGTGAAGCGGTGCAAATGCATGGCGGCATTGGGGTTACTGATGAGCTAGACATTGGTCTTTACCTAAAGCGCATTCGCGTAGCACAAATGTGCCTTGGTGATGCCGATTACCATCAAGCGCGGTTTGCAGCTTTAGCGCCTTAAAACTCATCTTGAGTTAAACATAAAAAACCAGCCAACAGTTATTCACTGCTGGCTGGTTTTTTTGTTCATGCACTGAGAGCCTTAATGCGCGTTGAAGGTCGCTTTTACTGTGCTGGCGCGCCAGGTACACCATAATAATATTGACCAGCCGTTAGGCCGCCATCTACCACCATTTCGGTGCCATTACAGTAAGATGCCTGATCCGAGACTAAAAAGTTAACCATATTGGCTACTTCTTCAGGCTGACAACCACGTTGCTGTGGAATAAATTTATAGCGTGGGTTCAGCTCTTCGCTACTTAGCCCCTGTGGGTTAGTC
The DNA here is from genome assembly GCF_015864805.1 of Pseudoalteromonas sp. NZS127. Lineage (NCBI taxonomy): Bacteria > Pseudomonadati > Pseudomonadota > Gammaproteobacteria > Alteromonadales > Pseudoalteromonadaceae > Pseudoalteromonas > Pseudoalteromonas sp. NZS127. The sequence goes on along the minus strand of NZ_JADYWN010000002.1, from coordinate 229,434 downwards.
ATGGGGGTATTTACAGCACCAGGATGCACACTATTTACACGTATACCAAACGGGCCTAGCTCAAGCGCTGCGGTGCGAGTTAACCCTCTTACTGCATATTTACTTGCAGCATACGCACCTGTGCCATTGTTAGGTAAAATAGACGAGGCTGATGAAATATTAACAATAGCGCCACTGCCGGCTTTTTTCATGCAGGGGATCACGCTATGTAAGCCTAAAAAGGTGCCGGTAATATTAATATCGATTAATTTACGAAACTGCTGCGGCTCTGTGGTTTCGAGCGTTGCGAACAGTAAAATCCCCGCATTATTAACTAAAATATCTATTTTTTGGTGCTTTTCTAAAATTGCTGATACGATCGACTGCCATTGTAGCTCATCGGTTACATCGTGTGTCATTGGCGTAACCTTGTCGCCAAGCTCTTGCGCCATTTGGTTAAGCTCTTCAGTTAAAATATCAGTGGCTATAACAGTGGCTCCAGAGTCAACCAGTGCTTGGCATATTGCTCTACCGATACCCCGTGCGGCACCGGTAACTAAGGCGACTTTATTGGTTAAATGTGTAGCGTTTTTCATTGTTAGTTTCTCGCTTTAAAATAGTTGTAAGTATTATTGCTGAGGTTCTTGCTGAGCCATAAAAAGGCAGCAGCTTTAATTATGGTAATAAAATAGGGGCGAGTGCCCCTATGTTAAAAGTGTTAGTAGTTAGTAGTTAGTAATTAGTGGCTATTAGCAGCTTAAGCCAGCTTTATAACCGGCACTAATTGCACCCTCTATATAGGCAACGTTATTACAATCACCAATGTCTTTTACTGTATGGCCAGCTGCAATTAAGCTGTTTGTTAAGCTATTATCAGTGGTAATACCCGTTGCCATTACTACGGTATCGGCAAGGCAGCTGCGGGGTTGCTCGTCCACTTTATAGTGCACAGCGTGGGTATCGATAGCGGTAACGTCTGCCTGAGTAATTAAAGTAACGCCTAATTGCCTAACATGATCAAGTACCCGCCAGCGCCTAACAATACTCAGCTCGATGCCTAAGTTACGTCCGGCTTCTATAACGGTAACTTCGCGGCCACGCTCAGCTAAAAACTCGGCCAGCTCTAAGCCCACTAAGCCACCGCCAACAATAGTGACGCGCTTGCCAAGTGGCATCCATAAATGCGATAAACGTTGTAATTTATCTACGTGTTTTGTTAAGCCAAGGGTGTTGCCCGCTCCTAACATTAAGCGCTGTAGCGCGGTTAGCTTATTGCTAGTGTTAGTACTTACTTCGCCGGTAAGTAACTGTCTAAGTTGTTCGCCAGACCAAACGTGGCTTAACTCACAACCCTGTATGTCGGGCATGCCACGGCTGGCGCCGGTTGCTACAAACACTTCATCGGCATTTAGTGTGCTAATTAATTTCGGAGTCGCTGTGGTATTCAGTTTTACTGTAACCTTAGATTGGGCTAGTTGCCTTAAATGGTAGTCGAGTAACTTGCCATTTTCGGGATAGGCCAGCGCTGCAAAAAATAATGTGCCGCCTAAGCGTTTACTGCGCTCTAACAAGGTTACTTTATGGCCTCGTTCACTGGCGGTTACAGCAGCTTCTATGCCAGCAGGCCCGCCACCAACTACCACAATATGTTTGGGCTTATCGGTCATTATTACTTTTAGTTCAAATTCTTTACCAGTCGCGGCATTAACAGCACATTTAACGCGCTGATTAATAAATACTTGGCTTACGCATACATAGCAATAAATACAGGGACGAATGTCGGCTTCACGATCTGCGGTGAGTTTATTTGGTAGTTCGGGATCGGCTAATAATTTACGTCCCATTGCAATAAAATCACACTTACCGCTGGCAATAGCAGCATCGGCAATATCGGGCTCTAAGCGGCCAACGGCAATTACCGGTATAGACACTTCTTTCTTCACTGCTGCAGCCCAATCTAAAAAGCCTGCTGGTTTATGCACTAGCGGCGCGGCGGTAAATGCAGAGCCTGTGGTTAAGGTGGCATAAGCAGAAATACTAACGGCATTTACACCCGCTTGTTCAACCATTTTGCTCACTGCAATACAGTCCTCAAGGGTAATACCGCCAGGGGTGTTGAGTTCGTGCGCGTCTAGGCGTACCCACAATGGAAAATTTTGGCCTACGCGTTCGCGTATGGCGGCTATTACCTCTAGCAGTAAACGTGCGCGGTTTTCAATACTGCCGCCATATTCGTCATCACGTTTATTATAATAGCTCGATAAAAAGCCAGCCAAAATATACGAGTGCGCGCTGTGCAGCTCAATAGCATCAAAACCCGCTTGCTGAGCACGTTTTGCCGCTGCGGCAAACCATTCGACCATTTGGACAATATCGGCTTTTTCCATTACTTTTATGGTAATGGGTTTATCTGCTGGAGGTCTAACAAAGGTACTTAATTCTGTTGGTGTTACCGCTTGCATAATATCGCTTTGTGGTGGCGCAGGGGGCAGTGAAGGCACCCAAAGCTCGCGGCCTTCGGCTAAATCGCGTACTGCCGTTTTACCAGCATGCTGTAATTGCACCGCAATTTTTGCACCATGCTTATGCACCCGCTCGGTAAGTGCTTTTAATCCAGGAATAAACTCATCTTTAGAAATACCCACCTGATAAGGTTCGGCAGTTCCTGCGGGAAACGCAATAGCAATAGATCCCATAGTAATAAGGCCCACACCGCCTTTTGCTCTGGCTTCATAAAAAGCTTGAATACGCTCACTACAATGGCCATCAGGGTCAGCATAATTAGAGCCCATTGGCGCCATCATAATGCGGTTACGCAGCGTTAGTCCGCCTACTTTCCCTGGTTTAAGCAAGTGCTGATAATGTGACATAGATTATTACCTCTTATTATTTATGTTTTTTGAGGTGCTGTATTAGCCGTGTTGTAAAAAATCAATACAGCTGCTGTTAAACAGGCGTTGATGTTCTACTTGTACCCAATGACCACAACGATTAAGCATAATAAAGCGCGCTGTTGGTACGTTATTCAAAATTTTATGCATGCCTTGATGTGGATTAAATTTATCGTTAGTGCCCCAAAAGCCAAGCACTGGGCAGTTAAGCTCGCCAAGGCGTTCGGTCATGTTTGGCACCATCATAGTGCTAAATAAATTAGCCGGTTGAGTTACTGCCACTGCAGCGCGCTCTGCTAATATATCATCAGAAAGTACAGCTGAATCAAAAAGTTGTAACGACATCACTTCGCGCATTTGATCAACACCCATAGGGCCACGGCTGTATACTTCTACCATACGCACTATACCTTCCATTTGAAAATACGTTTCGCGCTCTTCAACACCACCCGGGGCCATTAAAATTAGGCGCTCTACCGTATCGGGATAATCGAGAGCTTGCCCCAGCGCAATAGCACCGCCTAAAGAATTGCCTAATAAAGTCACCTTAGGTAAATCAAGGGCGTTTATAAAACCATTAAGTGCTGTGACAAAAAAAGCTAAATCGTAATTAACGTCATCGGGTTTATCTGAGCGACCAAAACCAGGTAAGTCGAGCACAATATTACGATAGCCCGCATCAGCAAATTCAGGATAATTGCCTTTAAAGTTACTAAAACCACTGGCACCTGGGCCACTACCATGAAGCCAAATAACAATAGGGCCTTGGCCTTGCTCTAAATAATGTAATTTAAGGCCGTTTTCTAGGGTAACAAAGTGTCCCAGTGGTAACGGTAAATCCTGTGCTTTCTCTGGATTAGTTGTTTGCTGATTCAAAACTCTTACTCCTAATTTTGCCTTGCTAACAAGGTAATGAACGCTCACCACCTCTGCTTATTTATATAATTTTCCTACTCAATACTGCGTTGCTCGTTTGCTTAAAACATCGTCCATTTAGACCAGTGTTTTGTTTGTGTTGGTTAGTCTTATTGGACGATGCTGGTTTTTATTACATATCCCAGTATGAATTGGAAAATTAATATTGGTGCGACTGCAAATGTTGCTCTATATACGCCAAATTGGCTTGAGAAAAGCAAGGGGATAAAAATGAAACATCAGGATCAAGTTGTGCTAGTAACAGGTGCAGGGCAAGGCATAGGCCAATCAATAGTAAGTTATTTTGCTACTGCAGGCGCTAATGTCGCCGCGGTAGATATTAACGCCGACACATTAAATGCCAGCGTTAATGAATTAAATGCAAACGTTGCCGGCAATATTGTGGCTATTACTGCCAACATAGCAAAAAGCGACTCAGTACGTGATGCCATTGCCGCTGTAGTGGAAAAATTTGGCCGACTCGATGCCATTATTAATGTGGCTGGTGTGGGCTCTATTGATGCATTTGTTGATACCCCAGATGAGCACTGGGACAAAGTGATTGCAGTTAACTTAACCGGTACTTTTTTGTGTTGTCGTGAGGCGGCGAAAGTTATGCAAGCCCAAGGATCGGGTTGCATTATTAATGTTTCCAGCACGGCGGCATTAACCGGCGAAGGCCCAAGTCATTATTGTGCATCAAAAGCCGGTGTTATGGGGCTTACGCGTAGTATGGCACGCGAACTAGCGCCAGTGGGTATTCGGGTAAATACCATAGTACCAGGGCCAACCAATACACCCATGATGGCTGATATTCCAGAGGAGTGGACGCAGCAAATGATCGCGGCTATTCCATTAGCGCGCATGGGCGAAGGTGAAGACATTGCCAAAGTAGCGAGCTTTTTAGCGTGTGATGATTCTGGCTTTATTACCGGCCAAAATATCGCAGTAAATGGCGGCATGGCCTTTATTTAGGAGTGAATATGAGTGACTTAAGTTCAAGCCTTGAACAACGAATTGACCGCTTAGAGTCTATTGAGTCAATTCGTCAGCTCGCGGGTAAATACTCGTTGTCATTAGATATGCGTGACATTGACGCACATGTAGGCTTATTTGCTCCCGATGTACGTGTCGGGGGGGGGAAAAGCGGCCGAGCTCATTTAAAAGCCTGGGTTGACTCAACCCTGCGCGATCAATTCACCGGCACATCGCATCATTTAGGGCAGCACATTATTGAGTTTGTTGATGAGAACAACGCCATTGGTGTTGTGTACTCTAAAAATGAGCATGAAACCGGGCGTGAATGGGTACTGATGCAAATGCTGTATTGGGATGACTACCAACGCATTGATGGGGTGTGGTACTTCCGCCGTCGTCTGCCATGTTATTGGTACGCCAGCGATATAAATTCAGCGCCAATTGGCGATATGAAAATGCGCTGGCCGGGTCGCGAACCTTACACCGGCACCTTTCATGATTTATTCCCATCATGGCAGTCGTTTTGGCAGCATCGACCTAATTCAGATGAGTTACCCGAAGTGGCAACTCCTGCGCCACTTGAACAGTTTTTACGCACCATGCGGGGTGATACCCCAGCACCTAAAATCCGCGTTCGTTGATTAACACCAAAGGAGATAATATGTTGGACAATAATAAAATTCCTTATGCTGGAAGTCTCGACAACGCGCCAGTATCTAGAGCCGCCACACAACAAAAAATGGATAAGCGCGCACTAGCAGTACGCTCGGTTAGTCCGTCGCAAAAGTACAGCATTGCCGACCGCCTAGAAGCGCAAGCAGTAGCACATGGCGATGCGCCATTTTTGATTTATCAAGGTAAAAGCTACAGCTACAGCGAAGTAGATGCCCAAGCAAGTAAATTTGCTAAAGCGATACAGGCCCGTGGTTTAATGGAAGGTGATGTGTGTGCTATTGCGATTGAAAATCGCCCTGAGTTTTTCTTTGCGTGGTTTGGCTTAACCAAGCTGGGCGTAGTGGTCGCTTTTATTAACACTCAAGTACAAGGCAGCGTGCTTGAACATGCAATTAACACCACAGATGCCAATGTAGTTATTGTTGGTGAAGAATGTGTACAGCGTTTTATTGACACACCAGAGCTGGCAAATAAGTCAATTTGGCTGGTAGGCGATGATGAGGTAGTTGATAAACCGGTACTTCCTCAGTGGATTGATAGCAGCTTTGATAGCGATGTGGCTGCGCGCAGTGGCACAAGTTGTAAGCAGGCACGTGGCTCAACGGTGGGCGAAACCCCAACTTTACTTATTTTTACCTCAGGCACTACCGGGTTACCTAAAGCGGCGATTTACAGCCATATGCGTTGGTTAACCTCGGGTGATGTGATGGTTGAAACCATTGATGCCACACCAAATGACGTATTTTATTGTTGTTTACCTTTATACCACGGCGCTGCAGCCACTTCAGTGACTTCAACTGCGCTAGCGGCGGGGTCAAGCATAGTGGTTAGGCGTAAATTTAGTGTTAGGCAATTTTGGGATGATATTCAAACGCATAACATTACCGTTTGCCAATACATAGGTGAGATTTGCCGCTACCTGCTTAACTACGCCGAGGCCACGGGAATTAAGCCAAAAGATCATCAACTGCGCTGCATGTTAGGCGCCGGTTTAACCGAAACCAGTTGGCATCGTTGGCTTGAGTACTTTGGCGAAATGGACGTGCTAGAAGGGTGGGGATCTACCGAAGCGAATACTAACTTACTTAATTTAGATAACTATATTGGTTCGTGTGGTCGCGTGCCGCGCTGGGATCGCACCAATTTTAGATTAGTTAAATTTGATACCGAAACCGAAACTCATGTTAAAGATGCTAACGGGCATTATGTTTTATGCCAACCTGGCGAAGTAGGGGAAGGGCTGGGAATGATAATTAACATGCCTGATTTTGGTGGTGGCCGCTTTGAGGGCTATACCTCAAAACAAGGTACAGAGCAGAAAATTTTACGCAATGTGTTTCAGCAAGGCGACGCTTACTGGCGCTCAGGTGATTTACTGCGCTACGATGAAAATGGTTACTTTTATTTTGTAGATCGCATTGGTGATACCTATCGCTGGAAAAGTGAAAATGTATCATCGCAAGAAGTGGCTACCGCTTTGGCTGAATACGATGGCGCCGAGCTGGTTAATATTTATGGCGTACAGGTTCCTGAAAATGAGGGACGAGCAGGTATGGCGGCCATTGTTATGCAACCAGGGCGGCAGTTTGATCCACAAGTGTTTTATGCTTTAACCATAGAAAAAGTGCCTAATTACGCCGCCCCTCAGTTTATTAGGGTAAGCAAAGCCGCCGACATGACATCAACCTATAAACTGCGTAAAGTCGACTTACAAAAACAAGGTTATGACCCAGTAGCGTGTAATGAGCCAATTTACATACGTAACGATAAGTTAGGCTGCTACCAGCCATACTGTGAAAGTGCGTTGCAAGCGGCAGGATTTTTACCGTTCTGTAGCAATCAGGAGGAAAAATAATGGGCTTAGCAGGAAACGCCGCGATTGTTGGTGCGGCGCAATATAAACCAGAGAAATACCAAACCGCGCCGCAAATGTTTCATTTAGAACAAGTGGCCGACTTAGCCAATCAAGCATTATTAGATGCTGGGCTACAAAAAAGTGATTTAGATGGTTTGGTTATTAATGGCCCACATTTTCACGAGGCCTCAGTATTTGTGCCGGCAATGGCCGCAGAATATTTAGGAATAGAAGTAAACTTTGCCGAAGTAGTTGATTTAGGCGGCTGTACCGCAGTTGCACAAATTTGGCGTGCAGCGGCAGCGATTGAGCTGGGGTTATGCCAAGCGGTACTGTGTGTTATTCCCGCTCGCATGGCACCAATGGCACCAAATGAAGACCCAGCTTGGATGGCGCAAGCTATGCGTTATGGCGGCCACAGTACGGCATTTGGCGCACCAGAAGCAGAGTTTGATTTGCCCTATGGTCACATGGGGCAAAACACCGGTTATGCAATGATTGCACAGCGTTACGCAGCGCAATATGGCTACGATCAAGCGGCTATGGCTAAAATAGCAGTCGATCAGCGCTTTAATGCGCAATACCACAAAGACGCTATTTTTAAAGGCAAAGAGCTAACTATTGCACAAGTATTAGCTTCTAAAATGGTAGCCGACCCATTGCATGTACTAGAAATAGTCATGCCGGTATCGGGTGGCGCGGCGGTTATTGTGGCCTCTAAAGAAGTGGCTGCAAGAGCGAAAAAACGCCCTGCATTTATTACCGGTTTTGGTGAGCGTTTATCATTTAAATCGCCATCGTATGCGCAAGATATGACAGTGACGCCAGTTGCCGAAGCCGCAAAGCGTGCGTTTACTATGGCCGGGCTGTCGCCTAAAGATATACATGCAGCGCAAATTTATGATTGTTACACCATTACTGTGTTGTTATCACTTGAAGATGCAGGCTTTTGTCCTAAAGGGGAAGGCATGCGCTTTATTAAAGAGCATAACCTCACCTTTAAAGGCGACTTTCCGATGAACACCCACGGCGGGCAACTTAGTTTTGGCCAAGCTGCAGCAGCGGGCGGTTATTCTCAAGTTATTGAGGCTTTCCATCAAATTTCAAACTCTGCCGATCAACGACAGCTAAAAAGGTGTGACAATGTATTTGTTAGTGGCACCGGTGGCGTGATGAGTGAGCAGGGCGCATTGATATTACAAGGAGGCTAGTATGGCAACGTTAAAACCTATGCCAGTCGCAACAAAAATTTCTGCACCATTTTGGCAGGCGCTAAAAGAAAATCAGTTAAAAATTCAGCAATGTAAGCAGTGCGAAGGGTGGGTGTTTTTTCCACGTAATCATTGTAGTCATTGTTTAGCGCACGAGCTGCAGTGGCAACAAGTGAGCGGTGAGGGCACCTTATATTCATACACCCTTACACGTATTCCAACTATGCCAGAATTTAGTGACGAAATGCCGCAAGCATTAGCCGTGGTCGAACTAGCTCAAGGCGTTCGTATTAATACCACGTTAATAGATGTGGCAGAGCAAGACATTAAAATAGGCATGCCTGTTAAAGCGGTGTTTGATAAAGTGAGTAGCGATGGCGATACCTTGCTACGTTTTACCTCTATTAATAATGCCGGTGGTGTGCGTGAATATATTAATCCGCTCAATGGGCTTGAACGCAACGACAAAGGGCAAGTACAAGTACCGCTAAGTAACCTTGCTGCGCTTTATGCACTGGCCGATAATAAATATACCGACTGGAGTAATGTGGTTGTTGTTGATCAAGACCTGATTAACGCTTTTGTCGATTTATCGGGGGATGATTACTGGTTGCATACCGATCCTGAGCGCGCAAAAACAGATAGCCCGTTTAAAACCACCATTGCCCATGGCTCGTTAGTACAAGTGCTGCAGTCGCGTTTAACGATTGCACTACCATTTGAAATTATCGGCTTTAATAATATGGTTAACTATGGCTCAAACCGTTTACGTTTTCCTGCGCCAGTGCCTGCGGGCGCAACTATTTATGGCCGTAGTAAGGTAAAAGACATTAGCGTGTCGCACAAAGGGGTGCAATTAACCCTAGAAATGAACATTCATGTGGTTGGCAATGATAAACCAAGTGTGATCAACGATTTGGTGATCCTGTATCGCTAAACACTGTAAATAATTTGGTAAATATAAAGCCGCTGAGCAACATTATTGCTCAGCGGCTTTTTGTTTTTTTAGTTTTAAGCTTATGACTCTTAATGCTTTTTTTTCGTTTTTTTGGTTAGTCTCAATGGACGATGAAGCATTAGTAATTTGCCCTAATAATGAACCTAATCACAATTTTGTAAGAGAGGGTTCATGGATATTCGCGCATTAGGTTATTTCGTAGCACAGACTGACGCTCCACAAGAGTGGCAACACTACGCAGAGCAAGTATTAGGGATGATGACGGCGCCAACTGACGACGGTGGATTCTACATCAAAATGGATGAGCGCCCATACCGCATGTTGGTTATACCCGGCGCAGACAAGCGCTATTTTGCTTCTGGTTGGGAACTAACAGGTGCAAAAGCTTACAACAACGCTAAACAAACATTACTTGATAAAGGCATTGCTTTTGAAGAGGCTAATAAAGCCTTATGTGAGCAGCGCCGCGTACAAAATATACTCATAGTTAATGACCCAGCTGGTAATCGTCACGAACTGTATTGGGGTCATGTTTCAGATTGCCAACCGTTTACTTCTCCTCAAGGTGTACCCGCTTTTATTACCGGCGATATGGGCCTTGGCCACACCGTACTACCTGCGCCAAATTTTGATGAAACCTTTGCGTTTTTAACCGACGTATTAGGGTTTGAATTATCAGATTTATTTAATTTTAAACCTGCACCAGAGGCCGATCCAATTCGCATTTACTTTATGCATTGTGGCAACGCACGTCACCACAGTTTAGCTATTTGTGAGTTTCCGGTACCAAGCGGTTGCGTGCATGCCATGGTCGAAGTTGAAAACATGACAGAAGTAGGCCGCGCTCACGACAGACAACAACAACATCAAGTACAACTGTCGGCCACTTTAGGTCAGCACCTTAACGACAAAATGACCTCATTCTATATGAAAACACCATCAGGCTTCGATTTAGAGTATGGCTTTGGTGGTTTACAAGTTGAAAACTGGGAAGAGCATTGCGCTTTTGAATTTAGCCGAGTGAGCCTGTGGGGCCACGATTTCTCAGTAGGAGAAAAATAATGAATAAAGTAAAAACAACAGCGCAAATGGTGGCTGAGCTAAGTGATGGCATGACAATTGGCATAGGTGGTTGGGGCCCGCGCCGTAAACCTATGGCGCTTATTCGCGAAATTATAAAATCGGATCTTAAAGATCTTACTATTGTGGCGTATGGCGGCGCCGATGTGGGGATGTTATGCGCAGCCGGCAAAGTAAAAAAATTAATCTTTGCGTTTGTATCGCTAGACTTTATTCCACTAGAACCTTTTTTTCGTAAAGCCCGTGAACAAGGCGAGCTTGAGCTAATGGAAATTGACGAAGGTATGTTGTTACTTGGCCTTCGTGCTGCGGCGTGGGGCTGTCCTTATATTCCAACTCAAGTTGGTTTAGGTACAGATGTACTTACCCACAACCCAGATATTCAAGTGATTGATAGCCCCTATGACGATAAAGAATGGGTGGCAATGCCAGCGCTTAAACTCGACGCTGCACTGGTACATGTTGATCATGCTGATGAGCGTGGTGTGTGCCAGATTTCAGGTCCAGATCATTACCTAGACGATTGGTTTGTACGCGCAGCAAATAAAAGCTATGTCACCTGCGACAAGCTGGTTAGCAGCGATCATTTTTATGATCGCACAGCGGCAGATAAAGTATTTTGGGAACGCAGCTTAACAACGGCCGTAAGTGAAGTACCTGGGGGCGCGCATCCAAGCAGTTGTCCGCCATTTTACGGCATTGATAATAAACATTTGCTGCAATATAACAAATACGCAAAAGAAGGCGGCTTTAGTGCTTACTTTGATGAGTTTATTAACAATAAATCAGAGCAAGAGTACCAAGCTAAATTAGGCGGCATCGATGCGATCCGTCAAATCCCTAACACAAGTTACTAAGGCAGGACATTAAAATGACAGCAACTCAATACAGCTTGGCAGAATTAATGATTTGTGCCGCAGCAACCGCATTTGATAACGATGGTGAAGTGCTTGCCACCGGCATTGGGGTTATTCCGCGTTTAGCGGCGAGTATTTCTATGAGTACTAACAACCCAGATTTAATGATGACAGACTCAGAAGCCTACTTACTGAGTGAGCCAAATCCGATTGGCGCACGTGGCGATGATTTTGTACAGCGTAACGAAACATGGATGGGTTTTTCACGCATTTTTGACAATGTGTGGAGCCGTAAACGCCACGCCATGATAGGGCCAACGCAAATTGATAAGTACGGGCAAAGTAATATTTCAGCCCTAGGGGGCGACTACGACAAACCTAAAATACAAATGTTAGGCGTACGTGGTTTACCGGGTAACTCAATTAGCCATGCTAACTCGTTTTTTGTGCCAAGCCACAGTAAACGCGTATTTGTAGAGCAAGAATGTGATGTGGTGTGCTCAATTGGTTACAACCCAGCACGTTTGCCAAAAGGTTATCAGCTATCGGATGTCGATATTCGTTTAGTGATCACCGATATTTGTGTGATGGATTGGCAAGGTCCAGAGCATCAATTGCGCTTAGTGAGCGTTCACCCTGGTGTGAGTGTACAAGAAGTAATTGAAAAAACAGGCTTTGAAATTCACGTTGAGGCAAACACTCCAACCACACCAGCGCCTACAGCTGAGCAGTTAGCATTAATTGCTAAATTGGATCCTCACAATATTAGAGCTAAACAGCTAAAAGACAACCCACCGGGTGTACGCCCAGAGGAGTCGTAATGAGTGAAGTTCAAACAATAGATGACGTAGTGTTATACGAAGTGCGCGCTCAAGTGGCGGTTATTACCATGGATCGTCCTGAATATAACAACGCGCAAAACTCGCAAATGACCTACGCGCTAGATAAGGCTTTTCAGCTTGCGTGTAACGACGACGAAGTAAAAGTAATTGTACTTGCCGGTAACGGCAAGCACTTTTCTGCTGGTCATGACATTGGCACCCCTGGGCGCGATGTTGATAAAAGCTTTGATCGTACTAATCTTTTTTACGATCACGCTAATAAGCCCGGCGGTGAGTTTTTATATGCTCGCGAGCACGAAGTGTATTTAGGAATGTGCCGTCGCTGGCGCGATTTGCCTAAGCCAACGATTGCTATGGTACAAGGTGCCTGTGTGGCTGGTGGCTTAATGCTGGCGTGGGTATGTGATTTAATTATTGCCGATGACAAAGCATTTTTCTCTGATCCGGTCGTGCGCATGGGTATTCCTGGGGTTGAGTATTTTGCGCATGTGCACGAGCTTAATCCTCGTATTGCCAAAGAGTTTTTATTTACCGGCGATCGTATGTCGGCAGACCGTGCTTATCAAATGGGCATGGTGAATCGCGTAGTGCCAAGGGATAATTTAGAAGAGACGACCTTTACTTTAGCTAATCAGATTGCACAAATGCCACGACTGGGTTTGCAATTAACTAAGCAAGTAATTAATAACGCCGAAGATTTAATGGGTAAACGTTCAACCATGGATATGGCGTTTGGTTTGCATCATTTTGCGCATGCGCATAACGAAACAATATCGGGTGACCGCTTAGGTGGCTTTGACGCGAAAGCGATGGCTCAAGCCAATAAATCAGCAGCCAAGGAAAAATAAATATGAGCACAGAGCACAATAATGCCGATGGCCGCTGGAATACGCCGTTAACAGAGGCACTGGGCTGTCGTTATCCGATTATTCAAACGGCGATGGGCTGGGTCTCTGATGCAAACTTAGTAATAGCAACAACGCGTGCGGGCGGTTTTGGTTTTTTAGCTGGCGCGACGATGAACACTGAAGAAGTGGAAAGTGCCATAAAAAAAGTAATTGCTGCCACAGGGACCAGTAATTTTGGTCTTAATTTTCATATGTTTCAAGAAAACGCGCAGCAATGTCTTGATTTAGCTATTAGTTACAAATTGCGTGCGGTGAGCTACGGACGCGGCCCCGATAAAGCCACTATTGAGCGACTCAAAGCGGCAGGTGTGCTGTGCATTCCCACCGTAGGCGCAGTAAAGCATGCAGTAAAAGCGGTTGCCATGGGCGCCGATATGATCACCATTCAAGGCAGTGAAGGGGGCGGTCATACTGGCAGCGTACCGAGCACTATTTTGTTACCGCAAGTGTTAAATGCGGTGTCGGTACCAGTAATTGCCGCAGGGGGCTTTTCGTGCGGGCGTGGTTTGGCCTCAGTATTAGGCGCAGGCGCTGCAGGTATGGCAATGGGCACGCGCTTTTTGCTGACCTGCGATGCACCCACGCCAAAAGTCACCCAGCAGCGTTATCTTGATACTAAAGACAGTGCTGACATTCGCATTTCTACCGCGGTAGATGGCCTGCGTCATCGGATGATCAACACGCCATTTATTGATGATTTAGAGCGCTCGGGTGGTGTTAAGCGCTTATGGTTGGCACTAAAAAGTGCGCGCCATTGGCAAAAAGAAACCGGCATGACATCGCTGCATATGCTCAAAGTGTTTTTTAATGGCCTGCGTGAAGATCCCAAAGCCGCAGCAATATTGGTAATGTCGGCTAATCAACCGGTGTTAATTCAAAAATCTATGGTTGAAGGTAAACCCGACGAAGGTATTTTACCCAGCGGCCAAGTGGCGGCGGTAATAAATAACTTACCTAGCGTTGAGACACTAATAAACGAAATTATCGCCGAGGCAGACACCTGTCTTGAGCAATTGTTAATCCGCCGGACTAACCGGTCAGTCGAAGAAGAGGCCTAAGCTATGAACCCAGCATTTAAAAGCCATATCGAAAACGGTATCGCCGAAATAATTATAAATAAAGCACCGGTAAATGCACTCGACAGTGCTGAATGGCAAGCGCTCGCCGATCTGATCAACAGTATTGGCCAAAATTTGGCTGCTCGGGTATTAATTATTCGCTCAGAAGGGCGTGGTTTTTGTGCCGGTGTTGATATTAAAGAGTTAGATAAATACCCAGAGCGTATTGTTAGCGTTAACGCCGGCAATTACGAAACATTTAAAGCGGTACATTTGTGTCCAATACCAGTAATAGTTGCGCTGCATGGTTATGTGCTGGGTGGCGGTATTGGTATTACTGGTGCGGCCGATATTGTGGTGGCGTCAGAATGTACCACTTTTGCGCTACCAGAAGTAGATCGTGGCGCTATGGGCGGGGGCGCGCATTTACAGCGCTTATTTCCGGTGCAAAAAGTACGTTACTTGTTTTTTACTGGCGAAACTATTTCGGTACAAGATGCCGATAGATACGGCTTTATTGAACGCATTGTACCTAAAGAGCAATTACGCGATACCGCGCTGGAAATTGCCAGCAAAATTGCCGCAAAAAGCTCCGATATGATCCGCATTGCTAAAGAAAGCCTAAATGGTATTGAAGACGGTGACCTAGAAGCTAAATACCGTTGGGAGCAAGGGTTTACGCTGCAAGCTTATACCAGCCCAGATTCTGCTGAAACCCGCCGCGCGTTTGTAGACAAACGCGAAGCGAATTTTTGAGGCCGACTATGAAACTAACTTATACAACAGAGCAACAAAATTTCCGTATGGAAGTGCGTCAGTGGCTTGCAGAAAATGTACCTGCAGAAAAACTGCCCACTTACGACACCAAAGCAGGCTTTGAGCTGCACCGCCAATGGGAGCGCAAGCTACATAAAGCGGGTTTTTCTATGGTTATGTGGCCTAAAGAATATGGCGGCCGCGGGTGTAACTTAATTGACTGGCTTATTTTTGAAGAAGAATACTACGGCGCAGGTGCACCAGGGCGAGTAAATCAAAATGGCCAGCTATTACTTGGCTCTACTTTACTTGAATTTGGTACGGAGCAGCAAAAATCGCATTTTTTACCGCGTATGGCATCAAGTGAAGACATGTGGGCGCAAGCCTGGTCTGAACCTAATGCTGGCTCAGATATGGCCAACATTAGTAGTAAAGCAATTCGCAATGGCGACCATTACATTGTGAATGGTCAAAAAACCTGGTCTACCCGTGCCACTTACGCCGATTGGGCATTTGGCTTGTTTCGCTCAGAAGCCGGTTCGCAGCGCCACCATGGTTTGTCTTTTTTAATGGTACCGCTGGATGCACAGGGCGTAACTATTCGCCCAATTAAAGCGCTGGATGGCGAAGATGCCTTTGCAGAAATATTCTTTGATAACGTCAAAGTACCGGTTGAACACCGCATAGGCGAAGAAGGCAAAGGCTGGCATGTGGCAATGGCAACGGCAGGTTTTGAGCGGGGTTTGTTGCTGCGCTCACCGGCGCGTTTTCAGCAACCTGTGCGCAAACTAGTACAACTGTACCGGGATAACAAAGCGGCTGCCGATCGCGACCCAGCCATTGGTGCTGCGGTGGCTAAATGTTGGGCTGATGCAGAAGCCTATGCGTTGTCGGCTTACAACACTGTAGGACGTATTAGTCATGGCGATAAAATTGGCGCTGAATCGAGCCTAAATAAAGTGTTTTGGTCAGAGCTAGATTTGCTCATTCATCAAACGGCGATGGATATTTTGGGTACTTGTGGTGAGTTACTCTCATCGGCACCACTTGCCGAGGAGCATGGTTATTGGTTAAACGGCTTTTTATTCTCTCAAGCTGGGCCAATTTATGCGGGTGCCAATGAAATTCAACGAAATATTGTTGCTGAGCGTATGCTTGGCCTACCTAGATAGCGAGTGAAACTATGGATTTTACCTTTACTGAAGACCAATTAATGTTTCGTGAAGCTATCAGCCGTTTTTTAATGACTGAAGCAGCACCAGAAACACTACGCGAAATATGGGAAACCGACGCGGGTCGCTCTCCCGAATTAAGAAATAAAATGGCAGAGCAAGGGCTTACTGCGCTATCGGTGCCGGAGCAGTTTGGTGGTTTGGGAATGGGCGATATAGCGTGGTCATTAATGACTCAAGAGCTAGGTTATTACGCTATTCCTGATTCGCTTGCCGATACGGCTTATGTAGGCAGTGGCGTATTTTCAGCCCTTGATGATAGCGTGGTTTGTAAAGCTGATTACTTAGCTAAAATTTGTGATGGTGAGCTGCGCTTAGCTATTGGCCATCAATGCAGTGAGCTGGTATCGGATGCACATTTAGCGCAGGTGCTACTTATGCAACACGCTGATGAAGTGCATTTAGTACCGTGTGAGCAAGTGGATAACGTCGTTAATTTAAGTATTGATTCGTCGCGCCGCTTATCGCAAGTAACTTGGCAGCCAACAGCCGAAACCTGTATTGCACAGGGCGAGGCGGGCAAAAAAATATGGAATGACACGCTTAATCGCGGGGCGCTCTCGGTTGCTGGGCAATTACTCGGTTTAGCGCAGCGCATGCTCGATTTAACCGTTGATTATAGTGTACAGCGTAAACAGTTTGGCAAAGCAATTGGTAGCTTTCAGGCTGTTAAGCACCATTTGGCTGATGTAGCAGGAAAAATTGAAATTGCAAAACCAGTACTGTATCGCGCGGCGTGTTCACTAGAAAATAACCACCCTTTAACAGACGTGCATGTTTCACAAGCGCGTAATTTTTGCAGCGAAGCAGCCGCACTTGCAGCGCGCCACGGGATTCAAATCCACGGTGCTATGGGTTATACCTGGGAAGTAGACCTGCAAATGTTTATGAAACGCAGTTGGGCATTAAACAACACCTGGGGTGACAGTGTTTTTCATCGTGCACGAGTGCAAGATTATGTACTTAACTCTGATGTCGATTTGGCTCCTTCTAAAATTTTTGAGGCGATACTATGACCCATGCATATATTGTAGACGCACTGCGTACACCTACAGGCAGACGCAAAGGGGGCCTTGCCCATGTGCATGCCATAGACTTAGGTGCAGCAGTATTAAAGCCTTTGGTTGAGCGCAATAACATACCAGCAGAAGATTACGATGATGTGATTTTTGGCTGTGTAGACACGATAGGCTCGCAAGCAGGAAACATTGCCCGCACCAGTTGGTTAGCGGCGGGACTAGCAATGAATGTACCGGGTACAACGGTTGATAGACAATGTGGCTCATCGCAACAAGCCGTGCATTTTGCTGCGCAAGCGATTATGAGCGGCACGCAAGATGTGATAGCGGTAGGGGGCGTGCAAACAATGACGCAAATTCCTATTTCGTCAGCAATGCTTGCCGGGCAACCACTTGGCTTTAGTACGCCATTTGCAGAGAGTAAATTGTGGCATGCCCGCTTTGGCGATGCGCCGGTAAATCAGTTTTATGCCGCTCAGCGCATTGCTGAACATTGGGGTATAAGCCGCGCCGATATGGAAGTGTTTGCGCTAGAAAGTCATCGCCGTGCATTAGCAGCCGCAGCAGAGGGACGCTTTGATCGCGAAATAGTGGCGATTGAAGGATTAACATTTGATGAAACACCTAGAGAAAGTAGTTTGGCTAAAATGGCAGAACTTGAGCCGGTTGACCCTACTTACCCAAGTATTACCGCAGCGGTTTCGAGCTCAGTGTGCGATGCATCAGCAGCAATGCTTATTGTGTCTGAGCGCGCATTAAAAAAATATAACCTGACCCCAAGAGCGCGTATTCATCATGTTAGTGTGCTGGGAGATGATCCTATTTGGCACCTTAGAGCACCTATTCCAGCTACTATCGCGGCATTAAAAAAAGCGAATCTTACGCTTGATGATATTGATTTAGTAGAAATTAATGAAGCGTTTGCCTCTGTAGTAATGGCATGGCTAAAAGAAACCGGTTACAGCCATGAAAAAACTAATGTTAATGGTGGTGCCATTGCACTGGGCCACCCCCTTGGCGCTACCGGCGTGCGCTTAATGACCGGATTATTACATGAATTAGAGCGTACAGGCGGGCGTTATGGCCTACAAACAATGTGCGAAGGCGGCGGTTTAGCCAATGTCACTATCATTGAACGATTATAATTAAGGAGAAAGGTATGGGTATTTGCCAACAGCGTACAGTTATTATTACCGGAAGTGGCGGTGGATTAGGCCGTGCTTATGCACTTGCCTTTGCCGCAGAAGGCGCCAATGTGGTAGTGAACGACATTCGTCTTGATGCTGCAAAAGCAGTGGTTGATGAAATTATTACTGCCGGCGGTAAAGCGATTGCTAATAGCAGCGATATTACTACCACGGCTACGGCGCAGCAGATAGTAGATGATGCCATTGCCGCTTTTGGCGAAGTGCATGTGCTAGTTAACAATGCCGGCGTACTGCGCGATGGTATGTTTGTTAATTCAGATGAAGACGCCTGGGATATGGTAATGCGAGTGCACCTTAAAGGGCACTTTTGTTTAGCCAATATTTTAAGCCGTCGCTGGCGCGATCAGTCAAAAGCAGGTAACCCAGTAGCTGCACGTATTATAAACACCAGCTCGGGCGCAGGCTTACAAGGCTCGGTAGGGCAAGCAAACTATTCTGCGGCAAAAGGCGGTGTTGCTACGCTTACTTTAGTACAAGCGTCGGAATTGGCGCGTTACGGTATTACTGCTAATGCATTGGCACCGGCAGCACGCACCGCAATGACCGAATCAGCAATGCCAGATCTAGTGAAAAAGCCAGAAGATGATAGCTTTGATGCTTGGGCACCGGAAAATGTAGCGCCGCTGGTTGTTTGGTTAGGCAGTGAGGCATCATCTGCCGTAACAGGGCAAATATTTGAAACGCAAGGCGGGCGTATCTCATTATGTGATGGCTGGCGCACTGGGCCTACTATTGATAAAGGCGCACGCTTAAATGTAAATGAAATTGCCGGCGTGATTGATCAATTAAATGCCCAAGCTGTGGCACCACAAAAGGTATGGGGTAGTAAATAATGACTAAGATAGATTTAGATAGACGACGACTTATACAGGCGTGCGGCGCAATTGGTGGTGCGTCTATGCTAGGTTTATCACTTGCAAGTCAAGCATCGGCGGCTGCAACAGTAAACACCCCTAAACAGCCGCTTGGTGACTACGACAGTTGGGATATGTCGACCATGGCGGATTTATTACGCCAAGGCGATATTAGCCCATTAGAATTAACCGACAGTGCAATTGCAAGGTTTGAAACAAATGCTGCGCTTAATATGATAGCCGTTAATCATTTTGAGCAAGCGCGTGAGCAAGCACAAAAGTTAAACCAATTAAGCACAGCCCAGCGAACAGCTAAAATGGCCAGCGCGCCGCTGTTGGGAGTGCCGTTTGCGCTTAAAGATTTAGGCGTAACTATGGCCGGTACTATTACCACTAATGGTTGTCGTTTTTTTAAAGATAACCGTGTGGCTGAAAATTCAACCTTAGTTAATCGCTATCAAGCAGCGGGACTAAATATTATGGCTAAGCTTACCAGTCCTGAGTTTGGTCAAACGCCTACAGGTGAGTCGAGCTTACATGGCGACACGCTTAACCCGTGGGATACCCGCTATAGCAGTGGTGGCTCCTCGGCAGGCTCTGCAGTGGCGGTTGCCGCGAGAGTTTTACCCGCAGCTCATGGTAGCGATGGTGGCGGCTCTATTCGTATACCTGCATCGCATTGTGGACTATTTGGGCTCAAACCAAGCCGTGGCCGGGTGGCATCTGGCCCCACTAACTTAGAAAGCTCAATGGGGTTATCGGTTCATCATGCGCTTACCCGCAGTGTGCGCGACAGTGCATTGCTGCTGCAGCTAACACAAGGGGCAGAGCCAGGGTCGCGTGTTACCCTGCCCAACGATAATATGTTAGCTGCGGTTAACGCCAAACCAAAGCCTCTTAAAATAGCATTAATGCAAAGCCATCCGTTTGGTTACCCTGTGCATCAAGATTGTAGCGACGCCTTAGATAAAACCGTTAAATTACTGACTAGTTTAGGCCATATTGTTGAAGTAGCACAGCCAACCTTGCCACTTGAGCAAATGTTTAACGGCATGGGCATAGCCACTTCAAGCGGTATGCTTAATGCGGTACAAGCTAGAGAATTAAAACTAGGGCGTGCAGCACGCGAAAACGAATTTGAAGCCATTGTTTGGGGACACCTGCAGCGGGCTAAAGAATTTACAGCTCAGCAAATGCTAGCCGCCCGCAGTGCCTTTGATCAAGGCGGGCAAGCTTTTGACGTGTTTTTTAACGACTACGACTTTATTTTGACGCCAGTGACCACAGCGCCACCACCAAAAATTGGTGAACTTAGTTTAAATCAACCCTACGACTCATTTGTGCAACAGGTATTAAAAGCATCACCCATTGCAGCGTTATTTAATATGACAGGTTTACCAGCAATGTCGGTGCCACTGCATTGGAATAAGAATGGCTTGCCAATTGGTGTGCAGTTTGCCGGTGCGTATGGCAGTGAGGCGCAGTTGCTTACGCTGGCCGCGCAATTAGAGCAAGCCGCTCCGTGGGCAGATAAAAGGCCGCCTATATTAAGCTAAGGCACAAAATATAGAGATGCTAAGCAGCAAAAGAGCCAACTAGGCTCTTTTTTAGTTGTAAAGTAGTAACTATACGGCGTTAATTCAGTTGCAGTTAACTATCGTAATGAGTTAGCAGTAGCTGCAATCAGCTTGGTTGTTAAATATTAGGCAAAAAAAAGCCCAGCTAAGCTGGGCTATAAAATATTCTAAGGAGAAGTGCTTAATTTTGGGTTACAGTAAATTGCCCAAAAGTATAAACTTTAAACAAATAAAATGTATTGATTAACACCAAACTCATATTCGAAACAATACTCGACGACATAAGATCTAAGCTAAATGATAAAAATAGCAAACCACAGGCACTAACCGCGGCAATACGCAGTAATGTGAGTTGGTTAATAAAGAATGCACCTAAACCTAGTGCAAGTAATATCGTGTTTAAAAGCCAATCTAGCTCGTTCAGCATGGTAGTTTCAATAGTTCATTTGTTGAAAAAAGGAGCGCCATTATGTTGATCTTTTGCACACCTTTCAACCAAGTAATTTTAAATTTTCAGATTAGTTTTTTTAATGCTAAAAGTAAGCTTTTATTGCCGCAATAATTCCATTATCGGCAATTACTTTATATTTTTGACAGCTTTTTGAGTTAACCGTATCAGTACATAAATAAAGTGCCTTACGCTTACTGTCTAGCTGTGGCTGTAAGTTTGAATCGAGGAGCGTTGCGCCGTAACCAAATACCCCAGGCCAATAAATGCTATTACTCACCATACCTAATTTATGATAACTAAGCAGTGTAGGCTTAGGGATTATAATTATTATAAATAGTAATAGTCCAAGCGTGGCCAGCAAGCTGCTTTTAGACTTTTGCGCTGCTTTATTGTTAGCGCTTGTATTAGCACTTTGTTTAATATTATTAGGCTTTGTAGCCGTACTGCGGTTTTGCTTGTTTTTTGTTGTTTTTGTACTTCTAGGTGCTTTACCTAGTAATGATTGTTTTTTTGTATTTGTAGACATAAAGCAAATCTGGCCTTTTTGGTGTAGTTCTCTATAATAAATAACTGTATTTAAAGCAAATGATAGCATTTGCAAACATTGCTTTTAGCCTATAAGGATCAAATATGAACACGCAGCTTGCAATTTTAATCGTTGATGACGTTAGTACTGTGCGCAGCTTTTTAAGCCAAACATTGATGCATTTAGGCATAGAAAACGTAAAAGAAGCATCAACTGCCGCACAATGTATTAATGAGTGTCGTGCTGCAAATTATAACATGATTTTTTTAGATATAGAGTTACCTGATGGCGATGGTAAAGAGTTAATTGAGCAAATTAATCAACTGAACCCAGAAACAAACGTGGTTATGGTGTCGGCGCACTCAGGGGTTGAAAATGTAAAAGATGCAATTGATAAAGGGGCTAAAGGTTTTGTGGTAAAGCCTTTCTCTCCTAAAAAAATAGCAGCTATGCTGAAAAAGTTTTATCCCGAGCTAGAAGGGGTTTAATAACTTACGCGCCATTTTATTAAAAGCGCTTATTTAAGCGCAACTGCCCTAAATAAGAATATGTGATGATGGTGCTGTGTGAATTGGCTATATATCTGTTTAATGCTGTAAATATTAAATATAAAGCAAAAAAAAACCGGCCAAGGCCGGTTTTTATATTCTTGCAAAAACAAATTATAGTGCTTTAATTTTAGCAGCTATGCGGCTCTTATGACGAGCAGCTTTGTTTTTGTGAATTAGACCCTTAGTTGCGTAACGGTCTAGGATAGGTGTAGCAACAGAAAAAGCTTGCTGTGCAGCTTCTTTATCACCAGCTTCAATAGCTACGATTACTTTTTTGAAGTAAGTACGCATCATTGAACGACGACTTGCGTTGTGCTGACGGTTTTTTTCGCTTGTAATAGCGCGTTTTTTTGCAGACTTGATGTTAGCCAAGGTTTGCTCCTAACAATCTTAAATAAAGCTTAAATTAAAGGCCGTGGAATATGCCTGTTTTTATCATGAATGTCAATTTAATTTTGACAATCCAAGAAAAACTGCTCCTTATAACGAACATCAATTTGCCGCTCTAGCAGTTAATATCGACATTGTAACAAAGCATGAGGATTCAGCCTAGTGCTTTAAAGCGATTTATAAAAAAGACTATGGCATAATTACTTATCTTAATGATTTTTAGTGTGGGTTTGCGGTGTCAAAAGGTTTATTTCGCTCCGGTATGATTGTTAGTTGTATGACAATGATATCGCGTATTTTAGGGTTAGTTCGCGATGCGGTTGTTGCAAACCTCCTGGGAGCCGGTGCTGCGGCCGATGTTTTTTTGTTTGCTAATCGAATTCCTAACTTTTTACGTCGTTTATTTGCAGAAGGTGCGTTTGCTCAAGCATTTGTACCTGTATTAAGCGAAATAAAAGAGCAGCAAGGCGACGACAAGGTTAAACTTTTTGTTGCGCAAGCAGCAGGAACCTTAGGCACTATTTTATTAATAGTGACAATTGTAGGTGTGGTTGCGTCTCCGGTTATTGCTGCACTATTTGGCACAGGTTGGTTTATAGATTGGTGGCAAGGTGGCCCTGATGGCGAAAAGTTTGAACTTGCCAGTGCATTGTTAAAGCTGACATTTCCGTATTTGTTTTTTGTAAGCCTTGTGGCGCTAAGTGGGGCGGTTATGAATGTATATAACCGCTTTGCTGTGGCTGCGTTTACCCCAGTGTTATTAAATATATCTATTATTTTGTGTGCTATTTTTTTACATGACCAATTTTCGGTAGGTGCTTATGCATTAGCTATCGGTGTATTTATTGGTGGTGTGGTGCAGTTACTGTTTCAGTTACCTTTTTTATATCGGGCAAAAATGTTGGCGCGCCCGCGCTGGGCTTGGCAAGACGAAAATGTAAAAAAAGTACGTAAATTAATGCTGCCTGCTTTGTTTGGGGTCTCTATTAGCCAAATAAACTTATTGCTCGATACCGTTATTGCTTCATTACTCATGACCGGCTCAATTGCTTGGTTGTATTACTCAGACCGTTTAATAGAGTTTCCGCTGGGATTATTTGGTATTGGTATAGCAACGGTTATTTTACCGGCACTGTCAAAATTACACAGTAGTAAAAAAAGCAGTGATTTTCAGCATACCTTAGATTGGGGGGTGCGTTTTGTAATATTTTTGGGCCTGCCTGCTATGATAGGGTTAATGATTATTAGCCCACTTATTATTACTGTGTTGTTTGATCATGGTGCATTTAAAGAAGCGGGGATTGATCATGTTAAAGCGGTGAGCTTAGGGGTAATGGCTTATTCGGTTGGTTTAGTCAGCTTTATGCTAATAAAGGTATTAGCCCCTGGATTTTACGCCCGCCAAGATACTAAAACCCCAGTGCGCATTGGTATTATTACCTTGGTACTTAATATGGTGTTTAATATAATGCTTGCGCCTTTTATTGGCTATTTAGGATTGGCATTAGCTACTTCAATGTCGGCAAGTTGTAATGCATTTTTGCTTTACAGGCAGCTTAAAAAAGAAAATGTGTATCAGTTTTCGTCAATGAGCTTATATTTTACCCTTAAATGCTTTGTTGCAAGTATTGTTATGGGGTTACTGGTTTGGTTTACCAGCGAGCAGTATAGTTGGACGACTTGGCACTTTAGCGAACAGGTTATTTTACTCCTAGTGTTGCTAGCAATTGCAGGGTTAAGTTACTTTACGCTGTTATTTTTGATGGGTGTGCGACTAAATACGATAAAAAGTGTAGCAATTACTGAATCGAACTAAAAAAAAGATTATAATCGGCAACTCTGCAACTTCATTCAATTTTGAGTTGTGAATTAATAACTCGCTTAAAAAGGCATTGGGTGGCATGGAGTTAATTAGAGGTATACACAATATTCGCTCACAACATTTTGGTTGTGTGCTTACTATTGGTAATTTTGATGGTGTTCACTTAGGTCATGCTGAAGTATTAAAAGGCTTACTTATTGATGCTAAAGCAAATAATTTACCTAGTACGGTAATGTTGTTTGAGCCTCAACCACAAGAGTTTTTTGCTAAAAGTAATGCGCCAGCGCGTTTAACTCGCTTACGAGATAAACTGCTATTGCTCAGCGAGTTAGGTATTGAACGAGTTATTTGTATTAGCTTTAATCAGCAATTTGCAAATATGCATGCAGAGCAATTTGTTAGTGATATTTTAATTAAAAAGCTAGGCGTTAAAGCATTAACGGTTGGTGATGATTTTAGATTTGGCAAGCAGCGACAAGGTAATTTTGACTTACTAGTAAGTATGGGCAAACAAGCGAGCATGGATGTTAAAAGCACCGCGAGTTTTCGCCAATTAAATGCTAGAGTAAGCAGTACTTTAATTCGTGAAGCGCTTGCCGCTGGTGATTTAAGCACTGCAAAGGTAATGCTTGGTCACAACTATGCCATTTCAGGGCGTGTTATACATGGTTGGAAACGTGGCCGAGAGCTGGGTTTTAGAACCGCAAATATAGCGCTTAAACGTCAAGTTTGCCCGGTAAATGGGGTGTTTGCTGTGCAAGCAACCATAGCAGGGAAACAAGTTTATGGGGTTGCCAATATAGGCAATAAGCCCACCTTTAATGGAACTCGTGCCTTATTAGAAGTTCATCTTTTTGATTTTGCACAAGACATTTATGGACAATTTATGCATGTGGAGTTGATTAAAAAACTCCGCGATGAGAAAAAATTCGAGACATTAACACAATTAACGGCGCAAATAGCAACTGACGTTGCCGCCGCTAAGCAGTGTTTTGGTTTAAATTAGGTAGCCGATAGATACGGAATGTAGGATTAATGAGCGACTATAAACATACTTTGAACTTACCGGAAACACCGTTTCCAATGCGTGGCAATTTGGCACAACGTGAACCAAAAATGCTAAAAGCATGGTATGAAGACGACCTATATGGTCAAATTCGCAGTGCTAAAAAAGGTAAAAAAACCTTTATTTTGCATGATGGACCTCCGTATGCAAACGGCGATATCCATTTAGGCCATTCAGTAAATAAAATATTAAAAGATATTATTGTTAAGTCTAAAACCTTATCTGACTTTGACTCGCCATTAGTACCTGGTTGGGATTGTCATGGTTTACCAATAGAGTTAATGGTTGAGAAAAAAGTTGGCAAGCCAGGCGTTAAAGTAACCGCGAGCGAGTTTCGCGAAAAGTGCCGTGCATACGCTAAAAAGCAAGTTGAAGGTCAAAAGGTCGACTTTAAACGTTTAGGTGTATTTGCCGATTGGGATAAGCCTTACTTAACCATGAACTTTGACTTTGAAGCGAATGCTATTCGTGTACTTGGTCGTATTATTGAAAAAGGCCATTTACATAAAGGCGCTAAGCCTGTGCATTGGTGTACAGATTGTGGTTCTGCTTTAGCCGAAGCCGAAGTTGAATACCAAGATAAGCAATCACCAGCAATAGACGTACGCTTTATTTTTAACGACCAAGACGCAGTAGTAAGTGCGTTTGATTTAGCTGATGGTCATAAAGGTACAGGTAAAGTTGGTACTGTTATTTGGACTACCACTCCGTGGACGCTGCCTGCTAACCGAGCAGTAGCAGTACATGCAGAATTAGAATATGCACTAGTACAAGTTGAAGATGAAGGTAAGCAGCAACGCTTAATATTAGGCTCTGAGCTCGTTAAAGATGCAATGGACCGTTTTGGTTTTAATAACTTTCATGTATTAGGTTATGTTAAAGGTGCGGCGCTTGAAAATTTACAAGTAGCACACCCTTTTTATGACTTTAGTGTTCCTGTAATTGTAGCTGAACATGTTACGACCGACTCAGGTACGGGTGTTGTACATACGGCTCCAGGGCATGGTCAAGAAGATTTCGTGGCTGGACTTGAATACAAACTAGAAGTGGCTAACCCGGTTGGCGCAAATGGTGTGTACTTGCCAGACACTGAGTTATTTGCCGGTCAGCATGTGTTTAAAGCTAACGCGAGCATTGTTGAAGTGCTTAAAGAGCATGGCGCATTAATGCATCACCATGCTATTACGCATAGTTATCCACATTGCTGGCGTCATAAAACGCCAATTATTTTCCGTGCTACACCACAGTGGTTTATTAGTATGGATCAGGCTAATTTGCGTCAAGATTCATTAAACGAAATTAAAAACACGCAGTGGTTACCAGAGTGGGGCGAAAGCCGCATTGCAAACATGGTTGAGGGCCGTCCAGATTGGTGTATATCACGCCAACGTACTTGGGGTGTACCAATTGCATTGTTTGCTGATAAAGACACCGGTGCTATTCATCCAAATACGCAAGAGTTAATTGAACAAGCAGCACAATTGGTTGAAAAGTCAGGTATTCAAGCATGGTACGATTTAGACCCAGCGACACTGTTAGGTGAAGAAGATGCTAAGCAATACATGAAAGTGCAAGACACTCTCGATGTATGGTTTGACTCGGGCGTATCGCATGCGTGTGTTGTTGATGCGCGTGAAGACTTAACTGGTCCTGCCGATTTATACCTTGAAGGTTCTGATCAGCATCGTGGTTGGTTTATGTCGTCTATGATGACATCGGTCGCTATTAACGGCCATGCACCATACCGCCAAGTACTTACTCATGGTTTTACCGTTGATGAAAACGGTCGTAAAATGTCTAAGTCGTTAGGTAATGTTATTTCACCACAAAATGTGATGAATAAACTAGGCGCCGATATTTTACGCTTGTGGGTTGCCTCTACTGATTACACCGCAGAAATGACGGTGTCGGATGAAATATTTAACCGCTCAGCAGATCGTTACCGCCGAATTCGTAACACTAGTCGTTACTTATTAGCTAACCTAAATGGTTTTGATCCAAAAACAGATCAAGTAGCTGTTAATGATATGGTTGAGCTTGATAAGTGGATTGTTGGCCGTGCAGCACAATTACAAACAGAAATTTTAGCTGCCTACGATAGCTACCAAATGCTGTTAGTAACGCAAAAGCTAATGAACTTTTGTACCGGTGAGCTTGGCTCGTTCTATTTAGACGTAATTAAAGACCGCCAATACACAGCTAAGAGTGACAGCCACGCACGTCGTTCTTGTCAAACAGCGCTGTACCATATTGCTGAAGCAATGACGCGTTGGATGGCACCAATTATGAGCTTTACTGCTCAAGAAATTTGGGAAGCATTACCGGGTGAGCGTAGTGACTACGTATTTACATCAACCTGGTACGAAGGCTTACAAGCTCCTACTAACAGCCAATTTAGTAACGATGATTGGTTAGAAATTCTAACAGTGCGCGATGAAGTAAACCGCCTATTAGAAGCTGCACGTAAAGAAGAAGTGATTGGTGCAACGCTCCAAGCAACTGTTAATTTATATACAGGCAAAGCGCTCGCAGCTAAATTATTAGCACTTGGCGACGAGCTGCGTTTTGTATTTTTAACATCAGCAGTAAACGTAACCGAAGTTGATAGCCAGCCGGCAGATGCACAAACTACCGAAATTGATGGTCTTTATATTAGTGTTGCTGCAACCGACGCACAAAAGTGTGAGCGTTGTTGGCATTATAGCGCTGATGTAGGTGTTGAGCCTGCTCACCCTGAAATTTGTGGACGCTGTGTAAGCAATGTTGACGGTGAAGGCGAGCAACGTCAATTCGCTTAGGAGTTAATTAGTGAGCAAACTAGCCCAAAAAAGTGGTTTAGTGTGGCTATGGTTAAGTCTACTGCTGTTAGTAGTAGACTTTGCTAGTAAAACACTTGTTGTAAGTAGTATGGCTTATCAAGAGTCGATTAATTTACTGCCTGTTTTTAGTATTACTTATGTACATAACTACGGTGCAGCTTATAGTTTTTTAAGTGATGCGGGTGGTTGGCAACGTTGGTTTTTAAGTGCTATTGCAATTGCTATTAGTGGATTGCTGGTGTGGTGGTTAAAGCGCCTGCCAGCAACTAATAAAGTATTATGCGCTGCCTATTCATTGGTACTTGCCGGTGCAATTGGTAACTTATACGACCGTATTGCATACGGTTATGTAATTGACTTTATACACGTATTTTATGAAAACTCACATTTTCCGGTATTTAATGTTGCAGATTGCGCTATTTGTATTGGTGCAGCATTATTATTATTTGACGCCTTTACAGGCGAAAGTCCGAAGGAGCATAAAGCATGAGCCAAGCTGTAATTGGTGAAAACTCACAGGTTATTTTTCATTTTTCTATTAAGTTAGAAGATGGCTCTGCTGCCGACTCAACCAAAGTGCATAACAAGCCTGCTAAGTTAACTATGGGCGATGGTAGCTTAACAGCTAACTTTGAAAAGTGTTTATTAGGCTTAAACGCAGGTGAGAGCAAAACCTTTGAGCTAGAACCAGAAGATGCATTTGGTCAGCCAAATCCAGATAATATTTACTATGTTGATCGCAGTAAGTTTGGCCCAGAAACCCCAGCTAAAGTAGGTGCTATAATAGCGTTTACTCAGCCTGACGGTACCGAGCTTCCGGGGTTAGTGCGCGAAGTGCAAGGCGAGTCGGTAACGATTGATTTTAATCACCCGCTAGCGGGTCAGCGTTTAACCTTTGAAGTAGATATTATTGAGGTGCAAGGTTAATGGAAATATTACTAGCCAACCCACGAGGCTTTTGCGCAGGGGTTGATCGCGCTATTAGTATTGTTGAGCGCGCTTTAGATATTTTTGAAAAGCCAATTTACGTACGCCACGAAGTGGTGCATAACCGCTATGTGGTTGACGGCTTAAAAAGCCGCGGTGCGGTATTTGTCGAAGAGCTTGATCAGATACCTGACGACAGCATAGTTATATTTAGTGCGCATGGCGTATCGCAAGCGGTACGCACCGAAGCAAAGCGTCGTGACTTAAAAATATTTGATGCGACCTGCCCACTGGTTACTAAAGTACATATGGAAGTAACCCGTGCGAGCCGCAAAGGCATAGAGTGTATTTTAATTGGCCACCAAGGACACCCAGAAGTTGAGGGCACCATGGGGCAGTATGGCAATGACGACGGCGGTATTTACCTGGTAGAAACCGTAGAAGACGTAGCTAAGTTGAATGTAAAAAATGCTGACAACTTATTTTACTGCAGTCAAACAACGCTCTCGGTAGATGATACTGCTGATGTAATTGATGCGCTGCGCGCTAAGTTCCCTGCTATTGATGGGCCGCGCAAAGATGATATTTGTTATGCAACGCAAAATCGTCAAGACGCCGTTCGCGACTTAGCCGACAAAGTAGACGTGTTGTTAGTGGTTGGCGCTAAAAACAGCTCTAACTCAAATCGTTTGCGTGAACTTGCCGATAAAATGGGCACTAAAGCTTATTTAATTGACGATGCCACAAACGTGCAAGAGTCATGGTTTACTGGTGTTAATGCTGTAGGGGTAACCGCAGGAGCATCAGCACCTGAAGTGTTAGTGCAACAGGTTATAACCCGCTTAAAAGAGCTTGGTGGCAATCAAGTTACTGAAAATCCTGGCGAAGAAGAGAACATTGTATTTGCTGTTCCTATTGAGCTGCGCTAATCTAAATTAAATATATATTTAATTAATTAGCTTAAAAGGGAGCCGTTATGAGCAAATCGCCACAAGTGGATGGGTTGCTTTTTTCGGCTCTTTTTAATGAGCGAGGCGTACTAGCCTCGTTAGTTGTATCGCAAGTTGTTGCTATTGTTCTGGCTTTTGCACCCAATGTAGAAGGTGATATTTGGCTTCGCCTTGGAATAATAAGCTTATTTTTACACTTAATAGTGTTAGTCAGTACCTCTTCTTTATACTTCTGTAGGTTTTTTTTACAAAAACGTACTCAAACTTTTCAGTTAAGTTTGTTTTTTGTCTTTTTTTTATTATCTACATGCATTTTTAGTATTTTATTTTCTCATTTTGCTTTTGATATAGATGATACAAATAGCCTAATTTATTTCATACTTCGTAATTGTATTATAGTGGCTTTACTGACTGCTTTATTCGTCCAGTTTTTATTAATTTATTTTGAAAAAGAGCAGCAAACTAAAGCGCTTGCCCGCGCAGAGCTTGATGCATTACAAGCACGTATTCGCCCACACTTTTTATATAACAGTTTAAATACCGCTGCAGAGCTTACCCATCATGATGCAACCGCAGCTGAGCAGGCTATTTTAGCCTTAGCTGCCTTATCTCAAGCGGCAATGCGCTCAGGGCAAAGTGTGCCATTAGAGGACGAAATAACCCTTAGCAAGCAATATGTTGCACTAGAAGCATGGCGTTTTGGTAACCGCTTAAAGCTCGATTGGCAAATACCCAATGAGCTTCCCGCGCTTAATATTCCCTGTTTAACTTTGCAGCCTTTAATTGAAAATGCCGTGTGCCATGGCGTAGAGCCTAGCGAAACAGGCGCTGTCATTAAAGTTGAGCTGCATGTTACAAGTGGCTATTTAACTATTATAGTCACTAACCCAATAGCCGTGGCAACCACTAATACTCGGCCAAGTAACGGCATGGCGCTGGAAAATATTCGCCAACGACTTAATATTTATTACAAGGGTAAAGCGCAGCTCACTATTGCTAATAAAAATGGCGTATTTAGAGTAAAAGTAGTGATCCCTAAACATATTGAGAGTCAATTATGAATGTAATTATTGTTGATGATGAACCCTTAGCTAGAGCGCGTTTAGTACGTTTATTGGCGGCTCAAAATATAGTTGTACAAAATGAAGCGAGCAATGGCACAGAAGCACTTGCGTTAAGTAAAGTAAACCAGCCTGACTTAGTGTTTTTAGATGTTGATATGCCGGGTATTAATGGCTTGGAGGTAGCAAGTGAGCTTAACAAACTTGCAGTTCCACCCGCCATAGTATTTATTACCGCGCACCCTGAGCACGCGCTAGACGCATTGCAATTAAATGCGGCGGGTTATTTGGTAAAGCCTGTATCGGCGCAATCATTACAAAAAGTAGTTGAACAACTTGGGCGCTTAAATAAAGTACATATACAAAAACAACAAACAACAAAAATTACGTATCAGCTCGCGGGCACATTAAAAAGTATAGAAATGGAGTGTATTTATTATTTTGCTGCTGAAGAAAAATATACAAAAATGGTATTTAAAGGGGGCAGTGCGCTTATAGAGCAAAGTTTAAAACAATTAGAAACCCTTTATCCCACACATGTTTTAAGAGTACACCGCAATACGTTAGTAAATAAAAATAAGGTGGTTGCTCTGCACTCATTAAGTAGCGGTAGCCATGCTATTGAACTACAAAATTGCCAAGAGCTGTTGGCGGTTAGTCGCCGCGAGCTAAAAACAGTTAAATCTACCTTGTGTTAACTCATTTACTATAAAGCTATTTTGGCAAAAACAGTGTTTATTAACCGTTTATCAACAAAATCAACCGTTAGTCTTAGTAGTTCTTGAATCTATATTTTATTTGCATACACTTATAATTAGATAATATTTATTTGGTTTTATTATGCATTCACACCCAATTAAGCGACGCAAAGGCTTCACTTTAATAGAAGTACTTATTGCTTTTATCATCCTCAGCTTTGGTTTGTTAGGCGCCGTTGCACTGCAAGCAAAAGCCAAACAAGCCAGTTTTGACTCTATGCAGCGCGCCGCCGCTGTGGCTTTAGGTAACGACATTATTCAGCGCATTCGAGCCAACGACAGTCCTCAGTTAGCTACTCATTATAAACAAACATTAACCAGTGAAACGCCAATAGCGTCGTCAACTACGTGTTTTTCCGGTTCATGCACTGCGGCGCAAATAGCGTTACTCGATATTGAACAGTGGAAACGCGCCATTCGTGCTCGTGAAAATACCGGCTCATTAGATGATGCGACTGTGTGTATAAACCCGGCAGGAGTGGCCGGCACTGGCGGTAAAGCATTTAATTTAGAGGTAGTAATCTCCTGGCAAGGTCGTCAAGAGTTTAAAGCAAGTGATGCAACAGGAGATGTTAGCTGTGGTACTGCAGATAAAAAACGTCGATTAGTGGTATTAACTAGCTATATTTATGTGAGGAGCTAGCATGAAACAAACAGGTTTTACGCTCATAGAAGTAATGATTTCGCTATTTATAGGTGGGTTAGTACTCGGTGGCGTTATGTTTACTTATATTGGTATGAAGGTAACTACTAAAGACACTATGACCATAGGCGAACTACAAGAGTCGGGTCGCCTTGCAATTAATATAATGCAGCGCGATATTGAGCAAATTGGTTTTTGGGGAACCTATTATGAAGATTCATTTACAGCTGGAAACACATCAACTTTACCAGCTCCAACAAACGATTGTTTTGAAGGCTTAAATAACGGCAGTTTTCCAGATTTAGCCAGCAGCAGTAATTTTAGAACTATATATGCTAAAACGGCTGATGATACAGAAGAGCTGAATTGTATTAATGATCCAATTAAGGGCACCGACATTCTCCAGCTTAAATTTTTGCAAGGAAATCAGCTTACGGTAGAGGCAGGGACTAATGAAACACAAATAAATCAAAACTACTTTATTGCCGAACAAGAGCAAGCACAATTTGTACGCGGAGTTGTTGATCAAAGTACATTAAATACAAATGCGACAGTATGGCCTTATAGCCATCATACTTATTATATTACTGAGCAAACATATACAGTAAATAATCAAAGCTTGACTGTACCAGCGTTAATGAGAGAGCGTTTAGTAGCGGACGAGGTAAGAGCAGAGACTATTATGGAAGGGGTTGAAAACATGCGTTTTGTATTTGGTTTAGACACTACCAATGATAGTCGAGTAGATACTTACCGCAGCATTAACGACATGACTTCCACTGATTGGGAAAATCGAAAAGGCATTTTAACCGTACAATTATTTTTATTGATTAGAGCATTGCAACCCGATCCTGGAGTTAAAATTAAAAATCAAAAATATATACTGGGTGAAGATAGCGATAAACGAGAGCTAACATTTACCGATAATTACAGACGTACGGTATTTACTACCACTATTCGTTTAAATAATGTGGGGGCTAACTTATGGCGCATTTAAAAAATATACCGAATAAACAGCGGGGTGTAGTGCTTATTACAGCATTGATAATGGTAATAGCTGTAACAGGCATCGCTGTAACATTAATGAGTAGTAGCACTATAGATATTAAAATCACCAATGCAGCTCAAGAGCGTGAAGTTGCTGAAAATGAGTTGATTGGCGAAGTGCAGCGGATGATTTCGGGTGAAGCAAATAAGGGGGCAGGCAATCAGTTTTTTTTAACCCCAGACGAAGTAACCAGCATTGCATCAGGCGATGAGAGTGGCATGGTAATAGCTAAGCACAATGACATGCAAAGTAAAATGATTAACTTAAATAAAGGGGCGCTCAATTTAGAATGCCCGCGCCGATTTAATTTTACCGCAGGAGTATCCTGCAATATGGTGCAAGTAGCTACCACTATAGAATATGGCTCAAAAAGTAAGCATCAACTAACCATAGTTACTGGTGTAGCCCAAGAAATGGCTAGCACAGGTAAGGGGATTTAAAATGAAGTTTAAATTAAATATAGTGTTAGCCTCATTGGTGGGGTTGGCCATAAGTATGTCGGTTATTGCTGAAGATATAGAGCTTTATGTAAATTATGATGTAGAAACTAATGAAAAGCCAAGGGTGCTATTTATCTTTGATACTTCAGGTAGTATGGATTGGAGTGTTATTAATGGCAATAATCAGAGTTGTTATAAAAAAAAGAAAAATAAGAATAATAGATATGACAGAACCACTTGTTTTGAAAGTAAAAGCAGTTACTCAGATAGTGAACAGTGCTATATCAAAGAAGGCAATAAATATGTGCCAGAATGTCATGATAGGCGGATTGATGTTGCTCGTAATGCAATTACTCAACTTGTAAACGATAACGTCGATATAGACTTCGGTTTAATGCGTCTTCGTAGCAGCGATGGAGGCTATGTACTAGCAAGAATAGCAGCTGAGCGAGAGTTTTTATTAGACAAAATTGATAATTTGCCAGCCAGCGGATCTACCCCATTAAGTGAAACATTATGGGAAGCTTATTTATATATTACAGGTCAAGAAATTGACTATGCAGAAGGTGTAAATGATAGAGATAAAGCCGCAGAAACGTCCAGTAGTTCAGAAGTTTATAAATCACCTTTTATGCCAGTTACAGGTGAGCCACTACGATGTGATAATAGTGTGAATGTGATCATGATGAGTGACGGTGACCCAACTAACGACTCAAGCAGAGATAATAATATTAAAACGCTGTATAAAAATACTTTTAATTCAACTGATTATCCAATCTACCATAGTAATTATTTAGCCGTATTAGCAAAAGCGATTCATGGTACTAAAGATGTTGAGGTGGATTTATATCCTGCAACGCCAAATGTGCATGACCAAGGACGAGTCTTCACTATAGGTTTTGGTACCGGCATGAGCAGCAAAGGTAAAACGATTCTTGGCAAAACGGCAGAGTATGGTGGCGGGCAATACTTACATGCAAATACCTCAGCACAGCTATCTGATGCGTTAAAAAATACCATTTCGCGAATTCGCGAAGTAAACGACAGTTTTTCGTCACCGTCAGTGGCGAGTAATAACGTGGATCAAACCCGTAGTCGTGATGCGATTTACTTTGCCATGTTTTACCCTGAAACCGGCGCTCGCTGGAGTGGTAACTTAAAAAAATTAAAAGTTTCGGGTGATCAAATAGTTGATTCAACGGCTAAAGGAGCGCTGGATGATAATGGTTTAATTAGCAAAGATGCAAAAACGTTCTGGCTGCCAAGTAATCAGCCTGCTGATGGTAATGCAGTAGCGCAGGGAGGGGTTAATTTACATTTAACTACTTTAGATACCCAAAGTCGTAACTTATATACCGAGAACCAAGGAGCGCTTGTTAAATTTAGCCCTACAGTGGTAAGTGATATTCTTAATACGACTCCAGATAATACACTTAGCTTAGCAAGTGATGATATAAAATGGGCGATGGGGGTTGATGTTGATGATGAGGACAGAGACGGCTCAAAGCAAGACCAACGACAAGATATTTTTGGCGATCCGCTGCACTCTAAACCTGTAGCAATTGATTACGGTAATGATGACGTTCGTTTGCTTATTGGCACTAATGCTGGCTTTTTACATATGTTTAAAGACGCAGGTAATACAGTGAGTGAGAGTTGGGCATTTATTCCCTCTGCATTATACAAGATTATTAAACCACTGCGTGAAAACCAGGCTGAAACTAAAGTTTATGGTATGGATGGAGCAATCAGTGTTTATTTTAGTAATAAAAGTTTAAACGGTGAAGGATTAAATGACGGCATTATAGATGCAAGCAAAGGCGATGAAGTATGGGCTTTTGCAGGAATGCGCCGTGGTGGTAAAAACTACTATGCACTAGATATTACAGCACCAAATGCTCCGAAAAAACTCTGGGATAAACCAATTGAAGGCGGGAAAGGCGACTTTACTGAACTTGCTCAAAGTTGGTCTAAACCACAAATAGCCTACATAAAAGCATTTGGCGATAAGCCTCTGCTTGTATTTGGTGCTGGTTACGATACAAATAAAGATGCTGCTATTCGTAGTGAGGATAAGACTGGCCGCGGTATTTATATTGTTGAAGCTAAAACAGGTAAAAAAGTTTGGGCATTAACACCCGGTGAAAATGGCTTTACAGGCAAGCACAGTATTGCAGCCGATTTAACCACACTCGACTCTGATTATGACGGCTATATAGATAGAATTTATGCGTCAGATACAGGTGGTAATATTTGGCGGATTGATATGCCGGGCAGTGATACTAGTGAGTTCAGCCATTTTAAATTAGCTGAGCTAGGTAGTACAAGTGCTACCCAAGATAGGCGTTTTTTTTACAAGCCATTAGTTGCGCGCACTATGTTTAGTAAAGTGACTCAAACCACCGGCGAAAAAGGGGAAGTAGTTACCACGCGTTTAGATACTCCTTACGATGCCATAGTTATAGGTAGTGGTAATCGCTCTAAACCGACTGATACTAATGAGCAAGATCAGTTATTTATGATTCGAGATGAAAATACAGTGACTAAGTCATTTAAAACAGGGGCACCAGCAACAATCAAGGCATCTGATTTAATGCTGATGAATAGCGACCCATTTGGTAGTTTATTAGACGATGTAGATGGGTTTATTGAACTAGAGGCTGATTTAGCTAAAGTTAAAGGTTGGCGATATGAATTAGCAACCGGTGAAAAATCACTTGCCGCAGCTACAGTTGTGGGTGGAGTGGCGTACTTTACCTCGTTTACTCCGGCTTCAGATACAGCAACAGTAAATCAGTGTTCACTTAGTGGTGGTGGAGGCTCACTGTATGCGTTTCATTTACATTACGGCACTAAGGTATACGACGAGCTGAAATTTTCGACCAGTTACGACGTACCCGATACCCCGCAACTGTACTTTGGTGAAGGACCGTCGTGTGCTGATGGCAATGGTGATGGTAAATGTGACGATAACCCGACCGTTGATGTAAAACAGGAAAGCCAATTTTATTTAATTGGCCCGGGTATAAAAGGTAAAGATGCTCAAAACCCAATGAGACCAGTGGATGTTATTGGGCCGGGGTTAAAAGTAGTAGACGGAAAAATACAATTAGTAAATAAGGAGTCTGTCGGTTTTGGTTTTAAAACCCAGCAAACTTACATTTATAAGCGCGAAGAAAACGACGAAATCAAATCTAATTAAGATGATTAAGGGTGTTTAAATGAATAAAAAGCAACATGGATTTACCTTAATTGAGCTGATGATAGCAGTTGCTATCGTCGGTATACTTGCAGCAATTGCATTGCCTAATTATACAGAGTATGTGAAGCGTGCTTCGCGTGCAGAGGCAGTTGCTGCATTATTAGATGCAGCTAATAAGCAAGAGCAGTACTTTGTAGATAACAGAGAATATACAGAATTAGCGAGTGATTTAGGGATTCAAAGTAAAACAGAGAATGGGCATTTTGAATTAACGATTAAAGTCGTTGATAAAAATACTTTTACAATCACAGCAAAGCCCATTGCAGGCTCGGTGAAAGGGGACAATAATTGTAAAGAAATATGGATTACCGACACTGGGCTTAAAGGAAAAACTGGCAGTGGCGATGTAGATTACTGCTGGGGAAGGTAGCTATTTCTTCTGGCATTTATCAGTTGATTTAATACGAATTCTACCAGTTTGACTTACAGATAAAGCCAATCCTTCCAGATTGGCTTTATCGCTATTAGGGCAATATATAAAAGTCCCATTTTGAAAACCGTTTAATGAGCCATCGGGCCTAAAAGTAAGTGCCTCTCGGGGGTACTCTAAGCTATCAAACTCATGGGTGTGTTCAAAGGTGCTTAGCATTAGCTCATCGTTATTAAGAGAAGTAGATTTATCGTTATCGATAAATAACGATATTTGCTCCTCCCAATCACCTTTTTGACATTCATTGTTTTTTAACGCGCATAAAGTAACGTATGTACCGTTTTCTATGGCGTAAAGGCGAGCATAGTTTATATTGCGATGTAATAAGTTAACCTGGTTGTCTGCACGGTTTAGCGCTAAAAAATCAGGAAAAAACCACATAGAAAGCTGGCTAATAATAGCCACAATAGCAATTGTTACCATTAGCTCAAGTAAGGTTATACCATTATGCTTAGTTGAATATGTTATTAACTTCATCCCTGAAGCCTTAAATGGAGAGGTGATTATTTTAGTTTAGTAAACAATCAAAAAATAACAATATGGAGCTTGTTTTTAACTGCACTTAAGGTTGGTGTCTCCAACGTAAAAGGCAGTGCCCGATTGAGATACAGTTAATGCTTTATTATTCTCGTTATCGCTATTAGGGCAATATATAAAATCCCCAGGGCTTGTGGTAATGCGGCCACTGGTGTTAAAACGAAGGCTGTTAACTTTACCGCTATATTCCACTATATCATTTCTAGAAACGGCCTCCATTACACGCAATAGGCTATCATTATCTTTTTTGTAGTTGCCATCACGATCAGCATCGACAAATAAAATAACACTACTCGTCGCTCCCCATTGACTTTGACAAGTTAAAGTTGGCTGATTGCTTGCAACATTAGCGCTAGAAGCAGGACATACAACGACTATTTCATCGGTGCTTGCCGCTTGCGCGCGTGCATAACTAATATTACGTTTTAGTTCTAATAGAAAGTTCTCGGCGCGGTTTTCCTCTAGCATGTCGCTACTGTTCCACAATGCAATTGTGGCAATAATGCCTACAATAGCCACAGTCACCATCAGCTCTAGTAAA
Organism: Pseudoalteromonas sp. NZS127; assembly: GCF_015864805.1. NCBI lineage: Bacteria > Pseudomonadati > Pseudomonadota > Gammaproteobacteria > Alteromonadales > Pseudoalteromonadaceae > Pseudoalteromonas > Pseudoalteromonas sp. NZS127. The sequence continues at coordinate 190,359 of NZ_JADYWN010000002.1, read as the reverse complement.
GTGAATCCGTATTGTATTTTTTTCATATTGATCCCGTAGGTTACTTATTGTTTTAGTATAGCTATTTTTATTAGCATAATCATAGCATGACAGATTGTTTTATCAGCGTAATACAGTCACTTTGTTTGCTATGAGCCTTGTGATTGTCTAAAATCGAGGCAACTGTAGCTTTAAAAAGTAATTAATATGAAAAAAATAGAAGCAATCATTAAACCTTTTAAGCTTGATGATGTGCGTGAAGCCCTATCAGAAGTAGGCATTACAGGTATGACAGTAACTGAAGTTAAAGGGTTTGGGCGTCAAAAAGGCCATACCGAGTTGTATCGTGGTGCGGAATACATGGTTGATTTTTTACCTAAAGTTAAATTAGATATTGTACTGGGCGATGATGATGTTGACCGTGCAATTGAGGTAATAATTAAAACGGCACAAACAGGAAAAATTGGTGATGGTAAAATATTTGTCACTGAGGTTGAGCGTGTTGTGCGTATTCGTACCGCTGAGGAAGATGAAGAAGCTATTTAAGCTTTATTACAACAAGTACGCTAAAAAGGCGCTTACTCAAGTTAGTAAGCGCCTTTTTAATTAATTATTTATTTCTGCTGTTAAAAATTCGTGTTTGTTTAGCGTCTTCGCTAAGCTCACTTAAGCCTAGCTTATCGTAGCTTTTTTCCATCATTTCAAGTGCAGAGTTTAAGTAGCTGCTTTGAGAGTAATGTTCTACTACAAACTTACCGCGGTTAGCAGCTGCTAAGTAGGCTTCACGTTCATAATAGTAATTGGCCACTTTTAGCTCATACCTTGCCATACGGTTTAACAACCACACTAAACGACGTTTTGCCTCTGGGGCGTAGTCACTTTGTGGGAAACGCTTAACCAAGGTTGATAAATCGGTAAAGGCCACACGTGTACGGTTAGCATCGCGGTCAGCTCTATCAACACCAAAATATTCTTGGAATGCGTTTTTATCGGCTTTAATGTTAACTAATCCACGCATGTAATACATGTAGTCTAAATCTTTATGATTTGGGTTTAAGCGAATAAAACGGTCGATTGTTGCTAGTGCTTGCTCGGTATTACCCGATTGGTAATGCGCATAGACTAAATCCATTTGTACTTGTTTAGAAAATGGGCCAAACGGGTAGCGAGAGTCAATAGCACTTAAAAGTTCAATTGCGCGTGCATATAAACCAGAATCTAAAGTTTGCTTGGCATCTTCATACAAAGCGTGAGCCGATTTATTAGGTACACGTTGAATGTCTTCTTGGTCAGGAGCCGACGAACAAGCACCTAAACTAAGCACTGAAACTGAAAAAACAATGGCGAATGCACGTTTCCCTATTTTATTTATCATTTTATTTGTTACCTTCGTTGTCTACGGCTAGGCCAAGTCGGTAAAACCGAGTAAACTATGCGTATTATATTATGCTTTTATTAAAAGCGATTCTAACCCAGTCGAGCAAAGCTTGCACTGGTAAATTGGGTAAAATTACTAATGTCAGAGCAAATTTCTCTTCAAGCCGACGTTCCAACCGATTTAGGTGGTAAACGTCTAGACCAAGTATTAGCACAATTGTTCCCTGATTATTCACGATCAAGGATAAAAACGTGGATTTTGGATGATAAAATCACCGTTGATGGCGAAATATTCAACACACCGCGCACTAAACTGCTTGGTGGTGAAGTACTTAATGTTGAAACAACCATTGAAGCACCTCGTGAATACATAGCGCAAGATATCAAATTAAACATTGTTTATGAAGATGATGATATTTTGGTAATTAATAAACCTATGGGCTTGGTAGTTCATCCTGGTGCAGGTAATCCAGATGGCACAGTGCTAAATGCATTGCTACATTACCACCCAGAAATTATTAATGTACCTCGCGCGGGCATTGTGCACCGATTAGATAAAGACACTACTGGCCTTATGGTGGTAGCTAAAACTATTCCGGCACAAACGCATTTAGTAACCGCACTGCAAAAACGTGAAAATTTCACGCGTGAATACGAAGCGCTTTGCAATGGCACAATGACCGCTGGTGGTATGGTTGAAAAGCCTATTGGCCGCCATGCAACGCAACGTACGCATATGGATGTACATGAACAGGGTAAGCCAGCCATTACGCATTACCGTGTTGCTGAAAAGTTTCGTGCTCATACACGTTTACGTTTACGCCTTGAAACCGGTCGTACTCACCAAATACGTGTGCATATGGCTTATTTAAATCATCCGCTTATTGGCGATCAGTCTTATGGCGGCCGTCCGCGTCCACCTAAAGGGGCAACGCCTGAGTTATTTGAATTGCTGCGTAGTTTTAAACGCCAAGCATTACATGCGGTTAAATTAAGTATTGCGCACCCAATTACGGGTGAAATGATGACCTGGCAAGCACCTATTCCAGATGACATGGTTGCTATGACACTGGCACTGCGTGAAGACACAAAAGCTAATCCTGACATAGATAGATAATGCAGTTTTTATCAGCAGCATGGCAAGTCCCTATAACAGGTGTGAGTACATTAAGTACCACACGTGTAGGCGGTGTTTCAGAAGCGCCGTTTAAGAGTTTAAATTTAGGGCTGCATGTTGGTGATAATAAACAACAGGTATTAAAAAACCGTGCATTGTTGAATAAGCATTTACCAAATAGTGCTGTATGGATAGATCAAGTTCATAGTGGCGATGTACTCATTGTTGATGAGCAATTTAAATTTAACGCTCACCATCAAGGAGATGCACTATATACACAACTCGTTGCTCAGCCTTTGGCAATAATGACCGCCGATTGCTTGCCCATTTTACTTGCCAGTAAAGATGGAAAAGAAGTAGCTGCCATACATGCTGGTTGGCGTGGATTAGAGCAAAGTGTAATTAAAAATACGCTAAACTGCTTTAATGCCAAAAAAAGTGAAATAAGTGCCTGGTTAGGTCCCGCAATAGGGGCTGATAAATTTGAGGTAGGTAGCGAGGTGTTTGCATTGTTTAATGCCCAAAACCCTTTGTTTGCCAAAGCGTTTAAAGCGTGTGCAAACCAAAAGTACCTTGCCGATATTTATCACCTTGCACGTATTCAATTGCGTCAATTAGGGGTTATAAATATTACCGGTGGTGAGCACTGTACGGTTTCTCAAACTGAACAGTTTTTTTCGTACCGACGCGACGGCCAAACCGGACGCATGGCAAGCTTGATCTGGCGCAACTAATTTATCAATATAATGATTATATTTTCTGCAACACCTTGAACAACCCCCCTAACATACCCATTATTTAAGCAATGAGTTTTATTAATAGGTAACCCCAATGCGTTTAGATAGATTTACCAGTAAATTTCAGTCTGCGCTTTCTGATGCGCAATCTTTAGCCCTTGGCCGCGATCATCAATTTATTGAGCCGGTACACTTAATGTATGCTTTGTTAAAGCAAAGCGGCTCAAGCGTGCGCGCGTTATTAGCACAAGCAGGTGTTAGTGCTGACGAGCTTAATACTAAGCTTTCCCAAGAAATAGAAAAACTATTTAAAGTGGAAGGCGTAGGCGGCGATGTGCAGCTATCGAACAACACTATATCCTTGATCAACTTATGCGATAAGTATGCGCAAAAGCGTAAAGATAAATATATTTCTAGCGAACTGTTTGTATTAGCTGCTTGCGACGATAAAGGCCCGCTGGGTAATATTTTTAAAACCTTAAATATCACCTCCGACAAAATAGAAACGGCCATTAATGCAGTGCGTGGTGGGCAAAAGGTTGATGATCCAAATGCCGAAGAAACACGCCAAGCACTTGAAAAATACACCATAGATTTAACCGAACGTGCAGAGCAAGGTAAGCTTGATCCGGTTATTGGTCGAGATGATGAAATTCGCCGAACAATTCAAGTTTTACAACGCCGAACTAAAAACAACCCAGTATTAATAGGTGAACCCGGTGTAGGTAAAACTGCGATTGCCGAAGGTTTAGCACAGCGTATTATTAATGGTGAAGTACCAGAGGGATTAAAAAACAAGCGGGTACTTTCGCTTGATTTAGGCGCGCTGGTGGCCGGTGCTAAATACCGCGGCGAATTTGAAGAGCGATTAAAATCAGTATTAAATGAACTGGCTAAAGAAGAAGGTCAAGTGATTTTATTTATTGATGAAATACACACAATTGTAGGCGCAGGTAAAAGTGATGGCGCAATGGATGCAGGCAATATGCTAAAACCGGCGCTTGCCCGTGGCGAATTACATTGCGTAGGTGCAACCACTCTTGATGAATATCGTAAATACATTGAAAAAGACGCCGCCCTTGAGCGTCGCTTTCAAAAGGTATTAGTAGAGGAGCCTTCGGTTGAGGATACTATTGCTATATTACGTGGCCTAAAAGAGCGCTACGAGCTGCATCACTCTGTTGAAATTACCGATCCTGCTATCGTTGCTGCTGCGCAATTATCGCATCGTTATATTAGTGACCGTCAATTACCCGATAAAGCAATTGACCTAATAGATGAAGCGGGCTCTTCTATTCGTTTACAAATAGATTCAAAACCAGAGTCATTAGATAAGTTAGAGCGCCGTATTATTCAATTAAAACTTGAAGATAACGCACTCGCCAAAGAAAAAGACGAAGCAAGTTTAAAACGCCGTACTGAAATGCAAGAGCTGATCACCGAGCTTGAAGGAGAGTACAATGAGCTTGATGAGATATGGACTGCCGAAAAAGCATCTTTACAAGGTACTCAAGTTATTAAAGCTGAGCTAGAACAAGCACGACTTGATTTAGATGTAGCTCGAAGAGCCAGCGATTTACAGCGTATGTCGGAGCTACAATATGGCCGCATACCAGAGCTTGAGCGTAAACTTGATTTAGCATCGCAAGCAGAAATGCAAGAAATGACCTTGCTAAAAAACCAAGTGGGCGAAGATGAAATAGCCGAAATACTCTCTCGTTGGACCGGTATTCCAGTATCGCGGATGCTACAAGGTGAGCGAGAAAAACTATTGCAGATGGAAGAAAAGCTACATGAAAAAGTAATCGGACAAGATGAAGCCGTTGTAGCGGTAGCTAATGCTATTCGCCGCTCACGTGCAGGGCTTGCCGATCCTAATCGCCCGATTGGCTCGTTTTTGTTTTTAGGCCCAACCGGGGTCGGTAAAACAGAATTAACCAAAGCACTCGCCGGCTATATGTTCGACACCGAAAGTGCCATGGTGCGTATTGATATGTCTGAGTTTATGGAAAAACATTCAGTAGCACGTTTAGTTGGTGCGCCTCCTGGGTATGTTGGCTACGAAGAGGGCGGGTATTTAACCGAAGCCGTGCGTCGTAAACCTTACTCAGTTATTTTATTGGACGAAATAGAAAAAGCACACCCAGATGTGTTTAATATTTTGCTACAGGTTTTAGATGATGGACGTTTAACCGACGGTCAAGGACGCACGGTTGATTTTAAAAATACCGTTATCATCATGACCTCAAACTTAGGCTCAGATATAATTCAAGAGCAAGCGGGTAATAACGATTACGTTACTTTGAAAGAAAAAGTGATGAATGTATTAATCAATGAGTTTAGACCTGAGTTTATTAACCGTATTGATGAAACCGTTGTTTTCCACCCACTGGCTAACGAGCACATTAAAGAAATTGCTGACATTCAGTTGAGCAAATTACGTGAGCGTTTAACGCAAATGGGTTATTTACTCGAAATAAGCGACGCTGCTTTAGATCGTATTGCCGCAAGTGGTTTTGATCCGGTTTATGGTGCGCGTCCGTTAAAACGAGCTATTCAACAAACGATTGAAAATCCATTAGCGCAAAAATTACTCAATGGTGATTATATGCCAGGGAGTGTTGTTGTAATTGATGCAAATGACGACGGTTTAGTGTTTTCAAGCCGTTAAGCGTTATAAAGTAAAAACGAAAAAGCCGCTAACATAGCGGCTTTTTTATTTGTGCTGACAATTAAATTTTAAAAGTAAGCAGTAAGTCGTTGATCTTTCTTGAGCCTTCAACTAACTCAGCAGCGCCCCTGGCAACATTAAAACTTAAGTTTAAATTATCATCACCTAGGTTTTTAATCTGCTCTACATTAGTACCTATGTCGTGGCTCACTACTTGTTGTTCTTCTGCAGCAGCCGAAATACCAGTAGCGAGTTGCGCTATTTCGCTAATTTGAGTGAAAATGCTATCAAGCTCTTGCTGTGTTTGCGTTGTAGTATTTACACAACTGTCGGCTTGTTGCTTCGTGTTTTGCATTATTTTTGACCAGCTAAACAAGGTGTCTTGAATTTCCTTTATTGAGCTGTGAATTTGCGCAGTGGCATTTTGTGTTCTTGATGAAAGCGCTCTTACTTCATCGGCAACTACAGCAAAACCACGGCCATGTTCACCTGCTCTTGCAGCTTCTATGGCAGCATTTAGCGCAAGTAAGTTAGTTTGCTCGGCAATACCTTCAATTTCACTCATTACTTGGCCAATTTTATCGGCTTCTGAAGCTAGGCTGTTAGCGGTTGTTGCTGCTTGCTCTACCTGAACGGCTAAATCAGAAACCATGGCATTATTATCGGCAATGTGTACTTTTATATCGGAGCAACTTTGATAAGTAACACTTACTTTATCGGCAGTGGTGCAGGTGTTACTTGATATTTCACCTATGGTCGAACTCATTTGCGCCATTGCAGATGCTATTTGCTCAAGCTGCGAGCCTTGCGATGAAATGCCTTGCTCTGTGAGCGTTGACTGTTGATCTAAATTTAAAGCAATATCATTAAAGCTTAAGGTAGAGTCTTTCATACGCCCCAGTACAGTGCGTAATTTAGCGCTTAGCATTTGCTCTCTGTAATCACTAATACTGTGAGGGTGTCGGCCACTATAAATATAACGAGATATAGAATCGGCTTGTTGTTTTTGCTGCTTTAATATTCTTGGTGTTGTTATTAGCTCATCATAGTTTAAAGCAAGTGTAACTAAGCAAACCACTAAGCTAATTAGTGCAATAGCAAATGAAGCCCATACAGCAGTTGCAACTAACCAACATAATAAAGCAAATACACTTAAGTTTTGTCTTAAACTTGTGCGTTCGCGCCAATTAAAGAATGACTTTTTAGCATTTACTTTACTGTAAAATAGTTCTGCACGGCGTTTTAACTGTGGGCTTAATTTGGTTCTTACAGATTGATAACCAATTAATTGGCTGTGCTCAAAAATAGGAGTTACAAATGCATCAACCCAGTAATAGCGGCCATCTTTACAACGGTTTTTAACTGCGCCGCGCCAAGAGTGGCCTTGCTTTAATGTTTCCCACATTTCTTTAAATGCAGCTTTTGGCATGTCGGGGTGGCGTACTATATTATGGTTCTTACCCATAAGTTCTGCTATATCATACCCGGCTATAGTACAAAACGCTTGATTAGCATAAGTAATCACTCCGCGTAAGTCAGTTGTTGATACCAGTTCTTGTTGTTCTTCGAAGGTCACTTCTTCATTTGTTAAGCTTTGATTACGACGCATATTATTCTTTAATCATCCTTTGTAATACTTACTATTATACTTGCTTATATAAAGCGGTAGTAGGGTAATCCCATTATGAAGGTCACTCAGTTTATTTATTGCCTGTATTTATGATCTAAATCAAGATTAAAGTTATATAAGCTATATATAACATACCAGTATGGGACTAATACGGCTAATAGTTAGCTAATTATTTACTTTAGTACGGTTAGTTTTTGTTTTGATAAGATAAATAATAGTGCAAAGCAATTGTATATTTTGTATAGCAATGGCAAGATTATCGTTTATGGCGTTAAATAAAGCGTGTTTAAAGCAAAGCAGATACAATAGAACTATAAATAGTATTTTTTCTTAGTATTTATCTTGAGTATAGGTAATTAGACCCCATAACCTTATGATTAAGCCACTTGGCTCGAGGAAGTATTTTTTGGCAACACATGATCTAACAAACGCGCTTGACGCTCTTTCAGTAACACAGCATAAACATGCAATTAACGGAATAAAACGTGGTATTGAGCGTGAGTCACTAAGAATCAAAAGTGATGGCGTTATCTCTGCACAAAAACACCCAGAAGGGGTGGGCAGTGCGCTTACCAATGGCCAAATTACGACCGATTTTTCAGAGTCGTTACTTGAATTTATTACCCCAGTTAGTGAATCGTCCACACAAACGCTGCAGCAATTAAAAGACTTACAAAAGTTTACCCTAGAAAAAATGGGTGACGAATTACTTTGGCCTATTAGTATGCCGTGCTTTATTGAACATCAAGACGACATAGTTATTGCGCAATTTGGTAGTTCAAATGTAGGGAAAATGAAAACACTTTACCGTGAAGGGTTAAAAAACCGTTACGGCAGTATGATGCAAGCTATTGCTGGTGTGCATTTTAATATTTCGTTTCCAGATTCATTGTGGCAGTCATTACATACGCTAAAAAATAGCGACCTTAGTTTAGAAGATTTTATATCTGATGGTTACTTAGCGCTTATTCGTAATTTTAAACGTGAATTATGGCTGATCAGTTATTTATTTGGTGCATCACCTGCTTTATGTAGTTCGTTTTTACAGGGTAGAAAAACCGATTTACCATTTAAAAAGCTAGGTAAAGGCACCCTGTATTTAGAAGTAGGCACTGCGCTGCGCTTAGGTAACTTAGGTTACACCAATAGCGCACAATCATCACTGCGTGTAATGTATAACTCGTTAGATGAATATGTAGCTGGTTTGAAAAAATCAATTAACACACCTTCAGATATTTACGGCAACCTTGACGATTACACCAGCGAAAATCCAAAACAGTTAAATAAGAATATTCTGCAAATAGAAAACGAATTTTATTCGCCAATTCGCCCTAAACGTAATGCTAAAAACGGTGAAACACCAACAGATGCACTACTTAGAGCCGGTATTGAATATGTCGAAATTCGCGCATTAGATGTTAATCCATTTAGTGAAGTGGGCATAGATATAGAGCAGTTCCACTTTTTAGATGTGTTTTTAACTTATTGTTTATTAAAAAGCTCACCGGCAATGGATTGGGAAGAGCAAACACGCAGCACAGAAAATCTTGATACAGTAGTAAATAAAGGGCGAGAAAAAGGCCTTGAACTTAATTACTTTAATCAACCGCGTACCCTTCAATCTTGGGGTGAAGATATATTTTCGCAATTAAGTGAAGTGGCAAAATACATGGATACTGCCTACGGCGTTAGTTATTATTCAAGTACTATTGAGCGCATGGCAACTTGGATTAATAACCCAGGACTTACATATTCTGGGCGTTATGTAGCTGAGTTAGAAGCTTCTGGGCTAGATAACGGCCATTATGCGCTAGCAATTGCTGAAAAGTATAAGCAAAGCCATCAAGCTGCAGACTATCAAGTGTTTTCAAAGCAATGGTTAGAGGAGCAAGTTACACGCTCTAACGACGCTCAGCGTGCTATTGAGCAAAGTGACTCAGTATCATTTACCGCATTTTTAAATGCTTATTTTGATCCTAAATAAATAGTTAGTTTTAAGCAAAAAAAACGCAGCTCAAGGTAGCTGCGTAATTATTTTAGGGAAGAAACAATGCTGCTCTGCTGCATTGTTAAAATCAGACTACTGATTTTTGCAAAAGTTCAGCGAGATAAACCAAATGAAAAAAAATGTAGTTGTTTTATCATTAGCGCTTAGTTTAGCCGGTTGTGCCACAGCTCCACCAAAGCAGCCTGATGATATTTGTAAAATTTTTGAAGAAAAAAGAAGTTGGTACTTTGGTGCCAAAGATGCTCAAGAAAAATGGGGCGCTCCCAAGCACGTACTTATGAGCATGATGTACCAAGAAAGCTCGTTTAAACATGACGCAGCTCCACCAATGCAGTATTTCTTATGGATTATTCCTACCGGTAGAGCAAGCTCTGCTTATGGCTACTCACAAGCAAAAACGATGACCTGGTCTGATTATATTCGTGAAAGTAAGAATAGTGGCGCCGATAGAGACGACTTTGATGATGCTATCGACTTTATGGGCTGGTTTGCTTATAAAACCCATAAAATAAACGGCGTATCTAAATGGGATGCCTACGGTCAGTATCTTAATTATCACGAAGGGTGGGGCGGTTACAAACGCGGTACTTACAAAAAGAAAAAATGGTTAATGGGTGTGGCTAATAAAGTAAAACACCGTGCGAGCCGTTATGGTGCGCAGTTAAAGCGTTGTGAAGCAGATTTAAATAAAGGGTGGTTAGAGCGTTTGTTTTTTGGCTAATAACATCTGTTGTATTTATTTAGCCTACAAAAAAGGAGCCAATTGGCTCCTTTTTTAGTTTATTTTTTACGTTTTTTCGGCTGTATTTTAACCAGCTTTATCATGTTTTCTTTTACTTCAAGTACTTCAATAGGGTAGCCGGCAATACGCAAACTTAAATTGGCATCAGGAATGTTTTCTAAATACTCAACTATTAAGCCGCTGAGTGTTTTAGGCCCGTCGAGTGGAAACTCCCAGCCCATTTCTTTATTTAAGTCGCGCACGTTAGCACCGCCATCTACAATGCACGAGCCATCGGTTTGTGTGGTTACTTCTTCGCTTGGCGTACGAGTTTGGGTGGTGGTAAAATCGCCTACCACTTCTTCAAGTATATCCTCTAGGGTAACTAAACCTTGAATGTCGCCATACTCATCTACCACCAAGCCAATACGCTCTTTAGATTGCTGAAACTTTAATAGCTGCGTATTTAGTGATGTGCCTTCAGGAATGAAATAAATTTCACGTACAGCGCGTAGCAACGATGGTTTATCAAATTGCTCTTTTGTAAGTAACCTAAGCGCATCACGCGAATGAATAAACCCCACCGCGTCATCTATGTTATCTCTATATAACAATACACGCGTATGTTGTGCATGAGTCAGTTGGCGGCTAATAAGTTTCCATTCATCGTTAATATCTATGGCCACAATTTCGTTACGTGGGATCATAATATCTTCAACGGTTACTTGTTCTAAATCTAAAATTGAGGTCAACATGCTTTGGTGACGCGCAGGAATAAGTGCACCAGACTCATTAAGTACTGATTTTAGCTCTTCTTTACTCATGCTGTGCTCATCTATTTGTGCCGCACTAATACCAAATAACCGCAATATGCCGTTGGTTAGCCAGTTAATAACAACGACAAATGGGAAAAGGATTTTTAGTAATCCTTTAAGCACAACAGAACTTGGGAAGGCAACTTTTTCAGGGTAGAGAGCAGCAAGTGTTTTTGGGGTTATTTCTGCAAAAATAAGCACTACTAAGGTTAACGCACCTGTTGCCACAGCAATACCTAAATCACCGTATAAACGAATACCAATAATAGTAGCAACTTGTGCAGCGGCAATGTTAACTAAATTATTACCGATTAAAATTAAACCAATGAGCCTATCCGGACGACTAAGTAATTTACTGACACGTTTAGCAGCGCGATGATTCTCTTTGGTGAGATGTCGCAGGCGTATACGATTGATTGACATAATTCCGGTTTCTGAGCCAGAAAAATAAGCAGAAAAAAGTACCAAAAAACCTAAAATGATAAACAAGGTACTGGTCGATATGGCGTCCAACGATGGATCCTTTTATTATAAACTAGCGTGTATTAGGCTAGAGTGAGTTAGTAGAGTCAAGTTAAAATTTATTTAGAATAACTTCTTGTATAAAACGACTGCCAAAATAAGCCAGTGTAAGAATAAAAGCAGCAACCATAATAGCAATAACCACAGGTTTACCACGCCAGCCTTTTTTCATATGGCCAAGCGCAATCACAGCAAAAATACACCATGCAACAAGCGATAATATCGTTTTATGGATAAATTGAGTAGCGAACATACCATCGAGAAATACAAATCCCGACAATAGTGCCAAAGTGAGTAATATAGTACCTAAGTTAACCAATTGATACAGTTGGCGTTCAACCACCATTAGTGGTGGTAAATGGCTGTGTACAATAGCTAAATCTTTACGCTTTAAGCGCTTATCAATAAAGTAAAATTGTACGCCATATAAAGTAGCAATAATTAAAATACAGTAAGCGAGTAATGATAACGAAATATGGGTTACTAAGCCCACATCAACATCAATACTTTGCAGTAAAATATGGTGTGGTATAAACAAGCTTGCCATAGTTAGTAGTGCAGCAAAGCCGTACACGACCGGCAATAATAAGGTCGCCGGAAACTTTAACGATACCGTAGTGACAGAAATCACAATAACCCAGCAGGTTAAAAGCGCCACATTGACAATACTTAAATCTTGTCCGTCTGCTCTAAAAACCGAATTTACTAACAACAGCATGTGCGCCAAAATAGCCACAGTACTCAATATAATAGTTAGCTTTTGGCTAGGGCCTTGTTGATGAAACAACCGTGAGAGCACGTAAGACGTTGCTAACACATAAAATAAACTGGCAATAATAGTTAAGCTAATAATCAGCATTGTGCTTGGGCCACTTAATTTGAGTCAAATAATTAATGATTGTTATATAGCCATTGTATTTTATAGCAAAGCAAATGCATAGACCTTAAAAAAAGAAACTCAACAAGCTGCACTTGAACACTGTATTGTAAGACACCATTTACGGTATACTGCTTTTAATTGAAATTTAATAATATTAATTCTATTAATACAGCGCACAGAGTTAAAGGCGCTTTAATTGGATTGGTATAAACGTCTTATCGGAACCGTAATATGTTTGAGAATCTCCAAGAACGATTAGGTAAAACCTTAAAAAACATTAGTGGCCGTGGCCGCCTAACAGAAGAGAATATTAAAGACACTCTTCGTGAAGTGCGCATGGCATTTTTAGAAGCCGATGTGGCGTTGCCCGTTGTTCGCGATTTTGTAAAACAAGTTAAAGAGCGTGCGGTAGGTGTTGAAGTTACAAAAAGCTTAAGCCCAGGCCAAGTATTTGTAAAAATAGTACGTGAAGAACTCGAAAAAGCCATGGGTGAAGCCAACGAAGAGCTAAGCCTAAATGCACAACCCCCTGCTGTTGTTATGATGGCGGGTCTGCAAGGTGCTGGTAAAACCACCAGTGTTGCTAAACTGGCTAAGTTTTTAAAAGAGCGCAAGAAAAAATCAGTACTTGTAGTAAGTGCCGACGTATACCGCCCTGCAGCAATTAAGCAACTAGAAACGCTCGCTGCTGAAGTGGGTGTTGATTTTTTCCCAAGTGATATTTCGCAAAAGCCGGTTGATATAGCAACCGCAGCTATTTCTCATGCGAAAAAGAAATTTATTGATGTGGTATTAGTCGATACTGCAGGTCGATTGCATGTTGATAGCGACATGATGGATGAGATTAAAAATCTTCACAAAGCAATTAACCCAATCGAAACCTTGTTTGTTGTAGATGCAATGACAGGTCAAGATGCGGCAAATACAGCTAAAGCATTTGACGAAGCCCTGCCACTAACTGGTGTTATATTAACTAAAACTGATGGTGATGCACGCGGTGGTGCTGCTTTATCTATTCGTCATATTACCGGTAAGCCAATTAAATTTATGGGTGTGGGTGAGCGCATTGATGCACTTGAGCCTTTCCACCCTGACCGCATAGCGTCACGTATTCTAGGCATGGGTGATGTACTTTCATTGATCGAAGAAGTCGAAATGAAAGTAGATAAAGAGCAAGCTGCCAGAGTCGCTGAAAAAGTATTTAAAGGCGCTGGTTTTACCCTTGATGACTTTGCGGATCAACTTAAGCAAATGAAAAACATGGGCGGCATGATGTCGATGCTAGATAAATTGCCAGGTATGTCTAACTTACCCGATGCTGTTAAAGGCCAAATGGGCGATAAAACCTTCATTCAAATGGAAGCCATTATTAGCTCAATGACAAAAAAAGAGCGCGCCCGCCCAGAAATCATTAAAGGGTCACGTAAAAAACGTATTGCAGCAGGTTCTGGTACGCAAGTACAAGAAATTAATAAACTACTAAAACAGTTTACCCAAATGCAAAAAATGATGAAAAAAATGAAAGGCAAAGGTGGCATGACCAAAATGATGCGCGGCATGAAAGGTATGTTACCGCCGGGAATGATGGGTGGCGGTGGCCCTAAATTTTAAAGTTGAGTTTAACGTAGCTTAAATGTAACGATATAAAATATATGAAAAGGAGCAAATGGCTCCTTTTTTGTTGAATAAATTATGCGTGCTAAACGCTATTAACGCTAATTTAAAGTTGGGATCACGCTTTAACCTACTAAACTGGCTTTTAGCATCACTTCTTACTTGCATTGTTGCTAAAAACTCGTACAATTCCCCAGCTCCCCATTCTGGGGAGTAAATCTTATTAATGAAAACAGTCAATCTTTATAGAGGACGGTATGGTAACTATTCGTTTGCAACGTGGTGGCGCTAAAAAACGCCCTTTCTATCAAATTGTGGTTGCGGATAGCCGTTTCTCGCGTGACGGTCGCTTCATCGAGAAAGTAGGCTTTTTTAACCCAATTGCTGCAGGTCAAGAAGAAAAAATTCGTTTAGATTTACCACGTGTTGAACACTGGGTAGGTCAGGGCGCGTCTCTTTCAGATCGCGTAGCTAAGTTAGTAAAAGACGCTCGTAAAGCGGCTTAATAGGCGTAAGTGTAACCATGAGTCAAGAGAACACCTCATCAATAATTGTCGTAGGAAAGCTCGGTGCCCCGTATGGTATAAAGGGCTGGCTTAAGGTACATTCATTTACTGATGATCCCGCAGGGATCTTCGATTTCAGCCCGTGGTTGATAGGGCAGCAAGGTAAATGGCAGACCTTAGAAGTGGTCGACTGGCGTCGCCACAACAAAGGCTTTATCGCTAAATTTGCGCAAGTAAACGATCGAGACGAAGCAGTGGCTTATACCCACGCAGAAATCTCAATGGATTCAGCGCAATTACCAGAACTCCCGCAAGGTGAGTTCTATTGGCGAGATCTCATTGGCATGTCGGTTGTAACTGATAAAGGTTACGATTTAGGCATTGTTGATGACCTAATGGAGACAGGGTCAAATGACGTACTGGTTGTTAAAGCAAACAGTAAAGACGCATTTGGTCAAGCAGAGCGTTTAATTCCGTTTTTAACTGATACAGTTATTATCGAAGTTAAACACGACGCAAGAGAAATTACCGTAGACTGGGATCCAGGGTTTTAATGACGCAAACGAGTTCATTATGGGTAGGGGTGATAAGCCTTTTTCCTGACATGTTTGACGCTATTACAGACCAGGGTGTTACCGGTCGCGCAGTAAAAAGTGGCTTAATTGATTTTAACTGCTGGAATCCGCGAGACTACGCTTTAGATAAGCATAGAACCGTGGACGATCGTCCTTACGGGGGCGGACCAGGTATGTTAATGATGGTTGAGCCATTAAAAAAAGCGATTGCCGAGGCTAAAAAAGCTGCAGGTGATGGTGCTAAAGTAATTTATATGTCCCCACAAGGGCGCAAACTAGATCAGCAAGGAGCTAGCGAACTCGCAAGCTCTAAAAAACTGATTTTGATTGCCGGTCGCTATGAAGGTATAGATGAGAGAATAATAGAGTCATACGTTGACGAAGAATGGTCAATTGGTGATTTTATTTTGAGTGGTGGTGAACTACCAGCCATGACATTAATTGACGCAGTAGCGCGATTAGTGCCTGGCGTATTAGGTCATAACCAATCAGCAGAACAAGACTCATTTTCGGATGGCTTGTTAGATTGTCCTCACTATACACGGCCAGAAACATTGGACGACAAACAGGTGCCTGCTGTATTGCTTAGCGGAAACCACCAAGAGATAGCAAAATGGCGGCTTATGCAGTCATTAGGCAGAACTTGGCTACGCCGTCCTGACTTGTTGCATAACCTAGCTCTGACTGAGGAGCAAGCGGTATTACTCGCGAAATTTCAGCAAGAGTACCAAAAAGCTTGTGGCTAGAAGACAGTTACACCTAGGAAAGTGAGAAACATAATGGCAAAAGTAAACCAAAATATTATTAAAGCGCTTGAAGATGAGCAGCTTAAAACAGACGTACCTGCATTCGGCGCTGGTGATACAGTAGTTGTACAGGTAAAAGTAAAAGAAGGTGCTAAAGAGCGTCTACAGGCCTTTGAAGGTGTTGTAATCGCTAAGCGTAATCGTGGTCTTCACTCAGCATTCACAGTTCGTAAAATTTCGAACGGTGAAGGCGTTGAGCGTGTATTCCAAACGCACAGCCCTCTTATTGATAGCGTAACAGTTAAGCGTCGCGGTGCAGTTCGTCGTGCTAAGCTTTACTATCTACGTGAGCGTTCTGGTAAATCTGCACGTATTAGAGAAAAACTTAACTAATACGCGCTGTTTATCAACGCAAAAAAACGGGTTGCATCCTTCGGGTTGCAACCCGTTTTGGTTTCTATAACATAAAATTTCAGGCTAAATACTAAAGCTTAAACCACAGCTGTCGGACTAGGAGTCGCACTGTCGTAATATTCACCAGTATAGTTAGGCCTCCTTTATTGCTAAACACAAAGTGCACCTCGATAAATTTTTATCAATATGTGTTTTAAACACCTTTTCAACTTACCCGCAGAATACGTAATAACCCAATTAACGCCAGTATGAGCATAACTTTGCTCAAGCAAAACTTAAGCTAAATATACCTAAGCCAAATAAAGCACAGAAAATAAAAATTTGGCAGATGAATTATAGTATTTAACCTTGAACTCTGGTTATTTAAGGAAGTAGGGTGATGAAAATAGCTCAAAAAGTGGAGCCAAGTGTAACTAGGTATAACTTGAAGGGGTATTGGATGGGCAGTAAGGGCGCTTTATACGACCTTACCGCGACTAAGTTATTAGGCTAGTTGAACCTATGCACAATACAAATTACTTAACGTTATGAACATGTACATCGCGTTGTGGGAAAGGAATAGAAATACCTTCTTTATCAAACGCTTTTTTCACTTTTTCTTGCATATCCCAGTAGTAAGGCCATAAGTCACCTGTTGCAACCCAAGCGCGAAACATTAAATTAACTGAGTTATCGCCAAGGCTGGCAACACAAATACGTGGTGCCGGATCTGTTAAAGAGCGCTCGTCTTCTTCAAACAGGCGTTTTAAGATAGCTTTTGCCG
Organism: Pseudoalteromonas sp. NZS127; assembly: GCF_015864805.1. Lineage (NCBI taxonomy): Bacteria > Pseudomonadati > Pseudomonadota > Gammaproteobacteria > Alteromonadales > Pseudoalteromonadaceae > Pseudoalteromonas > Pseudoalteromonas sp. NZS127. The sequence goes on along the minus strand of NZ_JADYWN010000002.1, from coordinate 173,284 downwards.
TATCTATGTCGTCGTTATACGAAATTCCAAAGGTCATATCACAGCGGCGTTTGTCATAAATACTTACGTTCACTAGTGTCGCATTCGATAGGCTACCGTTTGGAATAACAATGCGGCGGTTATCGAAGGTATCTACTACTGTGTATAAAATTTGAATTTCGACGACTGCGCCCATAAAGCCCTGTGCTTCGATAGTATCGCCAACCTTGAACGGTTTAAAAATTAGCAACAGCACACCGCCAGCAAAATTAGCTAGACTGCCTTGCAGTGCAAGACCTATTGCCAGGCCTGCAGCACCAATCACCGCGATGAATGAGGTGGTTTCGATACCTACCATAGAGGCCACCGAAATAAGCAGCATAATTTTCACTACAGCGCTAATTAAGCCACATAAAAACTTGTTTAGTGTTGGATCTTTTTTGCCTAGTCGATTATCTAAAACCTTAACAAAGCGGTTGATCAGCCATAGGCCAACCAGTAAAGTAATAATAGCGAGCACAAATTTTGGTGCGTAAGTCATAACGAGTGATATGGCTTGGTCTATTAATTGTGAAGCGTCTACATCTGTTCCTAAAACTTCTTCCATTTTATGGATCCTGTTTATTTTAATTACTATATGAATAATATAAGAATAAACGTGATAACTCTACTATGCAACAAATGCAGGCTTTTTAGCTTGCTAATTTACTTTTATTGACTGCGGCTTTTAGGGTAAATAATTAATATTTACTTTAAAGGTATTCGTTGCTTCTCAAAGTATTGTTTTTCAATTTAACCTTTTACTTATTTAGTCTTTTATCAGGCTATTGATCCTGTTAGTATTTATCGTATTGATTAGTTTACTTTAATGTAAACTTAAGTTGGCGTTTTTGCTTTTTAAGGTGGTATGCAAGTGGCGGATATAAATGATTTAGCCCAGTTAAGAGTGGGTATTGATGAGTGTGATACACAGTTGGTGGCACTGCTGGCAAGGCGTAATTCGCTTACTCAAAAAATTGGCGCAATAAAGCAGCAAACTGGTGCGCCACTTCATGCACCCGATCGTGAAGCTGATTTATTAGCTGCAAGGCGCCAAGAAGCAATTAATCAGGGAGTAAGCCCAGAGTTAGTTGAAGATATTCTTAGGCGTATGATGCGCGAAGCGTATCAGAATCAGCAAGCTAAACTTGCATGTGCTGCACCGCATTTATCACCCATTGTTATTGTGGGTGGGCAAGGTGCTATGGGGCAATTATTTGCTAAGCAATTTCAGCGCTCTGGTTACGAAGTGAAAACCCTTGATAAGCAAGATCAAGTAAACGCTGCAGCAATTTTAAAAGGCGCTAAATTAGTACTATTAAGCGTACCTATTAATGCGTTAGAAACTGTAGTTGCTGAACTACCTAAGTTAGATGAAGGCTGTTTATTGGTAGATATAACATCGGTTAAGCAAGCGCCAATTAAAGCACTAAAAGCAGCGCATAGCGGCCCAGTTGTAGGGCTGCATCCTATGTTTGGCCCAGATATTTCGCACTGGGTTAAGCAAACAGTGGTGGTGTGTGAAGGGCGTGACCACGATGTTGCACAGGGCTTGTTAGCACAGTTGCAAGTGTGGGGTTGCCAGCTAGTTGAACTTGATGCGAAAAAACATGACGAAGCAATGCAAATAATTCAGGTAATGCGCCATTTAACCACCTTTGTATATGGGCAGTTTTTAGCAAAACAAAGCCATACATTAGCGGAGTTACGCAGCTGTTCATCACCTATTTATCAATTAGAGTTAATGATGGTTGGGCGCTTATTTGCGCAATCGCCAGAGTTATATTCAGATATTATGTTAGCGCAATTTGATAACGTAGAGAGCTTACTGGCGCAGTATCAACAGACTTTTGCAGACACACTTAAAAAGTTAAAAGCAGGAGATAAGCCCGCGCTTATTAATGCCTTTGCTGATGCAAAAGCTTATTTTTCAGATTCGACAGCGCACTTTTTAACCCAAAGTCGCAGCCTGTTAAATAAAGCGAATGACGCAAAAGTGCTAGATTAAAACAGAAAAACAAAAAAGGGCTTAATTAAGCCCTTTTTACATTATAAGCTGTGCGTTATTGCGTATTTACACTCACAGCTTGGAGCGTTTCGCTTTGATAGCAGCCTAAAATACGTACATACTGAGTGTATTCTTTTAGCTCCTCTAATGCATTTTTTACTTGGCTGTCGGCAAGGTTCGCTTCTAAGTCGACGTAAAATACTTCTTCCCATGGGTTACCCGGCATAGGGCGAGACTCTAACTTAACCAAATTAATTTTATGTTGTTTAAAAATCATTAATGCATCGGCAAGTGAACCAGCCTGCTGTTTAGTGGCCATAATTAAACTGGTTTTAGTGGGTATTTGCTTTGATACCTGTAATGGCTTACGCGCTACAACAATAAAGCGGCTGTGGTTTTCGCTTTGGTTTGCTAAGTTAGATTTAATCACTTCTAGGCCTACATTTTTACCTGCTTGGGCAGAGCCAATAGCGGCACTATTTGGCGTATTTAGTGCTGATTGCAGGGCACTTGAAGTTGAGTCGCAGGTTTCGTGTTGCAGCTCACCAAGGCCTTGTAAAAAGCGGCTACATTGAGCAAACGGTTGCGGGTGAGCAAATATTTTTGTAAGTTGGCTAAGCTCAGTATCTGGGTTGGCAAGTAAACAATGTTCAACACTGTGCGTTACTTCACCAACAATAGACACTTGTGCATGTTGTAGTAAATCAAATACTTCGTTGATACTGCCTGAACTGGTGTTTTCAATAGGCAGCAAACCAAAATCGGCTTGGCCGTTTTCTACTTTACCGGTAATTTCGTCAAACGAGCTACAGCCTATTTCAACTAACTTACCTGGGCGACGGCTAAAGTATTTATGACAGGCCAACTGGCTGTATGAGCCTTGCCCACCTAAATACGTAACACGATGGGTTTCGCTTAACGCATCTGGGTTAAGGTTTTTTTGCAGCATAGCTTGTTGATGCAATACAGAGTCTTCTAAAATAGTTTGAAAAACATTATTTACGTAATAGGCGTCTAACCCTAACGATTTCCCATAACCTATCAGCTTTTCTAGAAGTGCTAATTCACGGGCTTCATCACGAATCGGTTTATTGTTCGCTATTTTATATTCCACCACACCATGGCTAATACGACGTCGTTTGGCTAGTAAAACCAGTAAATCAGAATCTATCTCATTTATATCGTGTCGAAGTGTATTTAGTACATCATTGCTCATTTGGCTTTCCTCATTCCAAAAGTATGCTGTTCATACAGCAAAAACAAAAAAGCCTCCCGGTTGGGAGGCTTTGCTATTCGATTGATTTTATCTCACAAACAGTTCAGCCTCTTCTATATAAAGAAGCTAAAAAACGAAAAAAAAGTAACTGCGTAAGTAATGTTCATGCTGATAATGTATGGAGAGTTACTGTTAATGTCAACAGCGCTTTTGTTAAATAACTTAAGCTCTGAAAAATAAATCTATCACTAGTGGCTATTTTCAAGGTTAACTGTGTTGGATTTACTTGTAATAGGCCGTGATTGTTGCATAAATTTCTCTTGTTCCCTTTGTTTTTTTTATATAGTTTACAAATAATTTATAAATATGATCTTGGATCTGGTATATTTCAATTACTGGTTCAAATAATAATTATTATTAATAATAAAAAGGTTAGCCTGTGGTGTATCGACGCCCCCCATCTCGTTTCGGGATAAACTCACTTAGCGTCAAGTTGTCATTGTTGATTTCTGCAATATGTTTAATTGCTGGAGTGTGTGCGGCCGCGTTAATGCTCAAATCTGAAGAAAAACAACTGGTTTTTGAAGAGCATGAAGTATTAAAAGAATCTAACGAATTACTTATAAAACAATTCAAAAACTTACTAAACACTAAAATTAAAGTTGCTCAGCAAGCAAATATAGTCGTGGGTGAGCAGTTATTTAGTGATCAGTCATCGTTAATAAGTAATAAAGTAAATACACTGCAATTAAATAATGACGGTACGATACGCAGTGCCTCTACTGATGGGCTTTCGGCTGCATTTATCCCACAAACTAGCTATTCACCTTTTTATAAACAATTAATATCAGACTCTGAAACGCTCTGGAAAATTATATCGCCAACACTAACTCAAGATTTTTTTAATTTTTACCTTATTACTAAAGATAACTTTATTCGCATAACGCCGCCTAACGAGGCTTTAAATGCGCCAGCTAATTATACATTTACGCAAAGTACGCGCTTTAATTACGCTAAGGCGCTTACTAATCCTCAACATAGGCCTGTTTGGTCTAAAGTTTATTACGATACTATATGGCATAAATGGGCTATTAGCTTAACGGTTCCTATTTATAAAGAGGGTGAGTTTTTAGGTGTTACTGGCAGTGACATCGCGCTAAAAACATTAATATCGCAATTGCCAATTGGCGGGAAAGAAAAACAGTTAGTGGTATTTGACAGCCAAGGGCAGTTATTAGCGCACCCCAATTTAACCCAATCAAGTTATGCACAATATGGTAAAGCAGGTAAAAAACTACTCCCTGAGGACTTTATTGATCCCACATTACAAGTAATTGTAGATGATGCGATTAAAATGCAACGGTCTGAATATGCCGACTCATTCAAATTAAATAATGAAGCGCATATTATTAATATTCATAAAATAGATGGCTTAGATTGGTATGTAGGGGTATATAAAAAACGTTCTTCAACATTCTCAGCATTAGCAGATTTAAAGATGAAGTTTTTTGGGCTATTTATACTCTATGCCATTTTAGTCGCCTTACTCTTACATCAAGCACTTTATCAGTTAGTACTTAGGCGTATACATTCTTTGGTTTATGCCGTTACAAACTTTGGTCAAGGCCAGTTACAAATAGAATTTCCAAAAGAAAACAAAGATGAAATAGGCACTCTCAACGGCTCATTTAAAGACATGACCATTGAAATTAGAAAGCTAATAGATGGGCTTAACCAGCGTATTATTGAAAAAGAAATTGCAGAAAAAGCAGCCAGGCGACTATCCAAAGCCGTGGCGTTTTCTGGTACTGGTGTGGTGATCACCGATAAAAACTTTGTCATTGAATACGTAAACCCTAAAATGCTTGAAATGACCAGCTTTTCAGAGGAACATTTTAATCGAGCGCCTTTATTAAGCATTATTGCAAGCGAAATGGCTATATTAATTGATGATATAGATGTTGATTTACGCAGTCGTAATTGTTGGCGTGGCGACACCTTAATTGAAAGCAATAATAAAGCGCCTATTTGGGTTTCTTTAAGTATTTCACCTATTCGCGAAGATGACGGAACAATTACCAGTTACGTAGCCTCTGCGCAGGATATTTCGTTTGTTAAAGAAAGCCAGCGTAAAATGGAACAGCTTGCTTATTTTGATACTTTGACAGGACTTGCTAATCGAACATTTTTTAGAATGCAGCTGCGTAAATCGATGGCGCTCGCTGAACGCGGGCATTATGCCTTTGCATTGTTTTATTTTGATTTAGATGAATTTAAACGTATTAACGATACCTTAGGCCATAATGCAGGCGATCAATTACTCGTTGAAGTTGCAAATAGATTAAAGCAACGCCTAAGAGCCGAAGATACTATTGCGCGTTTAGGCGGTGATGAGTTTGCTATATTACTCAGTGGCATTGAGCATCAAGAGCATGCAACTCAAGTGGCAAATACGATTCAAAAAACCCTTAATGAGCCTATTCAACTTGGCAGTAACGAAGTTATTATTAGTGCCAGTATTGGCATTACTATGGCCCCATACGACAGCCAAGAAGAAGACCAACTGTTAAAGCATGCCGACTTAGCCATGTATGAAGCAAAAGCAAAAGGGCGTAACACCTTTCATTTTTATAGCCAAGAGCTCAATACTGCTGCAAATGAACGCTTGTTTATTGAAAACGAGCTACGCCAAGCTATAAAAGATAAACAACTCACGGTTTATTATCAGCCGCAGATTGATAGCCGCACTCAGCTTGTAATGGGTTACGAAGCATTGTTACGCTGGTTTCATCCAACAGAAGGGGCGATTGCACCCACTAAATTTATACCTATTGCAGAAGCTACCGGTTTAATTGTTGAACTGGGAGAGTGGGTATTACACCAAGCATGTAATTTTGCAGTTAAGTTAGAGCGCCAAGGTAGAGCGAGTAATATTGCGATTAACTTATCGGCCAGACAGTTTAAAGATGCCAGCTTATTACCTACACTGAAAAAAATAATAGCCAGTACACAGGTGTCGGCTAAAAGCCTACATTTAGAATTAACCGAAAGTATGCTGATGGGCAATGTAGAAGCTGCTATAGCACAACTACATGAACTAAAGGGACTCGGGGTTTCTATTTCTATAGATGACTTTGGTACTGGTTACTCTTCATTAAGTTACTTGAAACGTTTTCCGGTGGATATTCTTAAAATTGATCGCTCATTTATAAAAGATATTCCAGATGATAATAATGATATGGCAATAACAGCGGCAATTATAGCCATGGCACAAAAGCTAAAACTCGATGTGGTTGCCGAAGGGGTAGAAACCGTTGAGCAAGTAGAGTTTTTGAAAAATAACAATTGCTTTATAGTGCAAGGGTATTACTTTAGCCCGCCAATTGCAGAGCGCGATTTACCCACGCTTTTTGAACGATTGGAGCAAATGGCGAAGGACGAAAAATAAAATTAAAATGCGGGTTTAACCACCCGCAATTTTTACTTTAAAGGTTAAGCTTTCTAAAATAGCTTTTAGTTTATCGCGATCATCACCTTGTACTTCAATAAGACCGTCTTTTACTGCGCCGCCTTGGCCCATTTTACTTTTAAGTGCTTTAGCTAATTTTTTTAAATCATGCTCTTTAGGATCGACTCCAACTACCAGCATAACGCCTTTGCCTTTGCGTCCTTTTGTTTGGCGCTCAATACGCACAAATCCGTCTTTAAATAGTTTACCTGCAACTTCTTTCTCTGGTTTTGGTTGCTCTATTCGCCCCGTTTGTGTTGAATATACTAAGTGACTATCGCTCATCATTACCCTATACAAAAATTGAATCAAACAATGGCGTAAATAATAGCAAATTTGTGTATTGATGTTTTTATTTTTGCTAATTAGTTTTAAACAGTTATATTTGATTCAAAGAATATTAATAGGACATAATATGAGTTTAACTAAAAGTATATCGGCCGATGCAGCTACGTTAACAATACATATAAAGGGTAAGTTTGACTTTAATTTAGTGCAATCTTTTCGCCAAGCGTATGCGCAAATAGATAAAAGCATTACTAAAGTAATTATCGACCTAAGGGAAACCGATTACATGGACAGCTCAGCATTAGGTATGCTGCTAAATATGCAAAAAAGCATAGATACACAGGTCAATAAATTTGAGATCAGCAACTGCCAACCACAATTAAAAAAAATATTACAAATATCTCGGTTTGATAAGAAGTTTGATATTAACTAGGGCCTGTTGACCTTTCAGGATTAAAATTTGTTCAATCTAGGGGCGATTAAATCGCGGCGCGAGGTTTGTAACCTAGTGGGCTAAGTAAAAACCGAACAACAAAGAGTTAATCGTCCCTAGAAAGAACCCAAAGGGCAGCGCATGTTTGGCATTTATGCTGCGTTATCGCCTATTTATGGGGAATAACCACACTACATAGGCTCTGCTTTGCCTAAATACCAAACATACTGCTGCAAATTTAACCTCGAAAGATAAACAGGCCCTATGATGCATATTTTAGTTGTTGATGATCAAGCCCTTAACCGAATATTACTGCAAAGGCTATTAACACAAGAAGGCTATACAGTTTCTTTGGCGTATAATGGTGTTGCCGCTCTAAAGATACTCGCGCAAACCCCAATTGATATTGTGCTGCTTGATGTAGTAATGCCTATTATGGATGGCTTTGAAACGGCAAAAATAATAAAACAACGCTTTAACGATATTCATTTACCTATTATTTTTATTACGGCACTGGATGATCACGCCAGCTTTGAGCGTTGTTTAGCGGTTGGCGGTGATGACTTTATTCAAAAGCCGTTCGAAAAAGTAATTTTACACGCCAAAATTAAAGCCCACTGCAGAACCCGTGAATTAAGTAAAAAGGCTAACCAGCAAAAAATATTACTTGAGGAGCATCAAAATCAGCGTGAGCGAGAGTATGAAATTATTGAGCATATTTTTAATAACTCCCTCGAAAATCAAGATCAATTTAAAACCCACCTCGATTTTAATTTATCGCCTGCCACCATGTTTAACGGCGATATGTTTTTAGTCGCGCAAAGTCCTATAGGTAATTTATATTGCATGTTGGGTGATTTTACCGGTCATGGTTTAGCGGCGGCAATAGGCGCTTTACCTGCATCGCGTGTGTTTTACACTATGGTTAAAAAAGGTATGGCGTTACACGACATTGCCCGCGAATTAAACTTATTATTATACAATTTACTGCCCGGACATATGTTTTGCGCTGCAACTATTATAGAGCTAAGTGTATCTGGTAAAAGTATATCGGCATGGCTAGGCGGACTTCCCGATACTTACTTAATAGATAAGCAAGGTAACCTTAAAAAAACGCTAGAATCGCAACATATGGCATTGGGTATATTAAACAATCAAGAGTTTGAACATGAGGTTATTCACTTTGAAGTAAATGAGCAAACACGGCTTGTACTTGCAACCGATGGCATAATTGAAACAACGAATAAACAAGGTGTTTTTTTTAGTGAACAACGCTTTATCGAAACCTTAAAAATGAACCCGATGATCAGCAGCGAAAACATCGTTAATAGCGTAAGTCAGTTTGCTGATGGTACTAAACAACAAGACGATATAAGCATAGTGTTACTCAATTGTTTACCACTAAGTGTAAAGCCGGAACCCAGAGAGGCATTTTCTAAATTAGCGTTTAATATGTCATTGAGTTTAGATTCGAAGCAAATAAAAAACACCGATCCGGTTTATGATTTAGTAAATATGCTCAGCAGTATTAGTGGTTTAAAAGCACATAGCGCGAATATATTTTTACTCCTATCGGAGGCATACAATAATGCGCTTGATCATGGTGTACTTAAATTAGACTCACAATTAAAAACTCAAGATGATGGCTTTTTTAAATATTACGAATTGCGCGCAAAAAAACTTGCAGAACTTAGTAATGCAAAACTCTCTATAGAGGTAAGTTACTGCCCTGATAGCTTGAACTTATACTTTATTATTTGCGACAGCGGCTGCGGGTACACTCACCAGCAAGATACCCTATTTAATGACGCAGCTGAGTTTGGTCGCGGGCTGTCACTGCTTGACGAAATAGCACAGAGAGTGACTTATAACAGCAGTGGGAACCAAGTTGAAATGTGTTATAAGTTGAGCTAGCACTGTAAAAAAATCCATGCTAATATTTGCACACTATAGAAGTATGGATGGCCAAATGATTAGTTCCTATTTACAACAAGCACAACTCAGTGCTGACACCCGTTTAATTTCAGCAGAGCTAACAGCGCTTGAGCAAGCACTTGTAAGCACTAGCTTGCCTGAAGTTCGCTGGCAGTATCAAATTCCACAGTTAGGTGAGGGCGGAGCATGTAGTTTATTTGGTTATCTGCAAGATGAACCGTTTAAGTTAACTACTTACGTAACTAACAATGAGCAAACGCACACTAAGCTTGCTAACTTACAGGCTATTGTAAACTACATACAGCAGCAAACTGGGGTTGATTGGTATGGTATTTATCAAACTCACGATACTGCACAAGGTAAACAGCTTTTAAAGTTAGCTTATCATGGCGCGCCAAGTAGGCCACTTTTTCCGCTTACAGCCGATTTTGCCGCGGGCAGTAACAACGTGCAAGTTGCGCTCTCTAAAACGGGCCGTATTATTAATAATGTTGAGCAATACTTAAGCCAAGGAGGGGAGTATTATACTTGCGACCCAAAGGTTAAGTCTGAGGTGTGCTTACCTTTATTTAATAGGAGTGGTGAATGCGTAGGAATTATTGATGCTGAGGCGTTTCATAATGATTTTTTTGATGAAAAAGTACTCGCAGTCCTAATTGCATGCTGTATTAAAATTCCTCAATTTTTAGTTTAAATAACAAAAATAGACTATGTTGAGGTTTTTAATAATGATTTTTTGCATGCACAAGGTATTAACTGTATTAATGGCATGCTGTATTAAAATTCCTCACTTTTTTGTACCAATAACACTAGTCAACCTAGCGTGTTTTTATGATAAGCTTAAGCTCACACCAACCCCCTAAATAATGATAAGAGATAGTCAATGTTCTCAGTATTAAAACCATTACCCACAGATCCTATTCTTGGCCTTATGGCGGCCTATAAGCAAGATACTAACCCTAATAAAATTGATTTAGGTGTGGGTGTCTATAAAGATGAGCTAGGCAATACACCGGTACTTAAAGCGGTAAAAAAAGCAGAAGCGTTTCGTTTAGAAAATGAAACCAGCAAATCTTATATTGGTTTAGCGGGTAATTTAGATTACTGTCAAAAAATGGAAAGCTTACTATTAGGTGAGCACAAAACATTACTAGCTAACCGTGTACGTACGGCGCAAGCGCCAGGTGGTACTGGGGCATTACGTGTTGCTGCTGAATTTATTATGCGTTGTAATCCAAAAGCAACAGTGTGGGTAACTACGCCAACATGGGCTAATCATATTAGCTTATTTGAAGCAGCGGGCTTAACAGTAAAAGAATACCCTTATTACGATTACGAAAATAAAGATTTACTATTTGATGAGATGATCAACACGCTTAAGCAAGTGCCTAAAGGCGATGTGGTTTTACTACATGCGTGTTGTCATAACCCAAGTGGTATGGATTTAAACGAAGCACAGTGGAAGGTAGTTGCTGAGCTTGCAAAAGAAGTGGGCTTTACGCCGCTTGTTGATATTGCATACCAAGGTTTTGGCTCTTCACTAGAAGAAGATGCACGTGGTTTACGTATTTTAGCTGACGCAGTTGAAGAGTTAATTATTTGTTCTTCATGTTCTAAAAACTTTGGTCTTTACCGCGAACGTATTGGTGCGTGTTCACTAATTGCAAAAGACAGCGCAACTGCTGATATTTCAAACTCAGTATTACTTAGTGTTGTACGTAGTATTTATTCAATGCCGCCAGCGCATGGTGCTGACATTGTAAATACAATTTTAAGCAGCACTGAGCTTACGCAAATGTGGCATCAAGAGCTTGATGAAATGCGTAGCCGTATAAATGGTTTACGTACACAAATTAAAGAAACACTAGCGACTAAAGACATAGCGCAAGACTTCTCGTTTATTGAGCGTCAGCACGGTATGTTTTCTTTCTTAGGAATTAATAAAGAGCAAATTACTCGCCTACAAAAAGAGTACGGCATTTATATTGTTGGCTCAAGTCGTGTAAACGTAGCGGGCGTGAGTGATGCAAATATTGAATACTTTGCAAATGCAGTTGCCGACGTATGTAAATCATAATAGTTAACCTGAACTCTGGTTAAGAGATTTACTAACATATTGAATCATCGTTATATTTAATTTTATTTTCTCTAGCCAGAGGTTTTCAGTGAAAACAAGGCGAATTTACGCGTCAATAGCTGGCCTATTGCAAGTAAATTCAACGCAGTTAGCGCTGAAAACAGCTGCTTGAGATAAGTTTATTATCCGGAGCTCAGGTTAGTTAAATTATTTAACTAAAAAAACCGCACAACCTTAGGTTAGTGCGGTTTATTTTTGCCTCGTATTTAGAGCCTATGCGTCTATTAAATCTTCAACGCCAACAATCAGCCAAGGTGCATCAGTAAGCGTTAAACGCTCTAAATGCCAAATCTCTAAAATAGGTTGTTCTTGTTTATCTGCTAAATCGCGATACTTACCTTTAAAGCGTACGCTTACTTGCCACTTGTCAGTCAGCGTATCTGCGCGTACTAGTTCTGCATCTATAAACATCACTTCAGTAGCTACGCTTGTAATTGCTTCGCGCTCTGCTTTAAATTCGGCCACTAATTCAGGGCTTAAATACTCAGCCATAGTGTGATAATCAGCTTCGTTCCACGCATTTTGTAGTGTGTGGTAATGCTCACGAGCACCTTGTAAAAAGCCGTTTGTATCAAAGCCAGGCGGTAAGTTAAAAGGCACATCGTCGCCGTGCGCAGTACTATTAGCAAATCCTGTACTTGTTGTTTGTTCATGCTCAATAGGTGCTTGTTTAAATGCATTTTGTGACATGCCAGCACTGGCCAGTTGAGGCGACTGCCTTGCGCGCATAAAGCCACGAACAAGTTTAAATATTATAAAGGCTGCACCCGCAAGTAAAATCATCTCTAGCAGCTGAAACCCTTCAAAATCACCACCTAACATAGCAGCAATTAAGCCACCAGCAAGCAGTCCACCAAATACACCCGCCATAATGCCTTTTTTATTAGATGCTGGCTTTGCCGCAGGCGCAACTGCCTTGGTATCTGTTTGTTGCTTTTGTGCGGTTTGTTGCGTAGCTGGAGTTTTACCACGTTTGCTACTACCAAACTTTTTACGTGCTTGTGCATCAAAGCTTGCAGTCATTAGCAAGGCCAACAAAGATAAAATAACGACAAAATTCTTCATGAAAATCCTTAAATAAAATAAAGTGTCGATTATACCTATAGAAATATTATTTACTTTAAAAATCAGTTGGCTGGTTGGTAATATTTAAGGGGCAGGAGTGAAATTATTAAATATTAAGCGCACCGCTTAGCTGGTCTAAGCGGTGCGAGAAGCTACAAGGTTACAGCCAGCGAATAGCGCCAGAAACACGTTCATTATACATATTCACCGGCGCACCTAAGCTGGCAATTAATACGGTATCGGCTTGTTGGCCTCTATTAATATGGCCTTCAAATCTGTCATCATGAAAGTCATCAGAGCCCATTTCAAACACTTTATTTTTAGTCGGCACAATAAATACCGTCATAGGGCCAAAGTCAGATTCAAACACTAAATGTATGCCTTTCTCCCCTTTAAAGTCACAAAACATAGCGTAAGTAATTTTACCGGGTAGCTCACTTAATTGTCCGCCAAGTAAGGCGAGCTTTTCATTCACGCTTTGCAGGCTAATTGCTTGTGTTTTATCGAGAGAATTTATTTCGTGATAAACGTGGGCTAAAGCATGCTCACCTGCGCCATAGGTATTTTGCTCAGAACTAAAAAAGAATGCACTTATAGTAACAACAAACGAAGCGGCTAGGGCTAAATGTACTCGGTCAAACTTAAAGCGCGATCGCGATGCAATAACGTTTTTATTAGCCGGTATTTGCGCTTGTTGCTGTGCTTTTTCTTTTAAAGAGGTGTTTAAAAGAATTCGCTCGGCTAGGTTTTCAGGTACCGGAACGTCATTAGCTGCACTTTGTAAATATTTATCGAAATCTTTCATGTCGTTAATAAACCGTTGTCGCTCTGAGTTGTCTTTAGCAAACTCGGTAAGCTCATTGTCAATATCGTTTGGCTGCGCAATAGTGCGGCGACGAAACTCAAGCTCATCCATTATTTTGATGCCCCTTTAAGTTGCTCATCATCACGGCTTAAAGCCTCTTTAAGTTGGTTTCTAGCACGGTATAGACGTGTCATTACCGTGTTTTTATTTAAATCGAGTATATTCGCAATTTCTTCGCCTGAGCAGCCCATTACTACTTGCAGTAATAACGGCTCTTTGTATTCATCAGGCAAGAGTGCAATTTGGCGCTGAATAACAGTTTGCTCCATTTCATCGTCTAAAGAGTGGCTGCTTTCATCAACCAATAATTCATCTTCTATATCGCTATAATCAAATTGTTTGCGCTCAAATCGTCGCGCGTTTTCGCGACGTAAAATCGTAAGTAACCACGACTTTGCTGCTTTTTGATCCAGTAAAGAGTCGAGCGAGCGCCAGGCACGCAAAAAAGTCTCTTGTACTAAGTCATCGGCAATGTGTGGATCACGGCATAACCAATAGGCAAAGCGGTAAAGCTCTTTATGGTAAACATGAACCAAGGCTTCGTAGCGCTTTTGCTTTTGTGCCATATCAATTAAGACCTGATTATTCGATTTTTTATTTCCAAACATAAGTTCTTTTTTTAGTTAAATATTATTTAATGTAATAAAAGGCCTATACGCATTAAAATTTAATGGTAAAGGTCTTTTAATACAGCTTGTTGCGACTTTAATGTTTGAGCCTGATACTTTTTAAGTAATTTAACTATAGCTGTAAGATCGCTGGTTGTTTTTTTATTACTGTATAATTGTGTTTGTAACTGCATCACGTTATTAGTTAGTTCTGCATCATTAATAGCACGGCATAAAGTATCAATAGCGCCCATATTTTGCTTAGTTACTGTTTTTGCATATATATTTAATGCGCTATAAAACATTTTTGCATCGTTTTTATTTGCTGCATGTAATAAGTTTTTCAAACTAGGCAGCGCGGGTGTTTTATCAGTTGTAGCTACTACATGCACATTATGAGTAGAACGGCTTAACCAATAAAAAATTGCAGTCACAATCCATAATAAATAGCCCAGTACAGCAACAATTATTAACCATAATGGTGTTGAGCTTTGTACTTGCAGCGGATTAGTTGCATCTATACTATTTTGTCCTGCTGCTTGGTTATTGGTATTTTGCGAATCATTTATAACCACAGGATTAGCAGCATTGCTACTAGGGATCACAGTAATAGTGCGCTCTGGTAAAGTGGCAAAGCTAATACGATTTATTTTAGTGTTATACCAAGGCAGTTTTATTTCGGGTAGCGTATAGGTGCCGGGTGTTTGTGGTAATAAAGCATAAGAGGCAATTTGCTGCGATACTACACGGCCATTACGCACCGCATTGTTATTTTCTTTTTGATCTGGGTAGCTACGGATCCCTGTAATATCGGGCATTGATATTTCGGGGAGTTGCTCTTTGGTTACACCAAGTGCCGTTAAGGTAATTGTGCGTGTGATAGGAGTGCCTACCTCAACAGTATTATCCTCTGGTTGCCATTGCTCATCTAAACTTACTAACTCACTAGGCAGCCAAGCGCCATTGTAATTACTTGGAATAGGCTTTATTTCTATTTGCTGATCATTGCCAAGTGCCGATACTTCTAACTGGCGGTAATTTTGTTGCACACGGCCTTGAAAAGCTGGGCCGGCAATAGTGTAGTCACCACTTTTTTGCGGCTGAATTAAATACTCTCGGGTAATTACTAAGTAACGTTTACCGTCAACCAGTTCATAATCTTCCGTTTGTTTACCTAGTTGGCTAAGTTGTGCATTTTCCATGCTAGGCGTGCCTAAACTGCCGTCGAGTAGCTCTTTGGCTAAATAAAGTTTAAGCGTATAAACACCGGCTTCTTGTACAAACAAAGATTTACTTGAGAGCGATGTTTTTAAAAATATATCGTTATTTTTATCGGCTTCAGCTGCGCGCTTGGCTACTTTTAAAGTAATAGGCTGCGAGCTAAGCCCTGCAACAGTAAACGACGGTATAGTGTATTCACCTTCACGGCGGGTCATTAGTTTAACCGACCAGGTAGTTTGCTTGTTCATACTGCCATTTATAATATTGGTGCGAGTACTTAAGCTAGTAGGGCCAACCACAAAGCTTTTTAACAGCATTGAGGTATCGGGTTGTTCATCTTTAATTGTGTCGTCTACTGTAATATTAAGAATAAAAAACTCACCCGCTAACACCGGGTTTTTATTTACACTGGCTTCGAGTTTGGTGGCAGCCATCAATGGCATCGCACTTAATAGCAATAAACAGCAAAATAATCGCATTACCATGACTTTTCTACTCCTGTGGGGCGACGTTGATATTGTCTTTTTTGGGCTTCTAATTGCATTTTGTTCCGTAATAAAATAGCGGGATCGTCGGGCACTTTTCGCAGTAACTGATTAAGCTGCTGTGCTTGTTCTTTTTCTTCGTTAGTCAGCTCACTGGCTTGTACTGCTTGCGCTTGTTGCTCGGCAGTTTGTTGTTGCTCGTCGGGGACAGGTTCGTTTGCAGCCTGTGGCTCACTTTGTTGCTCAGCGTTATCATTTGGCTGTTCGGCTGGTTGATTTTCACTTTGCTCGTTTTGCGGCTCAGCTTGCATGTCAGGTTTATTTTGTTGATCAGCTTGCTCTTGTGCTTGCTCAGAGTCTTTATCCGATTTATCGTCACTGTTTTTTTCACTGTCGCTTTGCGCTTCGCCTTGCTCATCATTTTGTTGCTGATCTTGCTTGGCTTCATCAGAATTTTGCTGTTGGTTTTGCTCATCACTTTTTTGCCCGTCTTGTGATTCGCCGCCGCCTTGGTTTTGTTGCTCTTGCTGCTGATTCAGTAATTGCTCAACCAGTGCTTGGTTGTCTGCGGCTTGTGTAAAGTTAGGGTGTAATGCTTGAGCTTGTTGATAAGCATTAATTGCTTCCTCTAGCTTGCCCGCTTTAGCAAGTGCGTTACCAAAGTTATAAAAACCGGTTGCCGATTTATCATCACTAAATTGATTAACCGCGGCCTCAAAGTTCCCTTGCTGATAAAGCGCAGCGCCTTTTAATTGGCTCGATTGGGCTGTTATTGCTTGCTCATAATCTTTATTGTTATAAGCATCAAGCGCTCGCTGATCGGTGTTTTTTAAAACTGTGGGCAGCTCTACGGCATACGCATTTTGCTGTGGTAAAAAGCTAAACACTAAAAACACACTCAGCAAAGCCGCACGTCTAAATAAATAAAGGCTTAAAGGTAGTAGCAGTAACAAGCCATAAATACCGGCGTCTATACGCCAAAGCGCATGGTTTTGTTTTTCATCTTTTAACAACTCACCATTAGCGCTAGGTGCAAAAACAGCAATGTCGGCGCTACTTGGCTGATAACTAGCAAATTTACCGCCGCTGTTTGTAGCTAAACTTTTTAGCTGGCTGGTATTAATAGTCGGCACTACAATTTGCCCGTAGTGGTCTTTTAAAAATCCGCCTTCGGGTAGTTTAATTGGCGCACCTTGGGCGGTGCCTACACCGTAAATATTTAATCGGTATTGGGTGTTTTTAGTAAAAGTGCTCACCTCACTTTGCTCTTGCTGATCAATGCCGTCGGTTATTAAAATAATATCGCCATCTAGGTAACCGGCTTGTCCTAATAGCTCTTTTGCTATATCAAGGCCAGCTAAAACATTAGAGCCTTTGTCGGGCATTATTTCTGGGCTTAAGCTAGGTATTAGGTTTTCAAGTGTAGTGGCGTCGTTGGTTAGCGGTGAAATGGTATAAGCACTGCCAGCATAGGCAACGAGCGCTGTGTCACCTTCTTTAAATAAATCAATCATATCGAGGGCTTTAAAACGCGCCTGCATTAATCTATTTGGTAAAATATCTGTGCTGTACATAGAGTACGACATGTCCATAACAATAACGCGAGCATTTTTGCTTTGAAACACAGGTACTTGTTTTTCTTCAAAGCTGGGGCCGGCACTAAATATAATCCCTAAGCTACAAAATAGCGCTAATAACCAAAGTGGCTGGTTAGTTTTAGTGCTTGCGTCGCTCATAATAAACTGTGCTAAATGCGGTGCAATTAGCTGCTCATTGGTGGCTTTTTTGCGCTTAATTAAGGCAACAAAAAACAACCCAACTGCGGGTATGAGTAACCACAAAATAGCAGGGCGAATAAATTCAAAATCCATTAGTTAGGCTCCTTTATTGCGCGCAGGGTTGTTAACATTACTTTTAAGCTAATTAATAAAATAGCGATTAATAACGGCAAGTAAAATAATGAGCTTTGCGGGCGAAAGGTTTGCTCATCTACACTAATGGGCTCTAATTTGTCTAGTTCGGCATAAATTTGCTGTAAACCGGCTACATCTTTAGCTCTAAAGTACAAGCCGCCAGTTTGCTCGGCTATGCGTTTTAATAACCCTTCATCTATTGTGTCGCCGTTCATACCGCCCATATTAAATAAACTAAACCCACGAGGATTATCTGAGCCAACGCCAATGGTATACACTTTTATACCAGCATCGCGGGCAAGCAGTAGGGCTTCTTCGGGTTTTAAATTACCTGCAGTGTTTTGCCCGTCGGTTAGCAGCACCACAATACGATTGCTTTTATCTTTGTTTGCAAAACGTTTTACCGACAACCCTAAAGCATCGCCAATGGCAGTGGCGCGGCCAACTAAACCAATTTGTGCCTCAGAAAGCATTTTACTTACGGTTTTTACATCACGCGTAAGGGGGGTTTGTAAAAAGGCGGTGTCGCCAAATAAAATAAGGCCGAGCCTGTCGCCTTGGCGCTGCTCTATAAAATCAGTTAATACCGCTTTAACCATAGTTAAGCGGTCAACATATTGGCCATT
This sequence comes from Pseudoalteromonas sp. NZS127, assembly GCF_015864805.1. Lineage (NCBI taxonomy): Bacteria > Pseudomonadati > Pseudomonadota > Gammaproteobacteria > Alteromonadales > Pseudoalteromonadaceae > Pseudoalteromonas > Pseudoalteromonas sp. NZS127. The sequence continues at coordinate 154,958 of NZ_JADYWN010000002.1, read as the reverse complement.
GTAAGCCATGTCTTGCTCGGTCATAGAGCCTGATAAATCAACCGCCAGCATTATATCGCGGCCTTCGTTTGGCATTGAAATAGGATCATCTAACCAAGTAGGGTTTGCCGCAGCTATTACCAGTAATAGCCATATAACCCACTCGAACGGGGTTAAGCGCCGTGCATGAGCTTCAACGCTTTGGCTGGTTAAGTTATGTTTGGCAAAGCTTGGGATCCGCAGTCGAGTGTGTGCATTGTTTACAGCCGGTTTTAGTAATAATAGTAATAAAGGCAGGGGGAGTAATATAAACAGCCATGGCCAGCTAAATTCAAACATTAACCACTTCCTTTAACTTAAATTGCTTAATTGCTTGGCGAAACTTATATTCTAGCGCGCTATTGTTTTGCTCAAGATTATAAACACTGAGAATTTCTTGTTCGCTAAAACTTAATCCGGTTAGTGTATTAAGCGTATTACACCACTGCTTGGTAGATTGCGTAGCAAGGCGTTTATCGTAATAGGCAATGACTAAGCGTTTTAAAATAATATGTAATTGCTGAGGATCAGTGTGCTGTTGGCTTAAATTAACCGCGAAGCGTTTTGGTTGTTTAAATTTATAACGCTTATAAGCCATATAAATTGCGGCGCTTAGCAGCAATAACAAAACGGCAATAATAACCCACCAAGCAGGGGCAAGTGGCCACCAATTTACTTGGCTTGGCGCTATTATGTCGTGTAGGCCATCAAGTGGAGACGTTTGCATGGTTATTTTCTCACTAATTGCAGCTCAAGCGGTGTGGCTGCATTGAATGATATTAAATTAAGACCCGATTTAGTTAAGCGATTAAAGCGTGTGCTAAATGCCTGTTCGGCATTTTTAGCAAAGCGCGCTCTAAAACTACTATCCATAAGTGGTAGGGCAAAGTCTTGGCCATTGGCGCTTACTGTAACGGCTTGTTTAAATGCCGGTAACTGATGCTCAAATGGATCGCTTATGTGGCAACCAATTAGCTCGCAGTGACGGCTTAGTATTTCGAGCTGTTTAAAGCTGGCGTCGTCTAGGGCATTAAAGTCAGAAATTAAATACACTAAACTACCGGGTTTAGCCAAATGGTTAAGGCGCTTTAAGTTATCGCTAAAGTTGTTAGTGGCTTGCTCGTCAATTGCGTTAAGGGCTTGCTGGTGGCTATCACACAAATTATGACACAGCTTTAATACCGCTTTTTCACGGGCGCTGGGCTTGAGCTCTAAATGAGAGTGCTGATTAAATACAATGCCACCAATACGGTCACCACGTTGGCAGGCCGACCAAGCAACTAATGCGCTAATGTGCGCGGCTTGCACCGATTTTAATAACAACTGCGAGCCAAATAGCATCGAGTTTGAAAAATCAGTAAAAATAAACACCGGGCGCTCTTTCTCTTCTTGAAAAAGCTTAGTGTGTGTTTCGCCAGTGCGCGCAGTTACACGCCAATCAATAGAGCGAATATCGTCGCCTTGTTGATAGTGGCGTACTTCAGCAAACTCCATACCACGGCCTTTATGCGGCGCAAGGTATTGCCCGGTTAAGGTGTTTTTAATTTTTACTTTAGGAGCCAGCTCTAGCAATTGCGCTTTGGCTTTGTAATACATCAGCTCTTTAAGCGCTAAATTAACACCGTGGCTATGGCTTTGTGCAAGCCATGCTTGGGGATCTAATGGTGTTTGCATAAGTTACGGTACGGCTACAAGTTCAACAATACGGCTAATTACCTGATCTTTAGTAATGCCATCGGCTTGGGCTTCGTAACTTAAAATAATACGGTGGCGCAATACATTATGTACTACTGCCTGAATATCGTCGGGCGCTACAAAATCGCGGCCTTGCAACCAAGCATGCGCACGGGCACATTTATCAAGGGCAATAGTGGCACGTGGGCTAGCACCAAACTCAATCCAGCTACCTAGTTGTGCATCTAACTTAGCGCCTTCACGGGTAGCTATAATAAGCTGCACTAAATACTGCTCAAGTGGTGGTGCTAAATAAAGGCCTAAAATAGCTTTACGAGCGGCAAATAAATCGCTTTGACTAATTTTTTGCATTACCGCTGGTTGCTCGTTTAATGCTTCGCCTCGGGTTAAACGCAGTATGTCTAATTCGTGCTCTGCGCCGGGGTAACCTATACTCAAATGCAGTAAAAAGCGGTCAAGCTGCGCTTCAGGTAGCGGGTAAGTGCCTTCTTGCTCCAGCGGGTTTTGTGTGGCCATTACTAAAAATAAGTCACTTAGCGGATAAGTATTTTTACCCACAGTTACTTGGCGCTCTGCCATGGCTTCTAATAAGGCTGATTGTACTTTAGCTGGGGCACGGTTTATTTCATCAGCTAAAATAAGATTATGAAACAGTGGGCCTTTTTCAAATACAAACTCACTGGTTTGCTGACGATAAATATCAGTACCAGTAATATCGGCAGGGAGCAAGTCGGGCGTAAATTGCACCCGCTGAAACGAGCCTTCAATGCCTTTAGCTAAGGCGTTTACGGCGCGCGTTTTTGCAAGGCCAGGAGGGCCTTCTACTAATAAGTGGCCGTCAGCTAAAATGGTAATAAGTAGCGCTTGAGTAAGCTCTGGCTGGCCAATAATTTGTGTATCTAAGTACGTTTTTAATTGTGAAAATGCGTTAGCTGCCATAATAAATAGACTGTCCTCGTCAGCTGGAATAATACCAAAGTTATTTGGGTACGAAATACTGACCTAGTTATAAGGTTTAAAATTGGATAACTCAAGAGTTAGACTGTATTTTTAAAAATAGTTCGTTATTTATTAACGACTTTTAGCCTATCACAAAACTTTGTAAATGCGTCTAAAAAAGCCTATTGTAGTACTTATATAGTAGGTCTTAGAGAATTTTATTTGCCTACTAATCGATAAATTTCAGTTTATCTATTGGCTTTAGTACACGGGTTGTTTAGAATCGAGTAAAACAAACAGGTCAGACCTGTCAGCGGGAGCATAATTAATGTCTGAGCAAAACATACTTAAAACACCAAAAGGCGATCGTATAGCCATAGTTAGCGGCCTACGTACACCTTTTGCCAAGCAAGCAACAGCGTTCCACCATGTACCTGCACTTGATATGGGTAAACTTGTGGTTAACGAAATGCTTGAGCGATTAAATTTCAACAAGTCAGAAATTGATCAACTTGTATTTGGTCAGGTAGTACAAATGCCAGAGGCACCAAATATAGCACGCGAAATTGTATTAGGTACTGGCATGCCGGTATCGGTTGATGCGTATTCAGTATCACGTGCCTGTGCGACTAGTTTTCAGGCTATTGCCAACGTTGCTGAGTCTATTATGGCCGGCTCTGTTACTGTAGGTATTGCTGGTGGCGCCGATTCTTCATCGGTACTACCCATTGGCGTGAGCAAAAAATTAGCTGGCAGTTTAGTTGATTTAAATAAAGCGCGTACCTTAGGTCAGCGCTTAAAAATATTTTCAAAGTTGCGTTTAAAAGACTTATTGCCAGTGCCTCCTGCGGTTGCAGAGTACTCAACAGGCCTTTCAATGGGGCAAACTGCTGAGCAAATGGCTAAAACACATAACATTAGCCGTGAAGATCAAGATGCATTAGCGCATCGCTCGCATTCATTAGCAACCCAAGCATGGGCAGATGGAAAATTAAAAGATGAAGTAATGACGGCGCACTTACCGCCATATAAAAGCTTTATTGAAGAAGATAACAACATTCGTAAAAACTCAACGGTTGAAGGCTACGCTAAGCTTAAGCCAGTATTTGACCGCCAACACGGTACAGTAACTGCAGCAAACGCCACCCCATTAACCGACGGTGCAGCTGCGGTATTAATGATGAGCGAAAGCAAAGCAAAAGCACTGGGTTACGAAATCCTTGGTTATGTACGCAGTTTTGCGTTTTCAGCCATTGGTGTTGAAAAAGATATGCTTATGGGTCCAGCTCATGCCACGCCTATCGCACTAGATAGAGCGGGTATTACCCTTGCCGACCTAGACTTAATAGAAATGCACGAAGCGTTTGCATCGCAAACACTCGCTAACATGAAGATGTTTGCCTCAGATAAGTTTGCGCAAGAGCACTTAGGTCGCAGCAAAGCGATTGGCGAAATTAACATGGATAAGTTTAACGTATTAGGTGGATCGCTTGCTTATGGACATCCATTTGCAGCAACCGGTGCTCGCTTAATTACGCAAAGCTTATACGAGCTTAAGCGTCGTGGTGGCGGTTTAGCATTAACAACAGCCTGTGCTGCAGGTGGTTTAGGTGCAGCTTTTGTATTGGAGAGTGCGTAATGTCAGATTCAGTATTTAATTTAACGGTTGATGAAAATAAAATCGCCGTAGTAACTATAGATGTGCAGGGCGAAAAAATGAATACCCTGCGCAGTAGTTTTGCCGATGATTTAAAAGCCTTACTAGCCGAAGCTAAACAGCAGTCTGTAAAAGGCATGGTATTTATTAGTGGTAAAAGTGATAACTTTATTGCTGGCGCTGACGTTAAAATGCTTGATAGTGTGCAAAAGCGTGAAGATGCTTTAGCTATTAGCGAGTTATGTCACCATGCATTTTTTGACATGGAAAACCTACCTTTCACTACGGTTAGTGCTATTCATGGCGCTGCTTTAGGTGGTGGATTAGAGTTTGCATTAGCCTGTGATTATCGCGTAGGCACCGACAGTAGTATTACCATAATTGGTTTGCCAGAAGTGCAGTTAGGTTTATTACCTGGCGGTGGCGGTACTCAGCGTTTAACTAAAATAATTGGCATTCAAAAAGGCTTAGAATGGATGCTAACTGGTAAGCAAATTCGTGCAAAGCAAGCTAAAAAAGCCGGTGTATTAGATGATTGCGTACCACATAGCGTGCTATTAAAAGTAGCGAAAGAATTTGCCGCTAAAGGCAAAGCACCAGCTAAAGAGCCAAAACTCGACACCGTGAGCAAGCTGCTAGAATCAAACCCGTTTGGTCGTAACTTTATCTTTAAAAAAGCAAAAGAAAACGTGATTAAACAAACGGGCGGACATTACCCTGCGCCACTTTTAATTATTAAAGCAGTACGTGCAAGCGTAGAGCTCGATAAGCTAAAAGCGTATAAAACCGAAGCGGAAAGCTTTGCAACGCTGGTAATGAGCGACGAATCAAAAGCGCTGCGCAGTGTATTTTTTGCAACCACAGAAATGAAAAAAGACTGGCGCAACGGCGACGCACCAGCAATTAACAAAACCGCAGTGTTAGGTGGCGGACTAATGGGCGCAGGTATTGCGCACGTAAGTGCCGTTAAAGCTAAAGTACCGGTACGTATTAAAGATGTAGCAGAGCAGGGCATTAGTAATGCAATGAGCTACACCTATAAAATTTTAGATAAGCGCTTAAAGCGCCGCATTATGTCTAAAGCCGATATGCAGCTAACAATGAGCCGTATTACAGGCGCTACCGATTACAGCGGTTTTAAAAATATAGATTTAGTAATTGAAGCGGTATTTGAAGATCTTGAGCTTAAACAAGGCATGGTTGCTGATGTAGAACGTGAATGCCAAGAAAATACTATTTTTGCGAGCAATACCTCGTCATTACCTATTTCGCAAATTGCAGCTCAAGCTCAGCGCCCTGAAAACGTGATTGGTTTACATTACTTTTCACCAGTAGAAAAAATGCCACTGGTAGAAATTATTCCACACGCAGGCACCTCAAAAGAGACCATTACTCGTGTGGTAAACTTTGCGCGCAAGCAAGGTAAAACACCTATTGTAGTAAAAGATACCGCCGGCTTTTATGTAAACCGTATTTTAGCGCCTTACTTAAACGAAGCGGCTAACTTAATGCTAGCAGGCGAGCCAATTGAAAAAATTGATGCAGCCTTAGTTGAGTTTGGTTTTCCGGTAGGTCCACTGGCATTACTTGATGAAGTGGGTATTGATATTGGTTCTAAAATTGCGCCAATTTTAGAAAAAGAGCTAGGCGAGCGTTTTAAAGCACCCGATGCATTTACTCGTATGATAGAGTCAAAACGCCTTGGTCGTAAAACTGGTCGTGGCTTTTATGAGTACGATAAAAAAGGCAAAAAGGTTGATGAGTCAGTTTACGAACTACTAAACGTTACCCCAGCTCCACGTTTAAATAAAAGCGAAATTGCCAAACGTTGTATCGCACAAATGCTAAATGAAGCGGTTCGTTGTTTAGACGAAGGCATTATTGCCAGCCCGCGTGATGGTGATATTGGTGCTATTTTTGGTATTGGTTTTCCACCGTTCTTCGGCGGACCATTTAGCTATATGGATAAACTAGGCGCAAGTAAAATAAGCTCAGACATGTCTACATTAGGCAGTAGCAATGCAATTTTTACCCCTTGCGACACGCTTGTAGCAATGGCAGAGTCAGGTGCTAAGTTTTATGCCGCTCAGCCAAGCGCAGAGCCAACAGTTGAGTCAGAGCCTGCAGAGCAAGCCACTGACGATGCTGCAGCGCCAAGTGCTAAAGAATAAGTAAATAAGCATTTACTAATAAAAACCGCATTTTATATGCGGTTTTTTTATGGCTAAATTATTTAAGCGAAAGCCTATTAAAAAGTTTACTAACCACTCAAATTATTAAACTCACTAAATATCACTCGAATAAGTAATAAACCATACCCTTAGAGAGTATTGTCTACTGCTTGAAAGTGGGTTTTTGTACTTGCTGATATTTAAAGGTAAACGCTGTGTGTTGAAAAGTGTTTTGGCATCGAGGTATATAACAGGAAGTTTGAATTTAGCTTTAGGGGGGCTAAATATTGGTAATAAATACGCTTGAAGTACTTCAAGCGTATTTAAAATAAAATGGTATATTTAAAGATGGGCGGCGATAATTTTTTTATCTTTTTCAGGCATGTTATCTACCACTAAATCAAATGAATTATCAATCATTCGCTTAATCTCATTTTGCGGGATTGTGCCATCTAGTATTATGGTATTCCAAAGGCGTTTATTCATATGATAGCCGGGGATCACTGCAGTAAACATATCTCTTAATGCTAGTGCTTCGTCGGGGTCACATTTTAAATTTAACCACCAAATAGGCTCGCCATTGGCGTCGTTATTATCATCATTACCCAGTGCAAGGGTGGCAAACATTTTATGGTTTACCTTGTAAACATCAACTTCTTTAGAAAAAGGTTGGGTTACTTTAACTAGTGGTTTGTTAACTAAATACTCATGTACAGTTTGTTGGTCCATGATCCATTCCTTGAAGTCATACTCGATGAAACTACCATAACAGTTTTTTTAATGTTTGATTATATGTATTTTTGTAAAAATCATAATTTTATGAGTTAATCCAAGGTATAGCGGGGTTTTGAAGCAGTTTTAGTTGAACAAAATCTAGTTCGTGGTATGTTTCTCAGAGTCAAAAATAATAGGAATATATTCATGCCAAAGGCGAGTGAAGTTAAAAAAGGGACAGCCATTGATTTTAATGGTCGCGTTTTAGTTGTAAAAGATATAGTACGCTCAGTTCCACAAGGTCGTGCTGGTGGTAGTTTGTACCGTATGCGTTTATACGACGTAGTAACGGGCAGCAAAGTGGATGAAACATTTAAAGACAGTGATATGTTAACACTTGCTGATTTAACTCGTCGTGAAGCTATGCTTTCGTACATTGATGGTGACGAGTATGTGTTTATGGATAACGAAGATTACACGCCATATAACCTAAGTAAAGATGCGATTAGCGAAGAGATTTTGTTCGTAAATGAAGAAACTCAAGGCGTGCACGTTATTGTAATAGATGGCGCACCGGTTGGCCTAGATTTGCCATCAAGTGTTGAACTGGTTGTGGAAGAAACCGACCCATCTATTAAGGGTGCTTCGGCGAGCGCACGCTCAAAGCCGGCGCGTATGTCTACAGGGTTAAATATTTCAGTTCCTGAGCATATTTCTACAGGCGATCGTATTCGTATCAATACTGCAGAGCATAAATTTATGGGCCGTGCTGAAAAGTAAGCGCCTAATTATTTATATTAAAAAGCCGACTTGTTCGGCTTTTTTTATTGCTTAGATTCAAATAGTAAGTGCATAGCTTTAAAAATAGTCATTTTATGGTTAAAATACGCGGCTTGTTTTTACAGGTTTAGGTATTGCTTTGATTTTTGTTTTATTAAGCGCAGTGTTTATAGCGATTATGTATTTAGAGGCGATTAAAAAGGGCATGCCGGTTAAGCGTTGGCTGTTGTTAGCGGGTTTACTTGGGCCGGTTGCATGGTGTTTGTTTAATTTACATTATCGCCGTGCGTTACTGCGAAGTGTAGGCATTAACCCTTGCATATGGCGTCCTTAATTTTTTATTTCTGTTTTTTAACTTTAATTAGTGACAGCTACTTTTTTAATCTGGCTAATTAAACTAGGTACAGACTTGCTGTGCTGGAGTTTTAAAAATTCGGTAAACTCATCTTTTGATAGCGGCTTAGAGTAATAGTAGCCTTGTACTGTTTCACAGTTTAATTGTTTGAGTATTTCTATTTGCGACGCTTGCTCTACGCCCTCTGCAACCACATGTAGGTCAAGGTTATGGGCAATAGTAACAATTGAGTCGACCATATTGCGGCCGCGCTCGTTTTTCATGTCATCGATAAAGGCTTTATCAACTTTAAGCGTATTAAGCGGAAACTGCTTTAAATAGGCCAGCGAAGAGTAGCCGGTACCAAAGTCGTCCATTGCTAAATGAATACCTCGGGCGCTGAGTGAGCACATTATTGCGATAGCATCTTTAGGATCGTCCATTACCGTGCCTTCGGTAATTTCTAGCTCTAAAAAGTAAGAGGGCAATGCATTTTTTTGTAAAATCACATCAATACGTGTTGTTAGGTCGGGTAAACTAAATTGCTTTGCCGATAAATTCACAGCAACTCTGCCATTAAATAAGCCCGCATCAAGCCACTCTTTTACATCGCGACAGGCTTTATTTAAAACCACTTCACCAATTTCTATTATTTGCCCTGTTTCTTCTGCTATTGGGATAAAAACACCCGGGCTAATAATGCCTTTTTTAGGCGTGATAAAGCGTACTAATGCCTCCATTCCCACAAGTTTACCGGTATGAATATTCATTTTTGGTTGGTAATACACGGCAAAATGATTTTCTTTTAAACCAAAGCGCATTAGGTTTTCTATTTGCAGGCGCTTTACGGCTTCACGATTCATGGTGTCATTAAAAAACAGATAACTATTACCTTTCTTTTTAGCGTGGTACATAGCTGTGTCGGCATTTTTTAATAGTAGCTCTGGGGTATTACCATCTTCAGGGAACAACACAATGCCAACGCTTGAGGTAATGGCAAGCTCATGTCCGGCCATTTTAAAAGGCGTAGCAATAGCCGCTAAAAACTGTTTAGCGGTGCGGGTAATAGTATATATGTCGTTAGTATCAGACATTACCAGTGCAAACTCATCGCCGCCTAAACGATAAAACACGTCATTTTCGCGAGTGAGTTTATTTAGCCGCATAGCGAGTTTAGCTAATAAGCTGTCACCTAGTTGGTGCCCTAAAGAGTCATTTATTTTTTTAAAGTTATCTAAGTCGAAAACTAACAAAGCATGGTGCGAGTTTAGTTGCCCTAATTTTTGTAAGTCGGTAAAAAACAAATTACGGTTAGGCAGGTTGGTGGTGCGGTCTCTATTGGAGAGGTTATGCAGTTGCGATTCGGCTTTTTTACGCTCGGTTAAATCAGAGTATACAACGACATAGTTAGTTATTTGGTTTTGATCATTTCTAATTTCATCAATCGAAATTTCTATGGGTAATAAAACATGTGCACTATTACGTAATTTAACTTCTTGTTGCAGGCTATCTCGCTGGTATACGGTTTTTTTAATGGTGTTAATGTAACTTTTATCGTAGCCGGGCAAATTAAAATCTTTTTTAAGGTACTGCTCGCGCACGCCACCAAATAAGGTTAAAAAGCTGGGGTTAATATCCACTAACTTAAAGTTTTTATCGTAAATAGCCAGGGCATCGGTTAGCGATTCAACGCATTTTGCAAAAAGGTTTAAGCGCTCTTCGGTTAGCTTTAATTGTGAAATGTCGCGCACTGTGCCTGTCATGCGTAAGGGACTAAGGTTGGTGTCTTTTTCTATTATTTTTCCGCGATCGAGTACCCAGAGCCAGCCGCCAAAATGATCTTTAATCCGATAAGTCGCTTCAAAAAAAGGAGTTTGTTGAGCAAAGTGTTTTTTAAGTAAATATTCTACTTGGGTAATGTCGCTTGGGTGAATAAGGCTTTTATTAGGTGGAAACTCTGTTGATAATATTGAATCCATTAAGTACTTATCGTTAATACGAAGTACTTTACCGGTTTTTATATTCCAATCCCAAAGGGTATCGCCACTGCCTTCAACAGTGCTTTTTAAGCGTTGTTCAGAAAGCATAAGTTGATAGCGCGAGCGCTTAAGTTTATATATAACCGTTAGCATGTAGCATAAAACAAGCACAATTATTGCGCTTGCCGTAACTGCAACGGTATTTAAATTTAAGTTAAAAGTTGCCTCTAAGGCATATAGGCTATGCGAGGCAACTAATAGGGCTAATAGTAAGCTTATTTTTATTATTATTGTGATCATTATTTTTATTGTTTTTATAACATTTAATTTTCAAACGACAATCTAAATCAAGCGTTACTCACTGTCAAAGAGAATGCGAGTAAAGGGCCTGATTATGCGCTTTATTAGGCTTTGCAGAGCTTAAAAACTCATATCTAGGTCTATTTTCATTAAAAAGGCTTAGCGCGTATGCTTTTATATCTGCAAGGGTTAATGCATTTAATGCATCAAGCAAGCGTTGTTGCATATGAAACTCGTGATCGCGATTACCAATAGCTAACCATAATCGTTGCGAGCGCAGTCGCAGGTTTTTATCTGCTTCGGCTATATGTGTGGTTAGACCGTGCTTTTGTTGTAACCAATCTTGTGGGGTTAAATTATCGATATTGGTCAAATAGTCATGAATAAAGTTATTATGGCGCTGCAGTATTGTTTTGGCTTCAAACTTGGGTGATTGCACATAAAAAACAATGCCCGCGCGGGTGTTAAAAGGCGCGTAACCGGCACCAACTAAATAGCCTAATTGTTGCGTGGTGCGTAGTTCGTTAAAATAATCTTGATTGATTAGATGATTTAGCGCCATCATTTTTACTTTTTCACTTACACAGTCGGTTTGTGCTTGATAGTAAATAAGCATAGCGTGATCATTACAAGGAAGCGTTAACTCAAAGCGCGTTACTTTGTTAATTTCAAATAATGGCCGTGTTAAATCGGCTATTACAGCGGCGCTTTTTAAGTGCGCGGCTACTTTTTTCTGAAAACTAATTGCATCAGCTTGTTGCCAGTTACCATGTAAAAATGACTCTACATGCAGGGCTTTAAAAAAGTCTTGTCTAAATTCATTAAATTGCTGAAAACACGTGTTTTTTAATGCGTCAGCCAACTCGTCTGGCTGTGGATTCCACGGCATTATTTTTGCGCCTAACATGCTAAACAGCTCACCTACGGGCTTATTTTGATTACTGTTACGCCAATGCCTTACTAATTGCTTTTTATACTCGGCAAAACGTTTAGAGCAAATTTCTACGTTAAATAAAGCATCAATGAGCTCATCAACCAGCTCTAACTGGCTTGATGAGAGCCCCGCTGTATGTAGTGTTAACCCACCTTGATGAGACGTTAAGTGATAACTAAGTCCTGCAAGTTCGGCAGGGTAAAATTGCTCGCTAACGCTATCCATAAATAAATCAGAAAAGAGGCGGGTGAGTGCCATGTGCTTTACATCTTTTATTGCAAAGTCTGAGTCCATTGCCAAGTAAAAATGACCTTTGGCAACGCGAAAGGTGTTGTCTTGTTTAAACCAAAAATCAAAACCAGGCTCTGTGACTATTAGCTCAGGTTTTGTTTGTGGCTCAATTATATCAAACAGCTCAACGTCTTTGGTTAAATAAGGATTAACAACAGGTAAGCGCATTTCATTGAGTGGTTTATTAATGTTACTTAGTGCATCGAGCCAACTAGTCGAAATTTTTTCAACCTTGTAAGGTGTATTATACCAAGCTGCTTTATGTTGAGGCTCAACCCCGGGGTGAATAAGTACCAAGCGCATATTGTGTGGCTTTAACCATTGCATGGCCATTTCATGGGGGGCGTGTTTAAAGCCTTCCATTAAATAGTCGCCTTGTAAGTAGTTAGGCTGATCGTAATGTTGCATATTAATGCTTAAGTTACTTACCCAGTCTATTAAGCGCGATTGTTCTTGGTTATCGAAGGCAATTTGCAATAGCTTCTTTTTATCTTGGTATAAGCGCGGTAGCTGTTCAATATTGTTATTAATGAGGCAAATATACTCAAAGATCATTTCAATAATATCTTCAAAGTATTCAATACCTTCATCCGTTAGTGCCATACTAATATTAAAGTCTTTAAAATTACTGCCATTAATGCCACCCCCGGCAGAAAGTGCATTTATCCAGCCTTGCTGTTTTAAAATAGAGTATAACGAGCCCGCACCTTCATAACCGAGTAAGTGTGCAATAAAGCTCACTGTTTTGTGACGATAAAAGTCATCAATATTAGGCATTGCAAAGCTCACTATAAGCTTTTGCATATGCTTATGAGGCTCAATGTGCAGCAGTTTTCCTAGGTCTTGCGCTCGGTATAGCGGCGCACTAATTGCGGGTTTTGGTTGCTTGGCGTTACCACAAACCGCAGTAAAGTATTGTTTTGTCCATGCTTGGAGAGTGTCGAGCTCCTCATTAGCGCATATGACCAAAGTCATGTATTGAGCTTGGTAAAACTGCTTAAAAAAGTCTCTTAGCTCGTCGCTAATGCAGCGCTCTCTGTCGGCTAATGTTTGTAAATTACCTACCGAAAATTTAGCAAAAGGGTGAGCCGGATTAACCGTTTCTTTATGTACTTGGTATATACGACGGCCGTCGTCTTTAATTTTTAATTTAAATTCTGCTTCTATCGCGTTACGTTCTTTTTCTGTTTCTGCAGCATTTAATAATGGCGCAATAAAAAACCGGCTAAATTGCTTTAGCGCATGTTCAAATTCTTGATTATTAATGTCAAAAAAGTAGCAAGTGTGCTCAGTTCCGGTCCAGGCATTGGTATTGCCGCCCGCTTGTGATACAAAATTATTAAAGCTACCTGAGTCAGGAAATTGATCTGTGCCTAAAAATAGCATGTGCTCTAAAAAGTGTGCTAAGCCTTGTCTATCAACAGGGTCGTCAAAATGTCCAGCATTAACAGCCATAGACGCAGCGGCTTTTGTTGCATCTTTATCTTGCACTAAGAGTACTTTTAGACCATTGTCCAGTGTTAGAGCGCGGTAGGCTCTGTTATCATTGCGACTGATATTCAAATGATGCTCCTGAAACTAAATGTTTACTTGTTAACAACAGATGATAACTTCAGGACAGAGAAATACAGCGATAAGATTTACCTGAATATCATGACAGAACTATTTAAGAAATAAATAGTGTTACCTTGTTAATATAGCGGAAGAACGGGCAAATTGGCTACTGTTTTATATTCTTTAATTGGTTGATTTATTATGAAAACAATCTTAATAATGCGCCACGGCGAAGCAACGCCAATGCAGGCCGATGATGCAGCGAGACAGTTAACCCAAAAGGGTCATATTGAAGCTGAAAAAATGGGGCTGTGGCTGGCAAAAAACTATGCACCCGATGCGCTGTTAGTTAGTCCTTACATTAGAGCTCAACAAACAGCAAAAGGGGTTGCTAAAAATAACACGTTTAAATTTAGCGAAACCTGCAAAGACATTATACCTGAAGGTAAACCGCAAATTGCAGCCGATTACATCGAGACGTTAATAGCGGCGCACCCTGCGTGCAATACTTGGCTAGTAGTGGCGCACATGCCCATAGTAAGTTATTTGGTTGATCAGTTATGTGTGGGCCATATGCCTATTTTTAATACCGGTGCAGTTGCCGTAATTAATTATAATGAGCAAACCCAGCGCAGCGAATACCTTAGCATTCATGCTCCGGGTAACGTGTAATGCAATGAGTTAGCTGATTAGCTGATTAGCTAATAGCAAGGCTCTATAATAAAAATGCCAGCCAAAGCGTAAAGCTTATACCACTTAAAACGGTCGACATAACTACAGTGCTGGCAAGCGTTGCTTGGTGCTGTTTTATTTGATTAGCAATAAGGTAGGCATTAACACCTAAAGGCGATGCGCTTAATAATATAAGTACGTTGAGTAGTTGCGCCTCTAGCATAAACACAAATCGGCCTAACAATAATACTAAGCAGGGTAGCAATACTAGCTTTAATAATGTGGCGATTAGCGCGGGTTGCCAGTTTTGGCTTATTTTATAAAATGCTAAATTAGCTCCCAACACAAATAGTGCGCAGCCAATAGCGGGTTGTGAGAGTAAATCTAAGCCATTAATAATATCCAGTGGCAATGTAAGGCCTAAAACATTAGCCAATAACCCTAGGCTAATGCTAAGTACCACAGGGTTTAACAGCATGTTTTTGGCAAATTGTTGCCACGAAAACGCACTTTTTTCGCTTTTTGCACTCACTAAAAAGGTGAGAGTAAATAACAATGCACTATGAAAAGTGATAATCATAAACACTATACCAATCATTTCGCGGCCAATTGCTGCAATAATTATTGGTAAGCCAACCAGTACGGTATTTGAATAGCTACTGCCAAGAGCAAATACGCTATGGCGTTGATAATCACTGTGCTTAGTAATTAAAAATCGGTCTATTAAAGCGCCAATTATAAAAACACCCACAACCGCAATATAAAAACTTAAAAAGCCATTTAAGCTCACACTATTGTGTAAGTTAGCTTGCGCCATATTTAAAAATAAAAAAGCGGGAATACTAATATAAAAGGTAAATTTACTAATACCAGTTATATGTTGTTGTTCTAAAAATTGTGACTTAGTGCTAATAAAACCAGCAGTAACAATAAATACCAGCGGAAATATAATTGAAAAAATAGACACTAATGTCGCCTTAAATAGTATTTAACCAGAGCTGTGGTTATTTAACGCCTAAATTCATCACTTTGCGGTAAATTAATTAAAATAAGTACAGCGCCTTTACCACCATATTCAAGCGGTGCTTGGTGCATTGCAATTACGTCTGGGTGTTGTACTAAATACTGCGGTACTTTGTGCCTGAGTATATGCCCACCAATGCCATGAATTATGCATGCACAATAGTAATGTTTCTTTTTGCATTCGTGGATCAAACCAGCTAGCTCATCTTTTGCAGACTCTTTATTTAAGCCATGCAAATCTAGGGTTAAATCAGGAACAAAGTCACCACGGCGTAGTTGCTTAGCTAAAAAGCGGTCTTGGCCATCTTGTACATAATTAACCGTACCATTGGTATCAATATCAGGTATATATTCATCCGAAAAGAAGAATTCTGACTGTTGTTGCTTTTTTTGCTGGGCAAACTGCTTTGCTTGTGACACTTTAGGCTTATTAGTAAAGCGGTGAGTGTCTTGTTTAAAAACGCGCGCACCAGTGATACTTTGACGAAACATGTCAATGTCATCATTGCTAATTGGGCTGTTTGAATAAGGATCTTTTTTCATAGCGGCAGTCTAAACAAAAAAAGGGTAAAAATCGAGATAAAAGGCGTTACAATAGGGCAATCGGGAGGCGATTGTGGCCTCGATTGAATTAATAATTTTGAAAGTAGCAGGCAGGCAATACACATGAGTGAATTACAAATAGAAGAAGCAACGCTAGAAGAAGCTGTAGCAGAACTTTCAACCTTACACGACTGGTTACGTTGGACTACAAGCCAATTTGCCAGCAGTGGTATTTTTTTTGGTCACGGTACTGATAATGCGTGGGACGAAGCGGTAAATTTATTATTACCCGCATTAAGCTTACCAATAGATGCGCCGAAAGAATTAATGCATGCGCGTTTAACGAGTACAGAAAAAAACAGCTTAGCGGGCTTAATTGCTGAGCGTATTAACGATTTTACCCCAGTGCCGTATTTAACCAACATTGCTTGGTTTGCGAATATGCCATTTTATGTAGACGAGCGCGTGCTTATTCCACGTTCGCCATTTGCAGAGTTAATTAATAACCGCTTTACCCCTTGGCTTGAAGAGCCTGAGTCGGTTAAGCGTATTTTAGATTTATGTACGGGTTCTGGTTGTATCGCGATTGCACTTGCACAAGCGTTTGAAAATGCGCAGGTAGATGCGGTTGATATTTCTTATGAAGCTCTAGAAGTAGCCGACATAAATATTACAGACTACCAGTTAAGTGAACGAGTACTGCCAATTCAGTCAGATGTGTTTAGTGGTGTACCAGGGCAAACATACGACCTGATCATAGCTAACCCGCCGTACGTTGATGCTGAGGACATGGCCGACTTACCGCGTGAGTTTCATCATGAACCAGAACTTGGTTTGGCTTCAGGCCACGACGGCCTAGACGTAACCCGCACTATATTAAGCGAAGCAAGTAAGCACCTTACTGCAAACGGCTTGTTGTTTGTAGAGGTAGGTAACTCTATGGTACATATGGATGCATTGTATCCGGGTGCGCCATTTGAATGGGTTGAGTTTGAACAAGGTGGTTTAGGTGTGTTTGTTATTAGCAAACAGCAACTTGATGAGTATTTTGCACAATAAAAATCAATATCATTTATAGAATATGTATTTGAATATAAATTGATATAAGTAAATAGCCGAGTGTAAAGCTCGGCTATTGGTAGTCATTAGGAATGAGGAAAAGTAATGGCAGGTAATAGCATTGGACAGTTATTTAAAGTGTCTACTTTTGGTGAGAGCCACGGCGTTGCATTAGGCGGCGTTGTTGATGGTACACCAGCAGGTCTTGAAATCACCGAGGCCGACCTACAAATAGATTTAGACCGTCGTAAACCGGGGCAAAGTCGTTATACCACGCAGCGTCGTGAAGACGATCAGATAAAAATTCTTTCAGGCGTATTTGAAGGTAAAACCACAGGTACTAGCATAGGTTTACTTATTGAAAACACCGATCAACGCTCAAAAGATTACGGCAAAATTAAAGATGTGTTTCGCCCAGGTCATGGCGATTACACCTATTGGCATAAATACGGCCTGCGCGATTATCGCGGTGGTGGTCGCTCGTCAGCGCGCGAAACGGCAATTCGTGTTGCTGCGGGCTCTATTGCTAAAAAATATTTAAAACAATTTCATGGTATCGAAATAAAAGCCTGCTTAAGTCAGTTAGGGCCAATTAAAGCAGACGTTTTTGATTGGAACGAAGTTGAAAACAACTTATTCTTTTTTCCTGATGTGAGCAAGTTAGAAGCGCTTGATGAATATATGCGCGGCCTTAAAAAGCAAGGTGACTCAGTAGGCGCAAAAGTAAAAGTAGTGGCAAGTAATGTACCTGTAGGCCTTGGTGAGCCAGTATTTGACCGCCTTGACGCCGAACTTGCGCATTCGTTAATGAGCATTAACGCGGTTAAAGGTGTTGAAATTGGCGACGGCTTTGATGTAATTGAGCAAAAAGGCTCAGAGCACCGCGATGAACTAACACCACAAGGGTTTACCTCTAACCATGCGGGCGGCGTATTAGCCGGTATTTCTACGGGGCAAGATATTATTGCTTCTATTGCGCTAAAACCTACCTCAAGCATTACCATACCGGGTAACAGTATAAATACTGAAAACGAAGCGGTTGAGATGATCACCAAAGGTCGTCACGATCCGTGTGTAGGTATTCGTGCTGTGCCAATTGCTGAGGCGATGATGGCCATTACTTTAATGGATCATTTGCTACGTCAACGTGGACAAAACCCACATGTACACCACGAGCATGGGCCGATACCCGGTTCGGTATAATTGCAGTTACATTAAGTAGATAATAAAAACGCGGGCGATCCGCGTTTTTTGTATTTGTTTATCAGTGCAAGTTCAACTTTTTTACTAAAGTTAATTAAACAGGTTTGAGGGAGCTAAATGTGACAATGACAAATAACGTAAAGGCTCAGCAACAAGCTGCACTGAAAAGGCTGGAGCGATTTAGCTTCATTACCGACAGTAGTTTAAAAATTCCTTTTACTAATTTTAAAGTTGGTGCCGATGCGATTATTGGTTTATTGCCTGTTGCCGGTGATATGGCCGGTTTTATTTTATCTGCTTATGTATTAATTGAAGCGCAGCGCTTAGGTGTTAGCTGGACTATAAAACTTCGTATATTAGCTAATATGCTTATCGACTTTGTGGGCGGTTTACTACCCATAGTAGGTGATATTTTTGATGCTTACTTTAAAGCAAACACCCGAAATACCCAGCTGCTAAAAAAATACTTAGCGCAGCAAAAGTAATAAAGCAATTTAGCTTTTACCTTTGTTAAAAAAGTATTCTGCAATAACCTGCTTTTGTTGACCAAACTGATCTGAAATCCCTATACCTACACCTATTATTTGCCCCTGTGCTTTAGGTGGATTAGCCTGTATTTGTTTATTTATAACAGCCAGTTGAGGGCTTTTCTCGTTAGCTAACAATGTTAAATGTGGCTGAAAGTTTTGAAAAACGTTAGGGCTGCCGTAGCGCTTAAATGCAGTTAACTTGTTGGGGTAGTTTTTAACCCAAGTAGGCACAGTAGCATTTCGCTCGCGCAGCGGTTCAATGGCAAGTGTTACCTCGTCAGATAGTCTTTGTAATTGGCGCGACGGCTGTAAATTAATAAAAGCCCAATTACTTTTAGTTACGCTAAAGCCTTCAGCGGTTATGGGAAATGGTTGCTGTTGCGCTACGATGTTTTTTACCGCAAGTTTAATTGCCTCCTCTGTACCGGGCGCAAAGTCAGTTAAATATAAAGTAGCGTGTACCGGCATGCCTTTATCGTAAAAGCTAACCATACCCGCTTGTTTTAATACATCACTGGTTTGCGCCATTAAAGTAATGATTGGTTGCGAAGGAATAGCAAACACATTAATACTGATGTTTTTTGCAACAGCAGGCAGTGATACACCCATAAGCCCAAGCAGGGCAATAAATAAAAATTTAACCTTTTTTATACTCATTAGTTTAAACATAATTTTAGTATTTCATTAAGCAGCTCTGTCGTTATAGTGATGGTAAGGGTTATTGCTCAAGCAGTAAATACGCCAAACAGTATAAATACCAGCTATTCGACAGCACCTTATATAGCTATTATTAGCTAACCCCACGGGCTTTATAAAACGCCGTTACATGGAAGTGTTAACCCGCTATCCAATTTTTTACATTCGCTGCGAAAGCCCGTACAATTCACCTCGTTTTTAGCGCGCACATTTTTAATATAATGAGCAGTAAGCCCTATATTCAGAGTAAGTAATTAAACTTTTATGCATAAAATTGCTGATTTAATTTCTATTTTTGCAGCCACTTTTGACCAAAGCTATAATACGCGGCTGGTTAAAGGCGAGCACGAACCTATTTATATTCCTAGTTGTGATAAAACGCCGTATCACCAAATTGTGTTTGCTCATGGTTTTTACGCCAGTGCCTTACACGAAATTGCACATTGGCTGGTGGCGGGCGATAAGCGCCGTTTACTTGAAGATTACGGCTATTGGTATTGCCCCGATGGCCGCGATAAGCAAAAACAAGCCGAATTTGAAAATGTAGAAATAAAACCGCAAGCCATTGAGTGGCTATTGAGTACCGCCGCAGGTTTTGAATTTAATGTGTCGGTAGATAATTTAAATGGCGAGCAAACGTGTCGTTTTGATTTTCAGCAGCGAGTACACCAACAAGTTTTAACACTTATTAATAACGGTTTTAACTCCCGTACCGAGGCATTGCTAAAAGCACTAAGCCATTTTTATAATACGCCATGGCCAATGAGTGCACAGCAATTTAATTGGCAACATCCCAAGGAGCTCACGGATGCAGTTTAAGTTAGGTTTAATTATAAACCCGCTAGCGGGTTTAGGCGGCACTGTAGCGTTAAAAGGTAGCGATGGCGCAGCAACTGCAGCCAAAGCGCTAGCACTTGGCGCTCAGCCTAAAGCTAATAGTCGTACAAAAGCCGCACTTGAAGTATTACTGCCTTATAAAAACCAATTAACTATTTATACAGTAAATGGCGATATGGGCGAGCACTGTGCTAAAGCACTCGGCTTTAAGGTGCAAGTAATATATAACAGCAATGCTATAACCACAGCCAACGACACAGAGCAGGCTGTAAAAGCACTTAAAGAGCTAGGTGTAGATTTAGTTTTATTTGCTGGAGGCGACGGCACAGCGCGTAATATTTGCCATGCTGTTGAGGACACAATACCCGTACTGGGTATTCCTGCTGGCTGCAAAATACATTCAGGGGTATATGCAATCACGCCAAAAGCAGCAGGGCGTGTAGTCGAAATGCTGGTAAAAGGCGATTTAGTTACCTTAGGTGACGCCGATGTAATGGACATTGACGAAGAGGCATTTAGACAAGGCACAGTTAAAGCTAAACGTTATGGCGAAATGCAAGTACCAAGCGAAGTGCGTTACATGCAAGCGGTTAAAAATGGCGGTAAAGAAACCGACGAGTTAGTGCTTGTAGATATTGCCGCCTATGTGGTGAGTGAAATGGATGAGGACACTTTTTACATTATGGGCAGTGGCTCAACCGTTGCTGCAGTAATGGAAGAAATGGGGTTAGAAAATACACTCTTAGGTGTCGATTTAGTTAAAGATCAAACCCTTATAGCGCAAGACCTAACCGCAGCGCAATTACTTGAGCATACGCAAGGTCAAAAAACTAAATTAGTGATCACCTTAATTGGCGGCCAAGGACATATTTTTGGTCGTGGTAATCAACAGCTTAGCCCCGCGCTTATTCGCGCTATTGGCACCAATAACATTATAGTAGTAGCTACAAAAACAAAATTGCAGGCTTTAAATGGCCGCCCACTTATTTGTGACACCGGCGATAGCAGTTTAGATGATGAACTAACCGGTTATATTAAAGTTACATGCGGATTTAACGACCACATTATGTATGCAGTAGGGTATTAATACCCATTGCAAAACCAGGAGACAGAATAAATGAGTTTAGTAAACTATATTGATGCAGCCCAACACTATTTTGATGATTTAGTGATTAAAGCCACCGATGATGAATTATTTGCAGGAGGCTATTTGCGAGGTCACTTTGACTTAGCAGTAGGGTATGCGCAAGTAGAAAAGCTAACTATTAGCACAGATGAACTTAACGAAACCGTAGAGCAAAGCTTAGTGAAGGCTTATCATAATGGTGAACTTAATGAAGATGACAAAACCCTTGTTGCTCGTTTGTGGGAAGAAGTAAAAGCATTGGCCTGAGTAAACCTAGGCTAAAACTAATTTAAACGCGATACGCTACTGGCTTATCGCGTTTTTTTTGTTTAAAAGTATTGATATGAGGGAGTTAGCCTCAGGTTAATTTACTGTTGTGTAAAGATAGGATATGGTTATTGAAAATATGATTTAGAGAGCTTTAAAGAATGAATAATAACCAAAGTGCAGTGCCAACTGGTTTAATTGCACGATTTTTAAATTTTGTTGAACGGGTAGGTAATAAGCTTCCTGATCCGGCCATTATATTTTTGTTTGCCATGTTACTAATTTGGTTTTTGTCGTGGTGGTTTTCAGGCGTAAGCTTTGATGCAATAGATCCACGTACCGGCGAAGCCATTATTATCAATAATATGCTAGCAAGTGATTCGCTCGCCACCTTTTTATCCTCTATGGTAAAAACCTTTACCGGCTTTGCACCCTTAGGCGTAGTGTTAGTGGCTATGTTAGGTGTGGGGGTTGCAGAGCATTCGGGCTTTATTAATACCGGCCTTAAGTTAATGCTTAAAGTGACGCCTAAAAAGTTATTAACGCCTTCAATTATTTTAGTGGCCATTGTAAGCCATACCGCAACTGATGCAGGTTATGTATTAGTTATTCCACTAGCTGGGGTTATATTTTATGCTGCAGGGCGCCATCCGCTTGCGGGTATTGCTGCTGCATTTGCTGGTGTGAGTGGTGGTTTTGGGGCTAACTTTATTCCATCGGGTATCGACCCATTGCTACAAAGTTTTACCCAAAGTGCGGCGCAAATAATTAATCCTGCAATGACAATTAACCCGTTAAATAACTGGGCATTTGCTTCAGCATCTAGCTTATTTATAGTGGCATTAGGCTGGTATATTACCGATAAAATTATAGAACCACGTTTACAAAAAACCGCAGTAGATGGCGCTAAAGAAGATTTACCCGTATTTGAAGATGCCCGCAGTGATGAAAAACGTGCATTTATAATTGCCAGTTCAGTTATGGTTGCAGGCCTTGCGTTACTTGCTTATGTATCGGCAGATAGTAACTCGGCAATGCGCAGCAGCGATGGCTCGTTAACTAATTTTAGCTCGCCATTAATGCAATCTATCGTACCGTTAATCTTTTTATTATTTTGGATACCCGGCGCGGTTTACGGCTTTACCGTAGGCACCTTCAAAACCTCTAAAGACATGATAGATGCCATGAGTAAAGCGATGAGCGGCATGGCATATTATATTGTAATGGCATTTTTCTGTTCGTTATTTATTGCCGCATTTAGTAAATCAAACTTAGGTGCATTGCTAGCAATCGAAGGCGCGCAGTTATTAAAAGCAATGCAGTTGCCAAGTGCAGTAACGGTTGTGGGAATTATCTTTTTAACCGGCTTTGTTAACTTATTTGTAGGTTCAAGTTCAGCAAAATGGGCATTACTTGGTCCCATATTTGTACCTATGCTAATGCAACTTGGTATTTCGCCAGACTTAACTCAAGCGGCTTATCGTGTTGGTGACTCAAGCTCTAATATTATTACACCGTTAATGCCCTATTTCCCATTAGTGGTGGTGTACTGTCAAAAGTATGTGAAAGGCACCGGCATAGGCACTTTAATTGCTATTATGCTACCGTACTCAATCGCCTTTATGATTGGCTGGAGTATCTTTTTATTAGGTTACTGGGCACTTGGTATCCCACTAGGGCTTGATGCCAGCTACGTTTACCCAGCGCTAGCGCCTTAACGTAAAACAAATAGATAATATAAAAGTAAAAGCCTCATCATGAAATTGGTGGGGCTTTTTTGTGTTAAGAGATCAGATTTAACCGTAGGGCAAACACTGTACCCCGAATAAAGTAACCTTAATAAAAGTAATGCTAAAAGTTACTATGGCATTGCCTTCCTCATTTACTGCTGATTGTCTGCTCTTTGTTTAAATGCTTTTAAGTGAGTTATTCACCAAGAGGATAGGAGACACTGCGCTTTAGAGAAGTAATAGAGCAGTGCAGATAAGAAAGGGGTGTGCAGGCGAGAATTTAGCTGTGAGGTAGAAATAAAATATCGGGTTTATTTTCTCAGGGGAATATTATTTTTTGCCTAGAGCCTAGAGCCTAGAGCCTAGAGCCTAGAGCCTAGAGCCTAGAGCCTAGAGCCTAGAGCTTTATTTTAGGCACAAAAAAACCTTGCTCACTTACGTGGCAAGGTTTTTATTAAAGAGTCGTTGCTTATTTCGGCGTTGTAAAGCTTACTGGGCGACGTTCTTTACGAGGACCGCTGCGCTTATCACCGCGTGCGCTGTCATCTTTATTAAAGCTGCGTTTTTCGCCGCCAGCTGGACGCTCAGAGCGTTCGCCACGTGGCTCAGCAGGACCTTGATCAGCAGTGATTGTTAAGCCCATAGGACGTTTACAAATAAACACTTTTTGGAAATGATCAAGTACATCTTTAGGCATGTTTTTCGGTAATTGAACCGTGCTGTGATTATCGTGTAGACGAATATCACCAATAAACTTGCTTGAAATGTCAGCTTCGTTAGCAATAGCGCCAACAATGTTCTTAACCTGAACACCATGTTCACGACCTACTTCGATACGGTATGTATCCATAGGACCTGCCTCACGGCTGTTACGCTCACGAGGTTTACGTTCAGCGCGCTCGCCACCACGTTCACCGCCACGTTCGTTACGACGACCACGATCACCACGGTCATTGCTACGTGGGTTACGATCATTGCGCTCGTTACGTTCGCGAGGTTGAATCTTAACTTCTTCAACCTTAATTGGTGATTGTTGCTGTGCTAAACACAGTAACGCACCAGCAAGGTCTTCAGCAGAAAGTTCAAGCTTTTGAGCCATGTTTGCTGCTACTTCATTAAAGAAAGTAATATCTTTGTTTTCAAGAGCAAGTGTTAACTTGGCTTGTAACGCTTCGATACGTTTTTCTTCAACAATTTTAGCTGTTGGTAATTCAACTTGTGCAATATCTGAATTCGTATGACGAATGATATTTTTAAGTAAATAACGTTCGTTATGTTTTACGAATAAGATTGCTTTACCAGTACGACCAGCACGACCTGTACGGCCGATACGGTGAACGTAGGCTTCAGAATCTTGTGGAATATCGTAGTTGATAACTAAACTTAAACGGTCAACATCTAGACCACGTGCCGCTACGTCTGTTGCAATAACAACATTTAGCATGCCGCTTTTTAAGCGCTCTACTGTGCGTTCACGTGCTTGCTGGTTCATGTCACCGTTAAGTGGAGCGGCAGAGAAACCTTCGCGCTCTAATAATTCAGCAAGTTGTACTGTATCGTTACGCGTACGTACGAAAACAATAGCGCCTTCATATTGCTCAGCTTCTAAAAAGCGAACAATGGCTTTATTTTTATGAATGCTTGCATTCCAAAACACTTGCTCTACTGATGAAACAGTTGAGTTACGCGCAGAGATATGAACCTGTTCAGGATTGTTCATATACTTGCTGCTGATGTTTTGAATTTGCTTAGGCATGGTCGCAGAGAAAAGACATGTTTGCTTTTCGCGCGGTGTTTTTTCCATGATGCTTTCTACATCATCGATAAAGCCCATACGTAACATTTCATCGGCTTCATCAAGTACAAGTGCTTGTAGAGCATCAAACTTGATAGTGCCACGGTTAATATGATCGATTAAGCGACCTGGAGTAGCTACGATAACTTGCGCGCCACGACGAAGTGCACTTAGTTGGATACTGTAGCTTTGGCCACCATAAAGTGCCAATACTTCAATACCACGAACATGTTTAGCATATTGTTCAAATGCCTCAGCAACTTGGATCGCAAGCTCACGGGTTGGTGTGAGTACAAGGATCTGTGGCTGTTTCACAGACGGGTCAATATTATTTAATAGTGGTAGTGCAAATGCTGCGGTTTTACCTGTACCCGTTTGAGCTAGTCCCAGTACGTCCTTTCTTTCTAGCAATAACGGTATACATTGAGCTTGGATTTCAGATGGTGTCTTGTAACCCAACTCTTCAACTGCCTTCAAAATTGCAGGAGAAAGATTTAGAGATTCAAACGTGACTGGTTCTGACATTAATACGCCTCAACGAATTTAAAGAGGCGCGCATTATAAAGGATAAATGCGGTAAATGCTTGTAGAAATTACAACTAATTTATAGGTGATTGATGTTGGTCGAAATTTAACCAGCTAAGTAACTAGATTACTTAACTGGTTAACATATTTGATACAGAACTTATTGATAAAGTCCAAGATTCTCTTTGGCGTAGGCCTCAAACTCTGTAAAACCACCAATGTGTTTTTGGTCTACAAAGATTTGCGGCACTGTTGGGCAAGGTTTGCCGGCAGACTTTTCAAGATCTTCTTTACTTATGCCTTCTTTAATAATGTCGATATAGCGAAATTTAAAATCATCACGTTCATTTGATAGTTGTTCTGCTACGTCTTTAGCACGAACACAAAATGGGCAGCCTTCACGACCAAAAATTACAGTTAACATAGTGAACTCCTCAATTAAATTGCTACTAGTGTAACCAATTGAGTTAAATATTAAAGAGCAAACAAGCGATTAAGCTGTTCGCTTTTATTGATATGCCTTAGGGATCAGCGTTTTTAAATAATCGCTACTGTTATTGGGCGCTTAATGTGGTGTTAAAAGTAAAATAAATAATTTTTTGAAAAATCATCTTGAAAACAATTTTGCAGTCCATATATAGATAAGTAGAGGACGCCTGATGGGTCCTTGTTAAACAGAAGTAATTGAAATTTATATTATTAATTAAACTTCATTTGTGTTTGTTCACTAGAAAAGCACAACTGAAATATCGCTTAAATATGAGGATATTATTATGCGTACAGTAGATTTATCACCCCTTTATCGTTCATTCATCGGTTTCGATCATTTAGCGTCTTTAATGGATGCGGCAGCGAGTTCAGATAAGCAGCCAAGCTTTCCTCCTTACAATATCGAAGCGCTCGATAAAGACAAATATAGAATCACTATGGCGGTTGCTGGTTTTAGCAATAGCGAACTGACAATCGAGTCAGAAAATAACACCCTAAAAGTTAGCGGGGTTAAACAAAGTAAAGACGATAGTAAAGAGCGTAAATTTATTCACCAAGGCATTGCAGATCGCAATTTTGAGCGTAAGTTTCAGTTAGGAGATCATGTAAGAGTTATCGCTGCTGATTTAGCCCATGGTTTACTCAGCATAGATTTACAACGTGAAATACCTGAAGCGTTAAAACCGCGCAAAATAGCAATCGGTGGCAATGATTTGCTCGAAGATAAGTAATTCACTTTAAATATTTTCCACTGTTTTAGCCGCCTCGCTTGAGGCGGTATTTTTACCATTGTAATTTATGTTTAACGACCTTGTTGTGTATTTTAAAAGAGTAAATTTAAAAAATTATTTGTTATTTGCTTGAAAACAATTTTAACGTCCATATATAGATAAGTAGAGGACGCCTGATGGGTCCTTGTTAAACAGAAGTAATTGAAATTTATATTATTAATTAAACTTCATTTGTGTTTGTTCATTAGAAAAACACAACTGAAATATCGCTTAAATATGAGGATATTATTATGCGTACAGTAGATTTATCACCCCTTTATCGTTCATTCATCGGTTTCGATCATTTAGCGTCTTTAATGGATGCGGCAGCGAGTTCAGATAAGCAGCCAAGCTTTCCTCCTTACAATATCGAAGCGCTCGATAAAGACAAATATAGAATCACTATGGCGGTTGCTGGTTTTAGCAATAGCGAACTGACAATCGAGTCAGAAAATAACACCCTAAAAGTTAGCGGGGTTAAACAAAGTAAAGACGATAGTAAAGAGCGTAAATTTATTCACCAAGGCATTGCAGATCGCAATTTTGAGCGTAAGTTTCAGTTAGGAGATCATGTAAGAGTTATCGCTGCTGATTTAGCCCATGGTTTACTCAGCATAGATTTACAACGTGAAATACCTGAAGCGTTAAAACCGCGCAAAATAGCAATCGGTGGCAATGATTTGCTCGAAGATAAGTAATTCACTTTAAATATTTTCCACTGTTTTAGCCGCCTCGCTTGAGGCGGTATTTTTACCATTGTAATTTATGTTTAACGACCTTGTTGTGTATTTTAAAAGAGTAAATTTAAAAAATTATTTGTTATTTGCTTGAAAACAATTTTAACGTCCATATATAGATAAGTAGAGGACGCCTGATGGGTCCTTGTTAAACAGAAGTAATTGAAATTTATATTATTAATTAAACTTCATTTGTGTTTGTTCATTAGAAAAACACAACTGAAATATCGCTTAAATATGAGGATATTATTATGCGTACAGTAGATTTATCACCCCTTTATCGTTCATTCATCGGTTTCGATCATTTAGCGTCTTTAATGGATGCGGCAGCGAGTTCAGATAAGCAGCCAAGCTTTCCTCCTTACAATATCGAAGCGCTCGATAAAGACAAATACCGAATTACTATGGCAGTTGCTGGTTTTAGCGAAAGCGAGCTGAGCATAGAGTCAGAAAACAACACACTTGTTGTTGCGGGTATTAAAACGGGTAAAGAGCAAGCCAGTGAGCGTAAATTTATTCATCAAGGTATTGCAGAGCGCAACTTTGAGCGTAAATTTCAGCTGGGGGATCACGTAAAAGTACTTGGTGCCGATTTAGCAAATGGCTTATTGAGCATTAACCTTGAACGCGAAATACCAGAAGCACTTAAGCCACGCAAAATTGAAATAGGCAGTGGTAGCCTTATAGAAGGCAAGTAATTTAAATAAGCTTAGTTTTTGATTATCCCCGTAAAGCCGCTTTTTAGCGGCTTTTTGCTGTCCTGATAAGAAGTTAAAAGTTACAGGCTTGCTAGATTGTTCAAATAGTAAGTGGCTTGCTGTAATGTACTTTGCTGTAACGTATTCTCTTGTTTATCCCAGTTTTTATACACCATGCCAATACGTGGGTTTTTTTCTAACTTTGCTCTGTGCGTGTGCATAAAATGCCAGTAAAGGCTATTAAACGGGCAGGCGCCAGCGCCCACTTTTTGTTTTACTTTATAGTGACAATTTTTGCAGTAGTCGCTCATTTTATTAATATAGTTACCGCTTGCCGCATAGGGTTTGGTGGCAATAATTCCGTCATCGGCAAATTGGCTCATACCCCGAGTATTGGGCATTTCTACCCATTCAATAGCATCTATATAAACGCCCAAATACCAAGCATCAACGTCATCTGGGTTTATAGCCGTTAATAAACAAAAATTACCAATAACCATGAGGCGCTGAATATGATGGGCGTATGCAGTAGTTAAGCTTTCACAGAGCGCATGGTGCATGCAGTTCATTTTAGTTTTAGCATGCCAAAAATACGGCGGTAATGTATTTTTGGCTTTAAGCTGATTTTTAGTTGCGTAATCAGGCATGTTAATCCAGTAAATTGCGCGTACGTACTCTCTCCAGCCCAATATTTGCCTAACAAACCCCTCTACTTGAGCAATAGAAATATCATTAGGACGTTGTTCGTACTGGGCTATTACGCGCTTTATTACATACAGTGGGTGTATTAACTTTGCATTTAAAGCAAACGATAAGCGGCTATGGTACAAGCTACTGTTATGTTTACTTTGCTCTGTCATTGCATCTTGAAACTGGCCAAAATGAGGCAGTAAATACAAGCAAAAATAATCTAAGCAGCTAATAGCTTGTTTTCGGGTTGTGGGCCAAGGAAGTTGCTCTGCGGCTTTACCAAAGTAGCTAACATTATGTTTATTTAAACGCGCAATTATAGCACTTACATCGTTATTAAATAATTTAGGCGGCGGGATTTGAGCTAAGTCGGCGGCTGAAAATTTATTTCTGTTATTACTATCAAAGTTCCACTTTCCACCGTGTGGTTTGTTGCTATCCATTAATATATTAAATTGTTTGCGCATTGCGCGATAAAAATGCTCCATTGTTATGTGTTTATCTTTTATAAAGCGGTGTTTTATTTCCTCAAAGGGCAGTAAAAAATGCTCGCTGTCAACACCGCTAACCGTTAATGGGCTGGTGTTTGCAAAGTGGGCTAACTGGGTTTTTAATCTATATTCGTCTGGGTATTGGTACTCAATAGTATTGCATTGATGTTGCGCTGCTATACGGGTAAGCAATGCGGGTAAATCTTCATCATTACAGGTTTCGTTTAATGTTAAATGTAGTACATTAAATCCGGCTTGGTTTAATGCTGTTGCAAAGTTTTCCATAGCGCAAAAAAATGCACAGATTTTTTGAATATGGTGCTTAACATAGCTGGTTTCTTGTTTTAGCTCTGCAATAACATACAAGGTATTGGTTTTTTTATCTTTATACCATGAGTGAGCAGGGTTGAGCTGATCGCCCAAAATGAGTCTAAGAGTATTAAAGTGTGTCATGCCTAAGCCAAATAAATTTAATACGCAAAATTATTACATCAAGATCGCTTACTTTATAAAAACATAGATTTAAAAATTCCTAAATTTGGATAATAAGTGCAAAAATTAACAAAATTAAATAATTACGCGTTAAATTATAAACACGCTATTTGGTGTCACTTTTTTTATAAACTTATTACTTATTATGGTTGCTAATTACGGCGTACATACTTATAATACCCGCCATTGTTTAGTATGTTGAAAGATATTACTAACAGCGATATTAAATTATTAAGTTTAGTATCTATTGGCGCGGGATGGAGCAGTCTGGTAGCTCGTCGGGCTCATAACCCGAAGGTCGTCGGTTCAAATCCGGCTCCCGCAACCAATCATAATAGTGGGTTTAATCTTACTAATTTATATCGCGCATTCTAAGTAATGCGCGTTTTGCGTTTAAGCTACTGTAGTTTAATTTAGTCAGATTTTTGACTCGCAACCAAGCTTGGCCCTAGGCCACACAGTTTTGTGCTTTTTGGTGTGACGCCCCGCTTGGTTCGGGGCGTTGTTGTATCTGCACTGTTTGATTTGTGACATGGTGATCAAATCAAAATTTAAACTCAATATTTTAGGGCTATAAGCCCTTTTTTTGTTTGTATGGAGGATTTTCGTGACAAAACTTGAACAAGATTTAGTAGCTATGTTAACGCCAGCGGTAGAAATGTTAGGTTTTGAATTACATGGTCTTGAGTTTGTACAAGCGGGTCGCCATTCTACCTTAAGAGTTTATATTACTCATGAGGCTGGGATCTCAGTTGATAATTGTGCAGATGCGAGTCGCCAAATAAGTGCGATTTTAGATGTCGAAGACCCAATTACAAATGAATATGATTTGGAAGTATCGTCTCCTGGTGTTGATCGTCTATTATTCAAACAAGATCACTACGAGCAGGCGCAAGGAGAGGAAGTACAATTACGTACTAAACTTCCACAAGACGGTCGTCGTAATTTTAAAGGCGATTTAATAGCAGTTACTAGCGATATGATTACACTATCTAGTGATGGTACAGAGCATTTAATTATGCTTAGCAACATTGAGCGTGCGAACATAATTGCAAAGTTTTAATTCGAGCGCAAAGGAATAGGGCAAGCGAGGCATAACCCATGGCAAAAGAGATATTATTGGTTGCTGAAGCCGTCTCCAATGAGAAAGCGGTTCCAAAAGAAAAGATTTTTGAAGCTTTAGAGTTCGCTCTAGCAACAGCAACAAAGAAAAAGCACGGTGGTGACATCGACGTACGTGTAGCAATTGACCGTAAAACAGGTGACTACGATACTTACCGTCGCTGGCAGATTGCTGCAGTATTAGAAGATGGGTCTTTAGAGAACCCATACAGCGAAATTACCCTAGAAGCAGCGCAAGTTGAAGAACCTGACTTGCAAATGGGTGACTTCGTTGAAGAGCAAATAGACTCAATTAAATTTGACCGTATTACAACCCAAATGGCTAAGCAAGTTATCGTACAAAAAGTACGTGAAGCTGAGCGTGCTTTAGTTGTAGAAGAATACAAAAGTAAAGAAGGTGAGTTAGTAACGGGTGTGGTTAAAAAAGCCACTCGTGACGCGATCGTTCTTGATTTAGGTAATAATGCTGAAGCGGTAATTTACCGTGACGACATGCTACCGCGTGAAAACTTCCGCCCAGGCGATCGTATTCGCGGTCTTCTATACGAAGTTAAGCCAGAAGCACGTGGCGCACAATTATTTGTAACGCGTTCTAAGCCTGAAATGCTAATGGAATTGTTCCGCATTGAGGTGCCAGAAATCGGCGAAGAAATGATTGAATTACGTGCCGCTGCACGTGATCCAGGTTCGCGCGCTAAAATTGCGGTTAAGTCTAACGACAAACGTATTGACCCAATTGGTGCTTGTGTAGGTATGCGTGGCGCACGTGTTCAAGCTGTATCGTCAGAACTTGGCGGTGAGCGTGTTGATATCGTACTTTACGATGATAACCCAGCACAATTTGTTATTAACGCAATGGCACCTGCAGAAGTAGCTTCAATCGTAATGGATGAAGATACGCACTCAATGGATATCGCTGTAGAAGCTGATAACCTAGCACAAGCTATTGGTCGTAATGGTCAAAACGTTCGTTTAGCTAGCCAATTAACTGGCTGGGAACTAAACGTAATGACTGTTGAAGACATGCGTAGCAAAAACGAAGCTGAGTCAGATAAGTTACTTAACTTATTTACTGAAAATTTAGAAATTGATGATGAATTTGCTTCATTATTAATTAACGAAGGTTTCTCGTCACTTGAAGAAGTTGCGTATGTACCGGCATCTGAATTTTTAGAAATTGATGGCTTAGATGAAGAAACGGTTGATCTATTGCGCTCACGTGCAAAAGACGCATTAACCACTAAAGCACTTAAAACGGAAGAAAGCTTAGATGGCGCAGAGCCAGCTGAAGACTTACTTGCGCTTGAAGGCTTAGAACGTCATTTAGCATTTGTTATGGCAAGCAAGGGTGTAATTACACTTGAAGACTTAGCTGAGCAAGGTATTGATGAATTAGTGGATATTACAGAACTATCACCTGAAAAAGCAGGTGAACTGATTATGGCTGCACGTAACATTTGTTGGTTTGCAGACGAGTAATTTATTAACGGAGGTATTAGAGACTATGGCAGAAGTAAATGTTGAAAAACTAGCCGGTGATATAGGTACAACTGTTGATAAATTGCTACAGCAGTTTTCACAAGCCGGTATTACCAAGCAAGCAGGCGAAAGCGTAACCGAAGCTGAAAAAGCGACGTTACTTGATCACTTAAGCAAGCAGCATGGCGGCACAGGTTCAGATGGCCCAGCGCGTATGACATTGCAACGTAAGAGCAAAAGCACATTAAGTGTGACTGGCTCAACGGGCAAAGCAAAGTCTGTTCAAGTTGAAGTTCGCAAAACACGTACCTACGTGAAGAAAAGCGCAATGGAGCAAGAGCAAGAAGAGCTACGCCTAGCCGCTGAAGAAAAACTGCGCCTTGAAGAGCAGCAAAAAGCTGCACAAGAAGCCGCAGAATTGAAAGCGAAACAAGAGGCAGAACGTAAAGCGAAAGAAGACGCTGATCGTAAAGCTAAAGAAGAAGCTAAACGCAAAGCTGATGCAGAGCGTAAAGCGAAACAAAAGCAGATGACCCCAGAGCAAAGTGCTAAGTCTGAGAAAGATCGCATCGAAGCTGAGCGTCTGCAAAAAGAAGCAGAAGAGGCCGCATTGAAGAAAGCTGAAGAAGAAGCGAAACGTCAAGCAGAAGAAGCAAGAAAGCTAGCTGAAGAGAACTCAGCACGCTGGAAGAAAGAAGAAGAAGAGCGTAAGAAGCGTGAAGAAACATCTGATCACCACCTTACAACTTCTACTTACGCACGTGAAGCAGAAGATGTTGCTGATGCTCGTGATGAGCAAGGCACACGCCGTGCGAAGAAAAAGAAAAAAGCGCCAGCAAAAGATAAATTTGCAGCGTCTAAAGGCCGTAATAAAGGCAAGTTAAAAGCACCTACATCGCTACAGCATGGTTTTACAAAACCAACTGCTGATGTTAAAAATGAAGTGCGTATTAGCGAAACAATTACAGTTGCAGAGCTTGCGTCACGCATGGCTGTTAAAGGCGCTGAAGTTGTAAAAACAATGATGAAAATGGGCGACATGGTTACTATTAACCAAGTGATTGACCAAGAAGCTGCACAACTTGTTGCAGAAGAAATGGGCCACAAAGTTATCATTGTTAAAGAAAACGAATTAGAGCAAAAAGTACTAAACGATCGCCATGAAGATGGTAAGTCTGAGCCACGTGCACCAGTTGTAACTGTTATGGGTCACGTTGACCATGGTAAAACATCTACACTTGATTACATTCGTTCAGCTAAAGTAGCCTCAGGCGAAGCCGGTGGTATTACACAGCACATTGGTGCATACCATGTTGATGTTAATGGCAACATGATCACTTTCTTAGATACTCCGGGTCACGCCGCATTTACTTCAATGCGTGCTCGTGGTGCTCAAGCGACTGATATCGTAATCTTAGTGGTTGCAGCTGATGATGGTGTTATGCCACAAACTAAAGAAGCGGTACAGCATGCACGTGCTGCTGGCGTTCCTTTAATCATTGCTGTAAACAAAATGGATAAAGAAGGCGTAGACCCAGATCGCGTTAAGAACGAGCTAGCTCAGCTTGACGTTATTCCTGAAGAATGGGGCGGCGATACGCAGTACGTTCATATCTCTGCAAAAACAGGTTTAGGTATTGATGAGCTTTTAGAAGCGGTATTAAACCAATCTGAACTACTAGAACTTACGGCTCCAACTGTTGGTATGGCTGCAGGTGTTGTTATTGAATCACGCTTAGATAAAGGCCGTGGTCCAGTTGCATCGATACTTGTTCAATCGGGTACGCTTAACCAAGGTGACATTGTATTATGTGGTCTTGAGTATGGTCGTATTCGTGCAATGCGCGATGAAAACGGTAAAGACATTAAGTCTGCGGGTCCTTCTATTCCTGTAGAAATTTTAGGTCTTTCTGGTATTCCGGCTGCAGGCGACGAAGCAACTGTAGTTAAAGATGAGCGTAAAGCGCGTGAAGTTGCTTTATATCGTCAAGGTAAATTCCGTGATGTTAAACTAGCGCGTCAACAAAAAGCTAAGCTTGAAAACATGTTTAGTCATATGACTGAAGGCGATGTGTCTGAAGTTAACGTGGTACTTAAAGCTGACGTTCAAGGTTCAATCGAAGCAATCTCTGATTCACTAACTAAACTCTCTACTGATGAAGTGAAAGTGAAGATAGTAGGTTCAGGTGTTGGTGGTATTACCGAAACTGATGCAACACTTGCAGCAGCGTCTAACGCAATTGTGGTTGGCTTTAACGTTCGTGCTGATGCTTCTGCTCGTAAAGTAATTGAGTCTGAAAACTTAGACTTGCGTTACTACAGCGTAATCTACAGCTTGATTGACGAAGTTAAACAAGCAATGTCGGGTATGTTGGCACCAGAATTTAAGCAAGAGATTATTGGTCTTGCTCAGGTTCGTGACGTGTTTAAGTCTCCAAAAATTGGCGCAATTGCTGGTTGTATGGTTACTGAAGGTGTTATTAAACGTAGCGCTCCAATTCGTGTACTTCGTGATAACGTGGTTATCTACGAAGGTGAACTTGAGTCACTTCGTCGCTTTAAAGACGATGTTGCTGATGTTCGTAACGGCATGGAATGTGGTATCGGCGTTAAGAACTACAATGACGTTCGTGTTGGCGACCAAATTGAAGTATTTGAAACAGTTGAAATACAACGTACTCTTTAATTGTTAGCTAGCTAGACTAATAAATGGGGGCTTAGCCCCCATTTGTGTATCCATTATTTAATTAACTTATTATTATATTCCAATAGGTTATGATTTTAGGACAAATGCAATGAGAGAATTTTCTCGTACAGATCGTGTTGCTCAGCAAATTCAAAAAGAAATTGCGGTAATTTTACAACGCGAAATAAAAGATCCACGCTTAGGTATGGTGACAGTGTCAGCGGTAGAAGTATCGCGCGATTTATCTTATGCGAAAATATTCATTACGGTATTTAATACGCAAGATGATAATGCAGCGAAGCAAAGTGCAAACGTACTTAACGAAGCGACCGGTTATATCCGCTCGTTATTAGGTAAGCGTATTCGTGCACGTATTATGCCTGAGTTAAAGTTTTTAGTTGATAACTCACTAATGGAAGGTATGCGTATATCTAACTTAGTTGATTCCATTATTCGCGAAGACAACGCTAAACATGTTGCAGATGAAACAGATGTTGAAGACAGCACTGATCATGAAGATGACGTAACTAACAGCGAAGATGAGACTAAGCACGTAGATATTGATACAGATAGCGAAGAAGGCACTAATACAGATGGCAAAGCGCAGTAAAGGCCGTCCAGTTGACGGTATTTTGTTGTTAAACAAACCAATTGGCATTTCATCAAATAAAGCACTACAGCAAACAAAAGGTGTGTACTTTGCACAAAAGGCGGGGCACACAGGTGCGCTAGATCCATTGGCAACCGGTATGCTGCCTATTTGCTTTGGTGAGGCAACCAAGTTTACACAGTTTTTACTCGATACAGACAAAACCTATGTGGTACGCGCTAAATTAGGCGAGAGAACAACGACATCAGATTCTGATGGTGAAATTGTTAGCACTAAAGATGTAAATGTAACGCGTGAACAACTGATTAAAGAAATTGCCGCTTTTGTTGGTGAGTCAGATCAGTACCCGTCAATGTACTCGGCGCTTAAGTATCAAGGTAGGCCTTTATATAAGTATGCACGCGAGGGTATTGAAGTACCACGTAAATGCAGAAAAATAAACGTGTTTAGCTTAACGTTTGACGAATTTGATGAAGTGAATAACGTAATACAAATGACGGCGCATGTATCTAAAGGCACCTACATTCGTACTATTGTTGACGACTTAGGTGAAAAGCTAGGTTGTGGCGCACACGTTGTTATGCTGCACCGCACTGCGGTTGGTCAATATCCTGCAGAAAAAATGGTGTCGCTAGATGAAATTGAAGTGTTATTAGCAAAAGCTAAAGACGAAGAAGTTGCACCTTCTACTTATTTAGACGCGTTGTTATTGCCACTCGATACAGCTTTAGTTGATTTACCGGTTGTTGAGATAAGTAAAGAGCAGGGCAGTATTTTTAGTCACGGCCAAGCAATAGACCTTGATATAGATTTGCCTGAAGGCGCAATTAAGGTTGTAGCTGACGGTATTTTTATTGGCACAGGCGAGCGTAATGCCAGCGGCCATTTAAAAGTTAAACGTGGCTTGGCCAGCCAACAAGATGATTATGTAAAACCCGAATAAATAGTTGCTTTAAATATTTTCAGCAGCTTATTTATATTGATGGGATAATTAACTTGTAGTTATTTGTACAATTGGTAGAATACGCCCGCTTAATCGTTTTGGCTGAATTAGTGATCGGCTAAAGCACCTTTTAAATTTAATTTTTGGAGTTATTATGTCACTAAGCAATCAAGAAAAAATCGATATCATTGCTAAATTCGCACGTGCTGAAGGCGACACTGGTTCACCTGAAGTACAAGTAGCATTACTTACTTTTGATATCAACAAGCTTCAAGGTCACTTTGCTGATCACAAGCATGACTTCCATTCACGTCGTGGTCTGCTTCGCAAAGTTAGCCAACGTCGTAAATTGCTTGATTACCTTAAAGGTAAAGACATCACGCGTTATACTGCGTTAATCAAAGAACTTGGCCTACGTCGCTAAGCACTTGATTATCAAAAAAGGAGCTTTTTAGCTCCTTTTTTTGTGCCTAAAATTCAGCACGACGTTTTATAAACACCTTAAATTATAAAATAAAATCTCCATTTAATAGGTAAGCAAAGGTCGTCATTTTTAGCCTTCATAAGGCTTAGCTTTTATCTAATAGCTAGACTCGCATTCTAACGGCGCTTTGGTATATACTATGCGCGTAGCTAAAAAGGTTTAGTTACGTTTATTTACGTCATCGCCAATTGTAGTACTTAATTGATTTTAAAATAAATACAATTATGTACTGTAATTGGTACTTAGATGACAACTTAAAAACATTTTAAAACATTTAAGGAATATTTTAAGTGCAAGCAATTATTAAAGAATTTCAACTAGGTCAACACACAGTGACACTAGAAACTGGTGCAATCGCTCGTCAAGCAGACGGCGCTGTACTTGCAAGCATTGGCGACACTTCAGTACTTGTTACTGTTGTTGGTAAACGTGAAGCGCAACCTGGCCAAGACTTTTTCCCACTAACAGTTAACTACCAAGAGCGTATGTACGCTGCTGGTCGTATCCCTGGTGGTTTCTTAAAGCGCGAAGGTCGTCCTAACGATGGCGAAACACTTATTGCACGTCTTATTGACCGTCCAATTCGTCCACTTTTCCCAAGTGGTTTTGTAAACGAAGTACAAGTTATTGCTACTGTTGTTTCTGTTAACCCTGAAATTCAACCTGATATGGTTGCGTTAATTGGTACTTCAGCTGCACTTGCTATCTCTGGTATTCCGTTCAGTGGTCCAATTGGTGCTACTCGCGTTGGTTACATCGACGGCGAATACGTACTTAACCCAACACTAAAAGAGCTAGAAGAAAGCAAGCTAGACTTAGTTGTTGCTGGTACTGATAACGCAGTATTAATGGTTGAGTCAGAAGCAGACGTACTTGCAGAAGACATTATGCTAGGTGCGGTTGTTTATGGTCATGAGCAAGCTCAAGCGATCATTACAGCAATTAAAGAATTTAAAGCAGAAGCAGGCAAGCCTACTTGGGATTGGACTGCACCAGCTAAAAACGTATCACTTGAAGAGAAAGTAGCGTCTATTGCTGCTGATAAAGTGGGCGAAGCTTACCGCATTACAGATAAAGTAGCGCGTAAAGAAGCACTTGGCGTAGCTAAAGATGAAGTTGTTGCTGTATTAACAAGCGAACTTGCTGAAGGCGAGTCTTTAGATAAGCAAGAAATTGGTAAAATCTTCGGTTCACTTGAGAAGAAAATCGTTCGTGGCCGTATCGCTGCTGGCGAAAAGCGTATCGATGGTCGTGAACCAGATATGATTCGTGCACTTGACGTAATGACTGGCGTATTACCGCGTACTCACGGTTCTGCTATCTTTACTCGTGGCGAAACTCAAGCACTTGTAACAGCTACACTTGGTACAGAGCGTGATTCACAGTTAATCGACGATTTAACTGGCACGCACAAAAACCACTTTATGCTTAACTACAACTTCCCTCCATTTTGTGTAGGCGAAACTGGTTTTGTTGGTTCTCCTAAGCGTCGTGAAATCGGCCATGGTAACCTTGCTAAGCGTGGTATTGCAGCAGTAATGCCAACATTGACTGAATTCCCATATTCAATCCGTGTAGTATCTGAAATCACTGAATCAAACGGTTCATCTTCAATGGCTTCTGTGTGTGGTACTTCACTTGCACTTATGAATGCTGGTGTACCAATTAAAGCGTCTGTTGCGGGTATCGCAATGGGTCTAGTTAAAGAAGACGATAAGTTTGTTGTACTTTCTGACATCTTAGGTGATGAAGATCACTTAGGCGACATGGACTTTAAAGTTGCGGGTACTGCTGGCGGTATTACAGCACTACAAATGGACATTAAGATTGAAGGTATCACTCAAGAAATCATGCAAATTGCGCTTAAACAAGCAAAAGCTGCACGTTTACATATCTTAGAAGTGATGGACAAAGCAATTTCTGCACCGTCTGAAGAGCTTTCTCAGTTTGCTCCACGTATTTATACTATGAAGATCCCACAGAAGAAAATCGCTGAAGTTATTGGTAAAGGTGGCGCAACAATTCGTCAACTTACTGAAGAAACTGGTACAACGATTGAAATTGGTGATGATGGCACAATCAAAATTGCAGCAACTGACGGCGAAAGCGCAGCAAATGCAATTAGCCGCATTGAACAATTAACTGCTGAGCTTGAAGTAGGTACTATCTACGAAGGTAAAGTTGTACGTATTGTTGATTTTGGTGCGTTTGTAAATATTC
The DNA here is from genome assembly GCF_015864805.1 of Pseudoalteromonas sp. NZS127. NCBI lineage: Bacteria > Pseudomonadati > Pseudomonadota > Gammaproteobacteria > Alteromonadales > Pseudoalteromonadaceae > Pseudoalteromonas > Pseudoalteromonas sp. NZS127. The sequence goes on along the minus strand of NZ_JADYWN010000002.1, from coordinate 115,675 downwards.
TTCCTGGTAAAGATGGTCTAGTACATATTTCGCAAATTAGTACTGAGCGTGTTAATAACGTGACTGATCACCTTTCTGAAGGTCAAGAAGTTAAAGTTAAAGTACTAGAAGTAGACCGCCAAGGCCGTGTACGTCTAAGTATTAAAGAAGCAATGGAATCTGCAGCACCTGCAGCTGATGCGCCAACTGACGCATAATTGCTAATACTTAATCCGGTTATATTTACTGGATAACATAAAAAGGGGCTGTTTAGCCCCTTTTTTTATGCTTTAATGAAACTAACTGCTTATAGCAATTGAATTTAAAGTTAATTATTTTAAGCGCTTAAGTTGAATGGATATCATTATTTTAAAGCGTTAAATAATTTATTAGCTAAACGCAGTTAATATGAACCTTACTAGACATCGCATGTCTTATTTATTTGCTACTTACCTTGGTATTAAGGATTTTAATGACACTCAAACATTTAGCCTTGGCATCTTTTACTATTTTGTCTTTAAGCGCGTGCCAAAGCACTTCAAAAGCTGAGTCAATGCCGATTGTTAATGTGCCTTTTACTGCGCCTCTCGCCTCTGATTTTAGAAGTGAAATTGCAATTGCACGTTATTCAGAGCTACTAAATAGAGTAGATCTAAGCCCTGAGCAACAAGCAAAACTTTATTATGATCGGGGTGTATTATTTGACAGTTTAGGCATGACCACGTTGTCGCGAATTGACTTTAATCGTGCTGTTAAATTAAAACCAGATTTAGCCGAGGTGTATAATTTTTTAGGTATTCAACATACCTTAATGCAGCAGTATGAAAAAGCCTATGAACTTTTTGATTCAGCCCTTGAGCTTAACGAAGAACATGAATATGCGTATTTAAATCGTGGTATTGCACTGTACTATGGCGACAGAGCTGAGCTTGCACAAAACGATTTTAATGAGTTTTTAGCGCGCTCTCCAAACGATCCTTACCGTGTGTTATGGCTTTTTTTAGCGCAAGCACAGGATGATAAAGTTAAAGCACTTAGTGTGCTTAAAACCAATGCTAAAGCACTTGATGAATCGCAATGGGCGTATCAGTTAATTGCGCTTTACCTGGGCGATATTAGCGAACATGATTTTTTATCTGTTATTAGTGATGGGGTTAAATCAGAGCAAGAATACGCACAGCGATTATGCGAGGCTTACTTTTATTTGGCAAAATCGCATCAAGCAGCAGGTAATATTAATTTAGCCGCTGATTATTTTAAGCTGGCACTGGCTACTAACGTGCATGAGTTTATTGAATATAAATATGCGCGATTAGAACTTGAGCTGATGACAGGTGTTGACGAAAGCTAAGCGTTATAAACTAGCGGTAGTATTACTGTGTAGCCTATTAATTAGTGGCTCGAGTAATCATGCTAACAGTATTGGCTTTTGGCAAGTTTTAAATGCCAAGGCCAATATAATACAAAGTTATTGGCTATTTCCTGATTATTTTTCTCTGCATTTACAGCAACTCCCTGATATTGCGCTCGCTTCATTAGCGCGAAATAAAATACCTGCCGCGCAATATAGATATTCACTTAAATTATTAAAAAATAACCATACCGATACTGCAAAGTTATTTTGGCAAAAAAACACCCATACTATGAGTGAGTCAAAACGCCAAGCATTAGCGATGGAGTTATTAGCTCAATCTCAATGGGGCGATCTTAAATTATTGGCAAAGCAGGGGTTATTGCCTGAGGGAGATGCATTAAATCATCTTAAACTGCAAACAACTCAGCCTTATAGCAGCCTGCCCACAGCGTTTATGCAGCGCCTTGGTTTTTTATCATTGAGTTCAGAGGTTAAAGCGGATGAACAATGTTTGTTTAACGTGTTAATGATGAGCGATCACCGTAGCGGGTTATATAAGCTCGCTAAACTTATAAAGCAATACAATAAGCGCCCTGAGCCCAGTGCTGGGGTTTTTTGTTTATCGCAACCGATTTATGTTGGCGGTGCTATTAATTGTAGTAGTGCAGCAAATAAAATGGCGCAGTGCGATTGGCAAACCGCTAGGCTAAAAAAACAGCTTCCTACTGATTTTGACTTTATAGTAATGATGCCCAAGCAGGGAAGTGCAAATGTGCGCAGTGGCATTATGCAATTAAATTCAAAAGCAGGTTACCAAGTGTTTTTACATGAGTTAATGCACTTTAATGGTTTTGAGGATGAATACGCGCTACCAAAAACGAAGCAAGCTTGGCTGTGTGCACAAAGTGGTTTTGTGGCACCTAATTTGTTTTTAGCAAATAGCGAAGCTACCCCACCAGTAGGTTGGTATAAAAGCCAGAGCTGCCAGCAAGGGGCCGTGGCTTATAAGCCCAGTGAAGCTTGGTCTATTATGCAATATCAGCAGTTAGCTCTCTCAGCGCAATACAGAGCGTTGTGGCAAGCACACATAAATACCCATTTTACAGTGTTTCCTCGTTTTAACTCCTTCATGGAACGCTCAATAACGCCACGCTAAATTTTAAAGTCTTTACTCTAAGGCGTATGAAAAGCGAACATAGTTGATATTGTTGCATTAATTTATATATAAATTTGCTTGATAATTATGCAGCTAGAGGCGCTTTCTATAGACAAAAACGGCGTTTATCAGTATAACTATACGTATTAATGCTGTTAAAAAAGCAGACCACAAAAGCTAATGCCCAAGTCACTTTGGTAATTAACTATAACGAATAGCGTATTGATAAATTTATGATTTTAAAAGGTCCTTTACTATGACTTTGCTCTGGATACCCCTGCTATCCTTAATTGGCAGTGTTATTTCTGCATTTACAGGCAAACTAACGCGAAACCAAGCGACAAGCTTAACTATGCTTGCACCATTAATCGCACTTTGCATAACTCTATATCATGCGCCTGCGGTACTTGCCGGTGAAACTATTCGTTTTAGTGCTGCTTGGATCCCAAGTTTAGGGCTCGATTTCTCCCTGCGCTTAGACGGTCTAAGTTTACTGTTTATATTTATGATTTTGGGCATAGGCTTATTGGTTATTTTATATTCTCGTTATTATTTAAGTAATAACGACTCAATGGCAAAGCTATATAGCTACTTAATGTTATTTATGACCGCAATGCTTGGCATTGTTATGTCTAATAATGTTATTCAGCTATGGGTGTTTTGGGAATTAACCAGTATAAGTTCGTTTTTATTAATTAGTTATTGGTGGCATAAGTCAGAGGCGCGCAAGGGCGCACGTATGGCGCTTACAGTTACCGGAGCCGGTGGTTTAGCGCTGCTTGGTGGGTTACTGATAATTGGCGACATTGTTGGCAGTTATAACCTAGATATAATTTTAGCCAGCAGAGCAATTATTCAATCGCACGATCTATATGAGCTTGCACTGGTTTTAGTGTTATTAGGTGCATTTACTAAATCGGCCCAATTTCCGTTTCATTTTTGGCTACCTCATGCCATGGCAGCGCCAACACCTGTGAGCGCCTATTTACATTCGGCGACCATGGTTAAAGCGGGTATCTTTTTGTTAGCGCGTTTTTATCCGGCCTTAGCGGGCACCGAAATGTGGTTTATATTAGTTGCCTTAACAGGTTTAATTACTTTGTTATTTGGCGCATACGTGGCTTTATTTAAGCATGATTTAAAAGGTTTATTAGCGTATTCAACGATAAGTCATTTAGGTTTAATTACGCTATTGCTAGGCCTAGATACCGAACTTGCGACTGTTGCCGCTATTTTTCATATTATTAATCACGCCACCTTTAAAGCGTCACTGTTTATGGCCACTGGTATTATTGACCATGAAACAGGTACGCGCGATATGCGTAAACTCAATGGTATGTGGCGCTTTATGCCCTACACAGCAACGCTTGCTATGGTTGCCGCTGCAGCAATGGCGGGTGTCCCTTTGCTTAATGGCTTTATTTCAAAAGAAATGTTTTTTGCCGAAACACTGCATCAGCAAGTACTTGGCTCTATGTCGTGGTTAATCCCGGTTTTAGCAACCATTGCGGGGGCATTTGCCGTGGCTTATTCGGCGCGCTTTATCCACGATGTATTTTTTAATGGCGACCCAATAGATTTACCGCGTACGCCACACGAGCCGCCTCGTTATATGCGCGTACCCATCGAAATATTAGTGGTGTTGTGTTTACTTGTTGGCATGTTTCCGCACTTTGTAGTTGATGGTATTTTATCGGCAGCCTCATTAGCAGTACTGGGCAAAGCAATGCCAGAGTATCAGCTGAGCATTTGGCATGGCTTTAATTTACCGTTATTAATGAGTGCCATGGCAGTTGCTGGCGGCTTATTTATTTATGTTAACCGTAAACACCTGTTTCAATTTCAAGCGTCTTTACCGCCGCTAAACGCTAAAAAAATGTTTGATCATTTAGTACAATGCGTTATTGATTGGAGCCAAGATAAAATAAACAAAACAGAAAATGGCTCACTGCAACGCTATGTATTTATTATGTTGGGCGTTATTTTATTAGCTGCTGGTTGGCCGTTATTCGAAATGCAAAAATTAGCGGGAAGTGTGCCAAATACACCGGTTGATTTACACAACGGCATAGGTGCTAGCTTGTTAATTGTAGGCGCCATTGCCACAGTGATAAGCCATAGATCGCGTATGGTCGCTTTGTTAATGGTATCTATTGTGGGATTAATGGTAGCTGTGGTGTTTACCCGCTTTTCGGCACCAGACTTAGCCTTAACGCAATTAACGGTAGAAGTGGCAACAATAATACTACTTATGTTGGCATTGTTTTTCTTACCGCAAAGCACCCCAAGAGAATCAAGCTCATTGCGTATATTACGTGATTTAAGTATTGCCTCGACAGTGGGCGTGGTTATAGCCAGTATTTGTTACGCTTTGCTTACTCGTCCGCTTGATTCTATTTCTGACTTTTTTATTGCCAATGCCAAAACCGGTGGTGGCGGTACCAATGTAGTTAACGTTATTTTAGTTGATTTTAGGGGCTTTGATACGCTTGGCGAAATTACTGTATTAGGTATTGCAGCACTAGGGATTTTTAAGCTTTTATCGCGAATTCCATTGTTTATGCCTGCAACCGACAGTGATGGCCGTTCATGGGCACGCGAGCGCCACCCTATTTTATTAGCCAGTATTTCGCAAAGCTTACTCCCGCTTGCACTGTTAGTGTCGGCTTATATTTTCTTACGTGGTCATAATTTACCGGGCGGCGGCTTCATTGCCGGGCTTGTTACTTCTATTGCCTTTATTTTGCAGTATATGGCACATGGCTCTACTTGGATCAGTGAGCGCTTTGATGTTAATTACCGAAAAATTATTGCCTCGGGTATCGCTATTGCTATGTTCACGGGTGTGGGTAGCTGGTTTTTTGATAAGCCATTTTTAACCACGTGGTTTGACTATTTTGACATTCCATTTATTGGTAAAACAGAGTTAGCAAGTGCCATTGTATTTGACCTTGGTGTGTACTTAACCGTAGTGGGTGCCACATTGATGATATTAGCAAGCTTAGGTGATATGACCACAAGTGCAGAGCAAAAAGAAGGTGATGTTTAATGGAGTTATTATACGCGTCGTGCGTGGGTGTGTTAATTAGTTGCGGTGTATTTTTACTGCTAAGAGCACGTACTTTTCCAGTTGTGCTTGGTCTAACTATGATTTCTTACGCAGTTAACTTGTTTTTATTTTCATCGGGTCGACTAACCACAAATAAAGCTGTTGTATTAGGTACAGGTGCAGATTACGCCGATCCACTGCCGCAAGCTTTAGTGTTAACAGCCATTGTAATTGGTTTTGCAATGACCGCCTTTGTGGTTATATTAGCAATACGTGGCCGTGCAGATTTAGGTAATGACCATGTTGATGGTCACCTTGTTAAAAGTAAGTACAAGGTGAAAAAATGATTCAGCATTTAACATCGCTTCCTGTATTGCTGCCTATGCTAGCAGCTATTATTTTACTATTACCACCGTGTGGTAAAAACTTATTTGCCCGTCGTTTGGCTTCAGGCGTAATGGCAATTATTACATTTGTAGTGAGTGTTTTATTACTGATAACCGTACACAACGAAGGTATTAACGTATACGCAATAGGTAACTGGTCAGCACCATTTGGTATTGTACTTGTTGCAGATATGCTCTCTAGCTTGTTGGTAACACTTACTTCATTTTTAGGCGTAATGGTTGTGCTGTACGGATGTGCAGGCGATGATGAACACGGCAGTTTTTTTCATCCACTAATTCACTTTTTAATTTTAGGTGTAAATGGTGCATTTTTAACTGGCGATTTATTTAACGTATTTGTATTTTTTGAAGTGCTGCTTATTGCCTCTTATGCCTTGCTTATGCACGGTGGTGGCAAGCAAAAAACTAAAGCTGCATTGCACTATGTTATTTTAAACTTAGTAGGTTCGAGTGCGTTTTTAATTGGTTTAGGTATTTTATACGGTGTACTAGGCACGCTAAATATTGCCGATATGGCGCAAAAAATATCTTTACTTACTGGCGACGATGTTTATTTAGCTAAAGCCGGTGGACTATTGTTATTAGTAGTATTTGCTTTAAAAAGTGCATTATTGCCACTGCATTTATGGTTACCAAATACCTATTCAAGTGCGGCCCCAGTTGTTGCTGCGCTATTTGCGATTATGACTAAAGTAGGTGTGTACGCCATGCTACGCGTTTATACCGTTATGTTTGGTGAGCAAGCTGGCGAACTTGAACACATGGCGCAAACTTGGTTATGGGGCTTAGCAATTGCAACGATAGTTGTAGGGGCCATAGGGGTATTAGCCGCTCAGGATTTACGTAAGATCACTGCCAATTTAGTACTGGTGTCGGTGGGTACTTTGGTGGCTTTAGTGTCGTTACAAAACATAAACGCTACGGCGGCCTTGCTATATTATTTAGTACACTCAACTTTGGTATGTGCTGCTTTATTTTTACTCGCCGATATAATTTCTATTCAACGCGGTAAAGTTGGCGACAGATTGGTAGCAGGTAGAGTGGTAAAACAGCCGTTTTTATTAGGTACGTTATTTATTATTGCAGCATTAACTGTAATAGGCATGCCGCCATTTTCAGGCTTTGTAGGCAAAATTTGGATTTTAAAAACAACACTCAATAGTGAAAATGCACTTGTATTTTGGCCTGCTTACTTAATTACCAGTTTAGTGTTAATTATTGCACTAGCACGCGCCGGAACTAGTTTGTTTTGGGAAGGTAAGTACACAGGTAGTGAGCCAAATGACGCACCAAACGCGCATCCATTGCAAGTAATTGCTATTGTGGGGTTACTTATTTGCTCAGTAATGCTAGTTGTTTTTGGTGGTGCTATTAGTGAGTACACCATAAAGGCCGCAACCCAATTACACGACATAAGTGGTGGTATTAATGCCGTGCTTAAAGGAGGTGTTTAATGCGACTAAAAGCACGTTTTAGATTGTTACCTACGCCATTTCGTAGTGTATTTTTGTTTATAGTATGGCTGTTATTAAATAATAGTGTGTCTGCAGGGCACTTGGTATTAGCGGCTATATTTGCGATTGTTATTCCGTTATTTACTATATCGTTTCGCGATCCTCAGCCATTAATTTTAAGGCCCGGATTAGCCTTTAAACAGGTTTTTATTGTACTGTACGATATAATAGTGGCTAACTTACAAGTGGCTGTATTAATACTTGGGCCAAGTAAAAACATGCGCCCAGCATTTGTTAAAGTACCCGTAGATTTAACCCATGAAATGCCGATTACTATTTTGGCAAGCTGCGTGTCACTCACACCTGGCACTGTGAGCGCTGAGGTATATCCTATTTTAGAATCACTTAATAAAGGTGAGCAACCAAAACAGCGTTATTTGCTTATTCATGTACTTGATCTTAAAGACGAGCAAGCACTTATTAAACAAATAAAAGAGCGTTATGAGGCTCCCTTAAAGGAGATATTTCAATGTTAGAAACCGTATTATTAATTGTATTTAGCATGATTGGATTAGCGCTACTATTAAATTTATGGCGTTTGGTAATTGGTCCATCGGTTCCCGATCGTATTTTAGCGCTCGATACTATGTATATAAACGTGATTGCGCTGATTATTTTATACAGTATAAGTATGAGCACGGGGTTGTACTTTGAAGCGGCTTTATTAATTGCAATGCTTGGCTTTATAAGCACAGTAGCATTATGTAAGTATTTACTTCGCGGCGATATAATCGAATAAGGTATAGCAATGATCAGTGAATGGATAGTATCAATATTATTATTACTAGGTGGCGTGTTTATTTTAATTGGCTCAATAGGCTTAGTTAAACTGCCTGATTTTTTTATGCGCTTACATGGCCCAACTAAAGCAACTACCCTAGGTATGGCGAACATTTTAACTGCCGCTATGGTGTACTTTGCAAATACCGAACATGGCGTGAGTGTTAAAGAAGTACTTATTACTATATTTTTATTAATTACCGCACCGATTAGTGGGTATATGTTAATTAAAGCAGCCATTCATCATAAGCTCAAACCAAAAGATGGCACCAAAGGGCTTGATAATATTGAAGATTAATATTATTTATAAATGCATTTAGCGTGTAACTACCCTAGATATATTTAACTACAATAAAGCCGGATAAAGTTAATTTATTCGGCTTTGTTGTTTTTAAAGTATTTAAGTTGACCTATGTGTGACACATAGGTTTACACTACAGGTATGAATTTAGCTTTAAACTATGAATTATCACGGAGGAGCTATGTACGTTAAACAACTTGCCAATAAAATGAGCGTTACACCCGACACTATTCGCCATTACACGCGAATGCAGTTGCTCAAACCAGTCCGTAGTGTAAGTAACGGTTATCAAGAATATACAAAAACTGATCAACAGCGTTTAAAGTTTATAATCAATGCTCGTCAGTTGGGCTTTTCTGTTAAAGATATTCAGCACATTATTACTGAGTCGGAGCAAGGAAACTGCCCATGCCCATTAACACGAAAACTAATAGTTAAACGCTTAGCCGAAACCGAAGCTCTTTTTCAAGAAACACTTAAGCTGCGCACACGAATGCAAGCGGCAGTTAAGCAGTGGCAAAGTTCTCCCGATGGCGCAACTAGCGCTGATATATGTAGTTTAATAGAGTCATTTGTTGACCCCATTAGCACTGAAGAAAATAACCCGGAGGCGTAATGAGTAATAATATTAACAGCAGCTCACAAAACTTTATTATTGAAGGGGCTAATTGTGGCAGCTGCGTAGCAAAAATAGAAAAAGCGCTAAAAACAGTATCGGGTGCACAGCGAGTAGAAATGAACTTTGCACAACGCACCGTACAAGTGGAAGGGCAAGCGGATGAAGCGGCGCTTATTGCAGCGGTAGAAAACATTGGCTATAAAGCAAAGCCCATGAGTAATGACTCAGAGCAAGATGCGCTCGATGAAAAAGCCAAAGCCGATGACGCGCATTATAAAAAATTAATGCGCAATATGATATTAGCGTTAGGCGTAGGTGCACCATTAATGCTTTATGGGCTTATTTTCGATATGAACGTAATAACCACGACTCAACGTATAGCTTGGTTTATTGTGGGTTTAGCCACGTTGGCAGTGATGGCCGTAGCCGGTAAGCAATTTTACAATGGCGCATGGCAAGCATTTAAAAACCATGCCGCCAATATGGATACGCTTATAGCGCTGGGAACCGGTACTGCTTGGTTATATTCTATGGTAGTCGTTATTACCCCTAACCTACTACCAGAGGTGGCAAGGCATGTGTACTTTGAAGCCTCAGCAATGATCATTGGTTTAATAAGCTTAGGCCTAGCATTAGAAGTAAAAGCACGCGGGCGCACCTCTGAGGCTATAAAGCGTTTAATAGGGCTGCAACCAAAAACAGCACGTGTTATTCGCGACGGGCAAGAGCGCGATATTGATATTAGCGACGTAGTAAAAAGTGATCAGGTACGAGTGCGCCCGGGCGAAAAAATATCAGTAGATGGCGAAGTGCTTGAAGGCAGTAGTAGTGTTGACGAATCAATGCTAACGGGTGAACCTATGCCGGTTACTAAACAAATAGGCGATACGGTAGTCGCTGGTAGTATTAATAAAACCGGAACATTATTATTCAAAGCGACCCATATAGGCAGCGAAACAACACTCGCCAATATTATTAATATGGTAAAGCGGGCACAAAACTCAAAGCCGTCAATTGGTCGTTTAGCGGATGTTATTTCGGGTATTTTTGTTCCCACGGTAATGATAATAGCAATACTTGCTGGGCTTGCCTGGTTAAACTTTGGCCCTGAGCCCGCAATTGCTTATGCGGTAGTTGCTGTCACTACAGTGCTTATTATTGCTTGTCCGTGTGCGCTTGGTTTAGCAACGCCAATGTCGGTAATGGTGGGCATAGGTAAAGCTGCTGAGTCGGGAATACTGATCCGCAACGGTGAGGCACTACAAGTAACTTCTAAAATTACCACCATGATTTTAGATAAAACTGGCACCATTACCCAAGGATCGCCAACGGTAACCGATGTTATTACCTTTAATAACAGCGATGAAAACACAGTAATGCAGCACGTTGCTAGCCTAGAGAGTAGTTCAGAGCATCCATTAGCCGAGGCCATAATAAGTTATGCTAAAGCGCTAAACTTAACGCTGAGTAAAGTAACTGACTTTGATGCACTTACGGGTAAAGGAGTAATAGGGACACTTGATGGACAAACGCTGTTGTTTGGTAATAAGGCCTTAATGGATAAATACCATGTTGCAATTGACGATGCGTACGAGCAGGCACAAACATTGGCAAGTGAAGCAAAAACCCCAATGTATTTTGCAGTTAATCAACAGCTACAGGCTATTATTGCTGTAGCAGATCCTATTAAAGCAGACTCAGCTGCAGCAATTAAGCGGTTGCAAAATAAAGGCATTCACTTAGTCATGCTCACAGGTGATAACCAAGCAACAGCGCAAGCAGTTGCTAAAAAAGTAGGAATAAAGGACTTTATTGCAGAAGTACTCCCTGACGACAAAGTAAATGAAGTTATAAAACGCCAAGCAAAGGGCGAAATAGTGGGTATGACGGGCGATGGCATTAACGATGCACCGGCACTAGCACAAGCCGATGTTGGCTTTGCGATTGGCACAGGCACTGATATAGCCATAGAAAGTGGCGACATAACCCTAATGCGCGGATCGTTACACGGCCTTGCAGATGCAATTGCAGTAAGTAGCGCGACCATTTTAAATATTAAGCAAAATCTATTTGGTGCCTTTATTTATAATGTGGCGGGTATTCCAATTGCTGCTGGGTTGTTATATCCATTTTTTGGATTATTGCTTAACCCAGTAGTAGCAGGGGCTGCTATGGCACTATCATCGCTAACGGTTGTTAGTAACGCCAATAGATTACGCTTTTTTAAACCAGCAAAATCATAAGCCAAAGCCTTTAATTTAGGAGTAATAATTATGTTGATGATTAATATATTAGGCGCATTACTCATAATTGCGATTGTGTACTGGTTTTGGCTTTTTAAGCCAAAGCAAGTGCAAAGTAACGACAATAAGGTAGTTATAGTGGTTGATAACGGTATATACCAGCCGGCGCAAATTAAAGTTGTTGCAGGTAAAGAGTTAACACTTAACTTCGATCGCCAAGATAGTGCACCATGTAGCGAAACAGTCATATTTCCACAGCTTGATATAAGTAAAACCCTCGTAATGGGCGATGCTAATACCTTAAAAATACCCCAGCTTAAAGTAGGTGAGTACGACTTTCACTGCCAAATGCAAATGTATAAAGGTAAGCTAATAGTGCAGTAATAGTTGAGCTAAACGTATTGTTAGCGCGTATTGGCTTATCATATTTACAGCTTGGTTGGACTTTGCAATTTTATGAATAAACTAAACCCTAAAAAGCTACTTAATAGTAAGTGGACTGCAGTACCTGCAATCAATAAAGAAAAACACTTTATTATTATAGAGGTTGAGTACGATGAGGATAGCAACGTGATTGCGTGCGTTACTGAGGCAATAATTTCAAAAAGCCAATACCCAATTAGTTGGCGAGATTTAAAAAACGCACAAAATTGGTTACAAGGCTGGAAATAACAACTAATTCCACTTCTCGTAAAAATAATAAAGCCGCTGCATTAAGATTATGTAGCGGTTTTTTGTTTCAATTCACTGTTAATCACATCCTAATGTGCACTGCATTCGCCAAATGGCGACAAAAAGTATCATTTACTTTAAAACACTTCATAAATGCTGAATTAATAAAATCAATTATAAAAAGCTATTAAATTTCAATGCCTTATTGTTTGTTTTTTATTTAATAATTTATAAAAAGTAAATTGTTCATGGTGGGTTTATTACAAAATCAACTTAAAGCAGCCAGTAGTGGCTTATTTGCGCTGTGTTGTGTCTTTTTTATTAAAGTTAACCTTATGATTTTTAAGCTTTAATTATTTAACATCAAACAGCTGTTGCTAAAAAGCAACAAAAAATCATTATAAAACACCCTCAAACGGCTTAAATAAGTATAAGTAACTGTTTTTATTGTGATTTAAAAACATGGCACCGAAGTTGTAATACCTAAGCTGTATTGAGCAAAACAAGATTAAAGTTAAACAGCTTAAATCATAACCCAATGAAGGAATTACATTATGAAAACATTTAAATCAACACTGGTACTAATGGCTTTAGCTTCTTCATCAGCGGCTTTTGCAGCAACAGATTTTGACACACTCGATGTAGATGGTAATGGTGCAATTAGCCAAGCAGAAGCGTCGGTAGATGCAGAGCTTATGAGTAAATTTACTGAGCTTGATACTGACCAAAATGGTGAGTTATCTAAAGAAGAATTTTCTAAGGCATAAGCCTCAAGCCCTACAACACAATTAATATTCTGAGTTGCCAAAGACAACCTAAATAGGCAAGGGAGCCTTTGATAAAGAATAATAAGGAAATTCAAGTGTTCACGGGAAAGTTAATACATTTATATTACATAGACTTGAAGGATTAAATTATGAAAAAGTTACAATCAACACTGGTTTTAATGGCATTAGCGTCTTCATCTGCAGTATTTGCAGGCACCGACTTTGAAACACTTGATGTAGATAGCAGTGGCACAATTAGCCAAGCCGAAGCGTCGGTTGCTGCTGAGTTAATGGAGCAATTTGCAGAGCTTGACGTTGATGGCAACGGTGAGCTTTCTAAAGAAGAATTTGCTGAGTATTAATTTTCAGCACATTAATTTACAGAATATGGATTTTTGAAAAGGATTTTCACTTTATTATTTTTTATTAAACAGGCTTTAAGCTTAAGGATAACACATTGAAAACATTACATAAGACATTAGCACTAATCGCACTAGCATCATCTTCAGCGGCATTTGCAGCAGTAGACTTCGACTCATTTGATACAGATGGCGACGGCGTTATTAGCCAAACAGAAGCGCAGGCAAACCCGCAGCTTGCACAAATATTTGATGAATTAGATGCAGATGGTAATGGTGAACTTTCTAAAGAAGAGTTTGCAGCAGTTCAATAATGCTACCCATTTCTAACTAAATAATGATAATACGTACTAAAAAGCAGCCAATTGGCTGCTTTTTTATGTGTGTTTAAAACGCAATTGCTAGCGCTTATCTTGCTCACGTTTTGTTTTAAAGTCAGACTCTGCTTTCCACTTTGGCCAATCGTTGCTGTTAGCCAGCTGTGTGGCTATATTAATGATCAGTTGGCTATCTTGCTCTACACCACCAAGCGACCAGTCGGTAGAGTAATCATCGGCTTCTTTGTGGTACTTATGAGTAATGTAATCAGGGTCGGTATCACCAAGGCTCATAAATAATAAACTGGGCACACCTTGCTTAGAAAGCGAAAAGTGATCAGAGCGAAAAAATAAACCATTTTGCGGGCGAGGATCCATTTTTACCGTTCGACCTTGTGCCTTAGCGGCCTTGGCTAAGTAATCTTCCATTTCAGAAAGCCCTTTACCATACTGTAAAACATAGTCAGTAGCGTCAAGTACGTTCATGCCATCAATATTTAATAAGCCAACCATTTGTTTAGTTGGGATCACCGCACCAGATGCAAATTCTTCTGAGCCAATTAGGCCAGTTTCTTCTGCGGTAAAATTGGCAAAAATGATCGAGCGTTTAAATGGCGTTTGTTGATGCATTTTACTCATTACTCTGGCAATTTCGAGCGTGGCGGCTGTACCTGATGCGTTATCTACCGCACCATTATAAATTTTAGGCCCGCTATCTGTTTGTTTAGTGCCAAAGTGATCCCAATGCGCACTAATTACAACGTATTCGTCTGGCAGTTCGCTACCGGTAAGTTGTGCTACTACGTTATGCGATTTTGCATGCGATACTTCATTTTTAAAAGCCAGGTTGGCTTTTACATTAAGCGGCAGCGCTTTAAAGTCAGCATTTAAAGCCTGTTGTTTTAATTGCTGATAGTTAAGGTTTGCAGCATTAAATAAGCGCTCGGTAGCCTCAAGGTGTAACCATCCCATAACGGGAAGTTTTGAGGTGTTGTTGGTGTCATCAATTAGCGTATATTTAGTACCCGTATTTGAGCTCTCTACCACGCTCCACGGGTAAGCTGCTGGTGCAGTTTCGTGCACTATAAGAACGGCAGCAGCACCTTGACGAGCCGCTTCTTCGTACTTGTAAGTCCAACGACCGTAGTAGGTCATAGCATTACCGGTAAACAGGCTGTCGTCTTGAGTTGCAAAGCCAGGATCGTTAACTAACACCACCACGGTTTTGCCTGTTACATCAAGATTTTTATAATCGTTCCAGTTATATTCTGGTGCATTAATACCATAGCCTACATATACCACGTCAGAATTACGCACATCAATAACGCTTTGTAGCTGCTCGGTACGGGCAGTAAAGTCTTTACCTGCACTAAAAGTGAGCTCACCAATAGTTAATTGCATATTTTGATCAGCAGTTACTTTTGCCATTTTCACCGGTTGTAAGTACTTATCGTTATAAGCACCGCTTAAACCAAACGCTTGGTATTGCTTAGTTAAATAACCAATCGTTTTTACTTCACCGGCTGTAAGGGGGCCACGACCTTCAAATTCGTCTGAGGCGAGTGTTTTAATGTGCTGCTTAATATTATTAATACTAAGTGCTTGGGAATTCTCAAGTTTAGTTGTGTCTGCAGCTTGCTCTGAGCAACCTATGAGCGTTAGAAATAAAAAAAGGCTGGTTGTTTTTATAATTGTCATAATAACTGAGGGTAGGTAATACATAGCTCGACTATATACAGCGAACTTTAAAGTGTCTATACAGGATATAATTTTATAGACTTAAGTTTTAGCTGTTGCACAATATTGAACTTAGAACTTAGAACTTAGAACTTAGAACTTAGAACTTAGAACTTAGAACTTAGAACTTAGAACTTAGAACTTAGGAGGGGGAGCAAGGAGCAAAAATTAGTTGTGGCAGTGTTATAAATGTAGGCTAAATTAATACTGCCCTAATAATAAAACACATCTGTGTTTATAATATTAAGGGCAATAATAGCCGCGGCTAACTAATTAAGCATCTGCCAATTTAACGCGGATTTTGCTTTTATCAACAGTTGCTTGGTTAAGGGCTTTAATTGCACCTTTAACTTCTATGTCGTTTGGCATTTCAACAAAGGCAAAACCTTTAGATTGGCCAGTTTCTTTATCAAGTACTAAGTTACAGGTAGTCACTTTACCGTGCTCTGCAAATAAAGTACGAAGGTCGTGCTCAGAAGTAGCACGAGATAAGTTGCGAACTAATAGTTTCATAATGAACCATGTTTTAAAAATAACTACCGCGATTGTCTCAAGTAAAAGCCGATTGACCTAACGATAAATTGCGATCAGTAAAAATAGTTTAAACTTAATAGCTTCGTTTTGTGGTGAAGGACGACTAAATGAATGCGGTAATTATAGTTTTAGGTGCGCCCAACAGTAGTGACAGCCGTTTATCAGTAATAGCGAAAATCCGATGCGCTCAGTCATATCAAGCATATTTGCATAATCCCAAGGCTAAAATATTATGCACAGGAGGTTTTGGCGTGCATTTTAATACCACTGATTGCGCGCATGAACGATACACTAAATAATTATTTTATTGAGCTTGGAATACCTACAGTTGTATTTTTAGATATTCCATTAAGCCGCTTTACCTTTGAGAATGCTCTACTGGCTAAACCTATTTTAGCGAGTGCTAATATCAGCCATGCAATTTTGTTCAGCTCGGAGTTTCATATGCAGCGTGCGCATTATATATTTAACCATGTTCTACCAACATTAAATCTAACTTTAGTCAGTACTAAGGCACCATTACCAGGTATTAAATTATCGCAGTTGTATGGCCATTAATATGTAGTAATGATTAGAGAGGAGGAAAATATTCGGCAGTTTATTTTACCTAAGTTACCAACACTGGCCATACAAGCAACTAAAGTAAGATAGTAACCTGCCGATAGCTAGTAATAACGAACAAGGAAAATGATATGAAAGTTAATTCAAATGATACTAATTTAGCATCGCAGTTTATATCGAACGGTTCAGAAGTAAAAGTTAATAAACCTGCAAATGGTAAAGAGCAATTAAATAGTGAAATGGAGCGACTAGCTAAGGATATATATCATAAAGATCAGCCTAAAGAGCCAGAGCCGACTTATAATAAGTCAATGAAAATAATAACAAATAATGTTGTATCAACAAGGGAAGCAGAAGAAAAAGCGTTAAATAATATTCGAATAGCTACTGTTAATCTTTATATGCCGGGTGGTGAAGTTTCTAACTCGGTTGAAAAAATGTTTACTCAGTATGACAATATTATGACTGAAATAGCGGCTGGACAACCATCATTAGCGAATAAAGATTGGGGTATATCAATCAGTCAATTAGGTGAGCTAGAAGTTACAGGTTCAATTAGTGATAAAGAGAAAAGTCTTATATCTGAAAAATTAAATGGCAACGGGGATTTTGTGGCCGCAGCTAACGAGTTTAAATCGAGCTTTCTAGGGCATATTGACTTGGGAGTTAGGGGGTGGTCAAGTTACGACGTAAACGAAGATAATTTCTCCAAAATATTTGACTTAAAAGAAATCCTGGATAATTCGCAAGGCGGAGAAAGCTTTAAGCAGGCTTGGAATAAGGACTTTAGTTGGCTCGAGTTAAACGATAATATTTCATTTCAGCTTAGAAGAAAAGCAATTAAAAATTAAAATAATTCAATTATCCTTATTACTTATGGGTAATAAACTGCAACAAAAAAGCCGTTAATGACTATTGATCACTAACGGCTTGCTTAATTTATAAAAACGACTTATTTTACTTCTTTACCTGCCGCTTGTTGGTCAGCATGGTAGCTAGAGCGCACAAATGGGCCAGAGGCTGCATGAGTAAAGCCAATTTCATCAGCGTAGGCTTTTAGTGCATCAAACTCAGCAGGTGGCACGTAACGTTTTACTGGTAAGTGGTGCTTAGAAGGCTGTAAGTATTGGCCTACTGTAAGCATATCAACGTTATGGGCACGTAAGTCGCGAAGTACTTCTTCTATTTCGCTAATTTCTTCACCTAAACCAACCATTAAACCAGACTTAGTTTTAATCTCTGGGTGCGCTTCTTTAAAGCGACGCAGTAGCTCAAGTGACCATTTGTAATCAGCCCCTGGACGCGCAAGCTTATATAAACGCGGCGCAGTTTCTAGGTTATGGTTAAACACATCTGGTGGGGTTTCGATTAGTATTTCGAGTGCGCGGTCCATACGGCCACGAAAATCGGGTACTAAAATCTCAATAGTAATATTTGGGCTGTGCTTGCGAATTTCGCGAATACAATCGGCAAAATGCTGCGCGCCGCCATCACGTAAATCATCACGATCTACCGAGGTAATAACCACATAGCTTAGCTTCATGTCTTTAATTGTAAGCGCTAGTTTTTCAGGCTCAGTTGCATCAGGTGTTAATGGACGACCATGGGCAACATCACAAAATGGGCAACGACGAGTACAAATTGCACCTAAAATCATAAAGGTAGCTGTACCGTGGTTAAAGCATTCAGATAGGTTAGGGCACGAAGCCTCTTCGCATACCGAGTGCAGCCCATGCTTACGCATCGCCTGTTTAATGCCCTCAATACGCTCTGTTGATTTAGGTAAGCGAATTTTTAGCCACTCTGGCTTGCGTAACATTTCGTTTTTTTCTGTTGGTAAAACTTTTACGGGGATCAACGCCATTTTTGCTGCGTCGCGTAGTTTTACACCTGGTTCCATCTTGACTGGTTTATTCATTCGTTTTCAAACCCTTCAGTATGCTTAACCTGTGTTGCATTAAGCTTTTTAATCATGTGTTTTACCAGTCCTGCACCTGCTGTTTCTAGGTTTTGAGGACCCTTTAATTCTTTAGTTTGCACCATATTCATGCCTGCATAACCACATGGGTTAATGCGTAAAAATGGACTTAGGTCCATGTTAACATTTAATGCTAAGCCATGAAACGAGCAACCACGACGAACGCGTAAACCCAAAGAGGCTATTTTACTGTCGTTAACGTAAACACCGGGCGCATCGGCTTTGGCGTATGCTTGAATGTCGTACTCGGCGAGGGATTCAATAATACACTCCTCTAGCCAAGTAACTAATTCGCGTACACCAATTTTTAAACGACGTAAGTTAAATAGTACATACATCATTTGCTGGCCGGGGCCGTGGTAGGTTACTTGCCCACCGCGATCAACTTTAATCACTTCTATATCGCCGGGTGCGAGTAAGTGCTCGTCTTTACCTGCTTGGCCTTGAGTAAATACACTTTCGTGCTCTACTAACCAAATTTCATCCGCGCTATCGTCGTCGCGGGTATCGGTGAAGTCTTGCATTTTCTGCCAAATTGGCAAGTAACGCTGGCGGCCAAGTTGGCGCACGATTAAGGTGTTTTCTTTCACAACAAATCTCAATTATGGCTTAAAGCATGTGGCGTACGTCATCTAGATTACTGATCACGTTATAAATTTCTTCAATATGAGCGCCACTAGTAACGGTTGCAACAAGCGAAACTGATTCGTAATTACCTTTGCTACTTGGTTTTACTTTTGGGGCATAGTCGCCAGGTGCAATAACTTGTAACTTAGCTAAAATTTGATCCGTTAAGTTTACATTGGCTAAACCCATTATTTTAAATGTAAACGGGCAAGGGAACTCTAAATACTCATCAAATTTAGTATCTTTAACTGGTTGAACCACGACAGTGACTCCTCATACAAAAAAGTGTTGGCTTAATTTTGCTAAGTGGCAAACCCTAAGCTTAATACTATTGGGCTAATGGCAATCTGAGTTAAGCTTGTTTGGCTGTGCCAAAAAAGTTACAACTCAACATAATTGACTTATATGGGGCGCATTCTAGCATTTTTCAAGCAAAAAAAAACGCCTCATAGCAGAGGCGTTAATATTGTTTTATGCGGCTATTGCATAATCTGTAAACGTAAGTAGTCATAAATTTTACTAAAGAAGCTACCTTCTTCCACTTCTTCAAGTGTAACTAGCGGATATTGTGCAATATCTTCGCCTTCTAGTTGTAAAAATAAAGTACCTACTTTAGTGCCTTTAGCTAATGGCGCTTCAAGCGTGTTATCTAATTTAAAGTTCGCTTTTAAATTTTTATGCTGACCACGTGGAATAGTAATAGGGGTATCTTCTAAAATACCTAAAGAAACATTTTCTTTATTACCCATCCAAATACGTTGCTCTGCAAAGCTATCGCCTGCTTTGTACGGTGTAATTGTTTCATAAAAGCGAAAGCCATAGTTAAGTAACTTTTTGCTTTCTTCTTTACGTGCGCGCTCGCTTGAAGTACCCATAACAACGGCAATTAAACGCATATCGTTTTTAGTTGCAGAGGTTACTAAGCTGTAGCCTGCATCTGATGTATGGCCGGTTTTAATACCGTCTACGTCTAGGCTTTCATCCCATAATAATGAGTTGCGGTTGTATTGTTTAATGCCGTTATAAGTAAATGACTTTTTCTTATAAAGTGCGTACTCATCGGGTACATCGCGAATAAGTGCGCCGCCAAGTGTTGCCATATCACGCGGTGTTGTATAGTGCGCGTCGGTATCAAGGCCGTGGCTATTAATAAAGTGAGTGTTGCTCATGCCTAATTTTGCAGCGTGGGCGTTCATTAAATCAGCAAAAGCGCTTTCGCTACCGGCAATGTGCTCTGCCATAGCAACGCAGGCATCGTTACCTGATTGAATAATTATTCCGTGGTTTAGGTCATCAACGCTAATTTGTTTACCTACTTCAATAAACATTTTAGATGATTCTGGAAAGTTTTTAGCCCATGCTTTTTCGCTAACCGTAACCATGTCGGTAGGTGCAATATTACCGGCTTTAACTTCTGTGCCTATAACATAACTGGTCATCATTTTAGTTAAACTAGCAGGTGCTAACTTTGTATCAGCTTCACCTTGGGCAATAACTTTACCAGTTGTAAAGTCTACTAAAAAATAACCTTTAGCATTAACTTGAGGAGGTGCTGGAATAATTTGTGCGGTGGCTGAAAATACGGCGGCAGAACAAACTAGGCCGCATACCCCGTTGAGAATTTTATGTTTAATAGATTTCATCATACTCATTAATGGTTAAAGTTAAAGATTTGCGTTAGCCCATTCACATACCCAAACTACCCCTAGATGCGGGCGTCGTTGGAATTAAAAACGATTTAGGCAAGGCATTGATTACAAATAATAGTCACTCTATTGTTCAAATCAATAACGCAGTATAAATCGTTTTTAAACCAACCTCCAGGGCGTTTCACTGGAGCTTACTCTCTGTGTTGTTACTTTTTAAAAGGGATTACCATTTCAGCAAAGTAACGCCTAGATATTAAGTCCCAGTACAACGCTGAATTCTGCATCTTAGGGTAGTTTGGGTATTAGTCTTACTGAGTGTAAAGCAAGAACGCGTTTTTAAATTGGTTTTGTTTTAATTGTGTTAATACTTGCTGTGCATGCTGGGCGTCTTTAATTGGCCCTAAATGCAACCTGAAAATATCGTCTTTTTGCACGATATTAGTGGGTAATTTATAATCGAGGCGTAAACGACTAGCCAGTGCTTCAATATTTGCTAGTGTACTACCTGCTGCTACCTGAATATAGGTTAAATGCGCAGTCGAATTGTCAAGCGTAACTGCTTCAAGCTTAACCTTGGCTGTACCATGGGTGTAATAACCTAGTTTGTATGCGGCTGCGTAGGATAAATCAATCACTCTATCTTCATGAAATGGGCCACGGTCATTTACGCGCACAATGACAGATTTATTATTACTGGTATTTGTTACTTTTACAAAGCTAGGTAAGGGCAGTGTTTTATGAGCGGCGGTCATGGCAAACATATCGTATATTTCGCCATTTGAAGTATGATAACCATGAAATTTACGGCCGTACCACGATGCAATGCCTTCCTCTGCATAACCAGTCTCGTCAAGCATAGGCGTATAACTTTTACCTAATACGGTATAAGGCCGGCTTGCGCTGGCACTTTTAGTAACTTTAACCACTACAGCGTCTTGCATTTCTAATGTGGTAGGCGCACGTAATGGTGCAGCATCATGGCGCATGCTGTAGCGACTGCTTGGGGTGTTATTTGAGCTACTACAAGCACTTAAAAGTATTAGGACAAAGCTGATAGTAAAAAATCGAGTATAAAATTGCATTATTTTAAAAGCATCCTTTTATCAGTTGCAATAGACATAATAATGCCAAAACTGGCCATCAGCGTCACCATAGACGTACCACCATAACTTATTAGTGGAAGCGGTACACCTACAACGGGTAATAAACCCGATACCATGCCTATATTTACAAACACATAAACAAAAAATGTCAGTGTAAGTGAGCCAGCTAATAACTTGCCAAAGGCATCTTGTGCATTAACGGCAATGTATAAACCGCGGCCAATAATAAATAAATATAAACTGAGTAAAATACACACCCCAAATAAGCCAAATTCCTCACTTAACACCGAAAATATAAAGTCAGTATGGCGCTCTGGTAAAAACTCAAGTTGCGATTGCGTACCCTGTAACCAACCTTTACCTTCAATGCCACCAGAGCCAATCGCAATTTTAGACTGAATAATATGATAGCCAGAGCCAAGCGGGTCGCTTTCAGGATCTAAAAAAGTAAGTACTCGTTGCTTTTGATAATCGTGCATACCATAGTGCCAAAAAGGCCATGCAGCGAGTGCTACTATAGAGCTTAAAAAACCAATTAAACGCCAGCTCAAACCCGATAAAAACAATACAAAAACACCTGAGCTGGCAATTAATATAGAAGTGCCTAAGTCGGGCTGCTCTTTAATTAGTAGCGTCGGTAGCATCATAATTACAAAACCAATAATTAAATGCAGTGGGCGAGGGGGTAAGTGATTACGTCCTATATACCAAGCAACCATCATGGGGACTGCAAGCTTCATTAATTCAGATGGTTGAAAGCGAGTGATACCTAAGTCTAGCCAGCGCTGAGCACCTTTAGAACTCACTCCAAATAATAACACTCCAACCAGCATTAATAGCCCTAAGCAATAAAGCGGTATAACTAAGCGCTTTAAAGTAGCAGGAGATAGCTGCGCTAATACGAACATAGCTACAATTGCACCGGCCATACGCGTAATATGGCGGATCATCATGGCGTTATCTTGGCCACTGGCGCTGTACACAATAGTGATACTACCGACCATCATTATTAGCAGCGCAATAAATAAGGGTAAGTCTATATGTAGGCGCATCCAAATTGAGCGTTTATCGTGCAAAGCGGTCATGGGATGTTATTCCTTGCAAGATTAACGGGGTTGGCTGCAAAGTAGTAATCCATAAGTTGCCGAGCAATTTGCACACCACCATGGTTATTTTCTAATATTACAGACACTACAATTTTGGGATCGTTATACGGTGCAAAACCAATATAAATAGTGTTGTCGCGTTGTCGCTCTTTTAACGCATCAGCATCGTAGCGTTCGCCTTGAGCAATACTTACTATTTGTGCTGTGCCCGTTTTACCAGCAGAGTCATAATTAGTCCCTTTAAATGCTTTATGCGCAGTACCCGATACTTTTTTTACTGTGTTGTGCATTGCATCTAAAGCAATTTGCCAATGATGAGGGTTTTTTAATATTACAGGGGGCTTTTCTTCATTATTGATTTGTATAATGTCGTTATCTTTTTTAACGACTTGCACTAAATGTGGCGGATGGTTAATACCACGGTTTACTAAAATGTTTGTCGCATTTGCAATCTGAATTGGAGTGGCGGTCCAATAGCCTTGGCCTATGCCTACAGAAATAGTGTCACCACGCCACCACGACTCTTTAAAGCGATTTTCTTTCCACTCTTTTGAGGGCAGTATTGCCGTAGTTTCTTCATGAATATCAATACCAGAGAGTTCACCAAAGCCAAAACGCGACATAAAGTTACTTATTTTAGTAATACCTAAGCGATAAGCTGCATCGTAAAAATAGGTATCGCACGACTCTTCAATTGCTTTGTATACATCAACATGACCATGACCCCAACGTTTCCAGTCGCGCCATTTATGCTCTACATTTGGAATTTGAAAAAAACCAGGGTCCCACATAGAAGTACTTTCGCTGACTATATTCTCTTCTAGGGCTAAAATAGCCATATGTGGTTTTACAGTAGAGGCAGGTGCATAACGACCTTGAGTTGCACGATTAATTAACGGGCGGTCTGGGTTTAGTAAGGCTTTATAGTTTTTGCTGCTTATGCCGTGCACAAATAAATTAGGGTCGTAACTAGGGTTAGAATAAAGCGCAAGTACACCGCCATCTTTAGCGTCCATAACGACAATAGCACCACGCATATCTTTAAGCGCATGTTGGGCAATTTGCTGTAAACCAATATCGAGTGTGAGTACTAAGTCGCTCCCTGGTTGCGGGGGGAGCATGCTTAAAGTGCGAATTATTCTACCGCGATTATTAACTTCAACATGCTGCGAGCCCACTTGGCCATGCAAGAGTTCTTCGTAATACTTTTCGATGCCGAGTTTGCCAATGTCGTGAGTGGCGCGATAATTTGTAGCTTGATCTTCTTGAGTTAATTTATTTAGCTCTTTTCTGTTTAATTTAGCCACATAGCCCAGTGCATGGGTAAGGGTATCGCCAAACGGATAATAGCGGGCGAGGCGAGCTTCAATACTAAAGCCCGGAAATTTATGTTGGTTTACTGAAAATTTAGCAACTTCTGTTTCATCTAAACGTGCTTTTAGTACTTGGCTTTTAAAACGCCGCGTATGTTTTATATCGTCTAAAAAGTCGGTTTTTTCTTGCTCGCTTATGGTTATTATTTTACTTACTTGTTCAAGCGATAGCGGCAGGTCTGCAACATCTTCAGGAATAACCTCAAGATTATAAACGGGTTTGTTTTCGGCAAGTAATACGCCATTGCGGTCGTAAATTAAACCTCGGTTAGGCGCAATTGGAATAACTTTAATACGGTTGTCGTTGGAGCGAGTTTGGTAGTTTTGATGATCATCTACCTGAATTTTATATAAATTCGAGAGTAAAATAGCAATTAGAGCTAATATAAAAATAAAACCCACAAACGCACGCCGTGCAAATAAGTTTGCCTCTGCTGAATGGTCGCGAATAGTGGGTCTTTGTTTTAACATGGCAAGGATTACTCGCGATGATAAGGATGGTTGTTATTTAAGCTCCAGCCTCTGTATAGGCTTTCAGCAACAATAATACGCACCAAAGGGTGCGGTAAAGTTAAGTTAGATAACGACCATTTTTGCTCAGAGGCAGCAATACACTCTGGTGCAAGTCCTTCAGGACCGCCAATAAGTAAACTTACATCGCGGCCATCGAGTTGCCATTTTTCCATGTTTTTAGCAAGTTCGTGGGTATCAAGTGGTTTACCTGTTACTTCTAGAGTAACAATACGGTTGCCTTTAGGAATAGCTGCTAAGGTTTTTTCACCTTCAATATGTAAAATGCGTTTTATATCTGCATTTTTACCACGTTTTCCGGCTGGGATTTCAATCAGTTCAAGTGCCATATCTTTAGCAAAACGACGTTGATACTCTGTAAATCCGGTTTCTACCCAAGCTGGCATTTTTGTACCAACGGCAATCATTTGTATTTTCACGTGTTACTTCCAAGCCTGTCTAAAATAAGTGGGTGTTTATTACTAGCCCCACAGTTTTTCTAGATCGTAATAGCTACGTGCTTCGTTTTGCATCACGTGTACAACCACATCACCTAAATCAACCAATGCCCATTCACCGTCGCTTTGACCTTCATAACCTAAAGGTTCTTCACCTGCGTGGCGAGCCTCTTTTGCTAAATTATCAGCAATTGACAGAACATGACGTTTAGATGTGCCAGAGCATACAACCATGTAGTCTGTAATGTCTGATGTTGCTGTTACGTCAATATGAATCACATCGCGTGCTTTCATATCTTCAATTTTATCTATTGCAAAAGCGAGTAGTTGTTTCGAATCCAAGGTTTTGTCTCAATTTTAAATTTAATAGCGTGCATTTTAACATGCTAGGGGTTTTATACCAATGACTCTTGCAGAGTATTCACTTGTCAAGGTTAATTAGTATTATCATCATTTTGGTAAAGCGCATGGCGCTCTATATACAGACTCACTGCATCGGGTAATAGTTCATTCTTTTTATTAGTATTTTTAAGTTGTTGGCGAATATTACTCGATGCTGCATCGAGCATTTCACCGGGTAAAAAATAAAGTTTACCGGCAACCGTATGTGAAAGGGTTTTTGCATTATTAACTTGCGCTTGTTGCATATAATGCTGTAAATGGCCACTAACAGCACATTGCTGCCCAGGGCGTTGATACACCACAATATGGCAAAGTTGCGTGATTGCTTGCCACTGATACCATTTATCGAGGTTATTAAACGAGTCCATGCCAATTAAAAACACAATTGGCGTGTTTGGATGCTGTGCTCTTAATTCTTGTAAACTCAATAAAGAATAAGAAGGCCCAGTGCGGTGCAACTCTCTTAAATCGAGTTGAAAAAAAGGGTAAGGCGCAATTGCTGCATTGAGCATAGCTACTCGGTGCTCGGTGCTAATGCCAGGAGCCATTTTGTGGGCGGGCAGTGCGCAAGGCATAAAGTACAACGTATTTAAGTTAAGTGCATTTACGCATTGCTTTGCCATATTAATGTGCCCCAAATGAACGGGGTCGAAAGTGCCACCAAAAATTGCGATCATGTTAAATTCTGCATTTTAATTAACAGGATGACATGGCAGCGAAATATTCAGCGGTTGGCAAAACTTAATACAAATATGCGCGAGTGCTTGATAGGGCGCAATTAAGTTACCTTGTTTGTAGCTGGCGTCAAATATTGCAAGCTCAGAGCTAATTTGCTCAAGGGTATGAATACTTAACCTGTTTATAGCACTTTGTACTGGCGCTTGTTGGTTTTTCCATATTGCTTTTTGCTTAAATAAATTAGCAATGGGCTCGCCATTAAGTAAACCAATTTGCACATCAATTAAGGTGTTAAGCTCCTTGGTTATTGCCCATAAAATACTCACCACTTCGGTGTTATCGCTGGCCAGTTTATTCAGCACTTTTATTGCTTGTTTAGCTTGGCCGTTTAATAGTGCGTCGCTTAAATCAAAAATATCAAACTTGGCTTGATTTAATAGCCCTTGCATTACTAATTGTTGTGTAATGAGCGCATTGGCGTGTAGTAATGAGAGTTTTTCGAGTTCTTGAAAACACGCCAGTAAATTACCTTCAGTGGCGCTAATTAAACTCAGCTTTGCCTCATTTTGCATATTAAGAGATAAACGCTGGCATTGCTCATCTAACCAACGCTTTACATGCGTACCGGTAAGCGGATAGCAAGGTACAAATAAACCGTGTTTATCAAGCGCTTTAAACCAAGCACTGCGTTGTACGTCTTGGCTGGCTTTAGCGCCTTTAATAATTAAAATGGTATCGGGGTTTATTAGCTCAATAATTTTTTTAAACGTGTTGCTGCCAATAATTCCTGGCTTTTGCTGGTTTAAATCAAGCTCAATAATAGTGCGGGCGCTAAACAGCGACATACTTTGATATTGAGCTATAATTTCTTGCCAATCAAAACCTTGCATTAAAGTAAATTTAATTACTTCATCAAAGCCTTGCTCTTTAGCAATTGCGCGAATTTGTTGTACACATTGCGCTTCTTGAAAAGGCTCTTCACCAAACACTAAGTAAAAGGGTTTTAAGCCTTTTTTTAGTTCACTCGGTAATTGATTAGCGTAACAGCGCATTATAGTTGCGACAACTCTCTAAGAATACGACGACTAGCTTGTTGGCGTATTTCGCTAATAAGGAGTGCAAGCTCTTTTGCTTTGGCTAATGCATTGTCAGGATCGTCTTGATAATTACGATATAATTCAAAGCGCTTTTCTATTGGCTCAGCATTAGGACGATTGATCACAAACGCAACACTGTAAGTAAGTTCGTATTCTGCTACTTGGCCATTTTGAAACAACGACAAGGTTTGACGTTCAAGCTGATCTTTAAATAAATAAAGCTGTGCCGACTTTTTACTAGCCGCAACTAGTTTAACGTCACTGGCAATAAGCTCACTTTTTAAGGCGCTAAATAACGCTGACTTTTCATCGTCGCCAATGAGGGTTATTTGTTTTAGATCGTCTGGCAAGCTAGAGGCTTTTTTTAAATGAAAGCCACAGCTAGTTAATAAAAAACAGACTAGCACTAAGGCTAGTCCGTTTTTAATGGCGTTAAAAGCGGCCATATTAATTAGCTACCACATTAAGCAGTTTACCCGGTACGTAAATAACTTTACGAACGGTAACGCCGTCAGTGTATTTAGTTACGCTTGCTTGTTCAAAAGCGAGTGCTTCTACTTGCTCTTTTGTGGCATCGGCTGCAACGGTTAGTTTAGCGCGTAGTTTTCCGTTAACTTGAATAATAATTAACTTTTCATCTTCAACCAAAGCCGACTGATCAACCTCTGGCCATGAAGCGTTAACTATATCGCCTTCTTTACCTAGCTCTTGCCATAATTGGTGCGACAAATGCGGCGTAATAGGTGCAAGCATAATAAGCATTGCTTCAAGCGCTTCGTTAGCTATCGCTACATCTTGCTTACTATTTAACGGTGCTTTTAATAGTTTATTAGACAGCTCCATAATTGCCGCAATAGCAGTATTAAAGGTTTGACGACGTTCAACATCATCACTCACTTTAGCAATTGCTTTGTGTAAATCGCGACGCAGTACTTTTTGCTCGTTATTTAATGCTGTTTTATTGAGTGGTTGAAAACCAACTGTTTTAACATCAACCGCGTATTTCCACACACGTTTTAAGAAGCGATGTGCACCTTCAACACCCGCGTCAGACCATTCTAGCGTTTGCTCTGGTGGTGCTGTAAACATCATAAATAAACGTACAGTGTCGGCGCCGTATTGTGCAATAACATGCTGTGGGTCAATACCGTTATTTTTCGATTTTGACATTTTGCTCATGCCAGATGAAAACACCGGGTTACCATCAACTTTATGCCATGCTTTAGTTACGCGGCCTTTGTCGTCTGTTTCGGTATTTACGTCGCTTGGCGAAATCCAAATATCAGCCCCTTTTTCATCTTTACGATAAAACGTTTCGGCTAATACCATACCTTGACAAAGTAAGCGGTCAAATGGCTCGTCTGAATCAACTAAACCAAAGTCGCGTAATAGTTTATGGAAAAAACGCGAATACAATAAATGTAAAATAGCGTGCTCAATACCGCCTATGTATTGGTTTACTGGTAACCAATAGTTAGCCGCTGCTGGGTCTAGCATGCCTTCGTCATGACGTGGGCTACAGTAACGAGCGTAATACCAAGACGATTCCATAAAGGTGTCAAAGGTATCGGTTTCATGAAACGCTGGTGCGCCATTCATGGTGGTTTTTGCCCAGTTAGGATCAGCTTTGATTGGCGATGTAACGCCATTCATTACTACGTCCTCTGGTAAGCGTACTGGCAGCATATCGTCGGTTGCTGCAAGTTCGTTACCGTCTTCGTCGCTAAGCATTGGAATTGGTGAACCCCAATAACGTTGGCGGCTTACGCCCCAATCACGCAGGCGGAAGTTTACTTTACGCTCGCCCACACCCAAGGCTTCTAACTTATCGGCAATGGCATTAAATGCCGCGTCAAAATCAAGGCCGTCAAATTCACCCGAGTTAACCAATACACCTTTATCGGTAAACGCTTCTTTGTTTAGGTTTACTTCAAGGTCAGAGCCCGTAACTGGCGCAATCACTTGTTTAATATCAAGGCCGTAGGCTGTTGCAAATTCAAAGTCACGTTGGTCGTGTGCAGGCACTGCCATTACCGCGCCTGAGCCGTAATGCATTAATACAAAGTTAGCGATCCAAATTGGTACTTGCTCACCAGTAAGTGGGTGAGTAGCAAAAAAGCCAGTTGCTATGCCTTTTTTCTCCATGGTTGCCATGTCGGCTTCACTTACTTTGTTGTTTTTACATTCTTCAACAAACAGTGCCACAGAATCGCTATTTTTAGCCGCTTCTTTAGCAATTGGGTGGCCTGCAGCAACCGCTACATAAGTCACACCCATAAAGGTATCTGGACGCGTGGTATAAACGCTAAATGTTTCGTTGTTATCAGTGCGTTTAAATTCAATATCACACCCTTCAGAGCGACCAATCCAGTTGCGCTGCATGGTTTTAACTTGTTCAGGCCAATCTTCTAACTTGTCTAAATCGTCAAGTAGTTCTTGTGCGTAGTCGGTAATTTTAATAAACCACTGTGGAATTTCTTTTTGCTCAACCACAGCGCCCGAACGCCAACCGCGACCGTCAATAACTTGCTCGTTAGCTAATACAGTTTGATCTACCGGATCCCAGTTAACCGTCGACATTTTTTTGTACACTAAGCCTTTTTCGTACAACTTAGTGAAAAACCATTGTTCCCATTTATAGTATTCTGGATGACAGGTGGCAATTTCGCGATCCCAGTCATAACCAAAACCTAACTGCTTAAGTTGGGTACGCATGTAGTCAATATTCTCGTAGGTCCATTTTGCAGGGGCTGTTTTGTTTTTAATAGCCGCGTTTTCTGCAGGTAAACCAAACGCATCCCAACCCATAGGTTGCATTACGTTTTTGCCTTTTAAGCGCTGAAAGCGAGATACAACGTCACCAATAGTGTAGTTACGCACGTGACCCATATGGAGTCGACCGCTCGGGTAGGGGAACATAGAAAGGCAGTAATACTTTTCTTTGCTCTCATCTTCCGTAACTTTAAATACTTTGTTTTCTTCCCAGTAACGTTGGATTTTTGACTCTATTTTTTGAGGGTTATATTGCTCTTGCATCTACGGTTCCAGACTTCTTACGACTAATAAAAAATTAGCTCTAGGATAACCCAAATAAACCGCTATTTATAGCGCCATAAACACGCTTTTATTAAATTATAACTTTCAGTGCAGGTTAACCTATACTTTTGTAAGCTAGTTGCTGAAAAGCATAGGTTAAAGGTTGATTTAACAGCCCTAATAGGTTCAACCTACAAATCTAAATATGCCCTAAATTTGCAGGAGTAAGAAAATGGCTGACTACAAAACATGGCTAAGCGATTTAACGCTTTGGTTAAAAGATGTAAAAGATCATGAATTAAAAGAGGCGGTAAAACGATTTGTTGAATCTGAGCAGGCACTTAAAAATTTAGGAGAAGAAAAATATCAACTTTATCGTAACTACTTAATGCGCGATTTAGAACACTTGCAAGAGCACGAAACCCACTATAATTCGCTTGCATGGCAAGAGCTTAAAGAATCATTATGGTATGAGCTTTCGCACATAGAAGACAAAACACAGCTAGAGTGGCACTCACTTAGCCAAGATTTTAAGCACAATGGCATATATCACGTAGGCGAATGGATAGCCATGGGCACATTAGTATGTAAGAATTGTAACCATAGTTACGATGTTTATCATGCTACGCAAATAACACCTTGTTTAGAGTGTGATGGAATCTATTTTAGCCGTAAGGCTTTGCAACCCTAAATATAAGTATTAAGTGGCTGCAGGCCACTTAATACGCCAAAAGCCAGTGAATACGCTGGTAAACAAAGAAGTTAGAATGACGAAAAAATTACTGCCACTACCTGTATCAAAGCTTGCGCCGAGCATTTCTACTAGCCACGTGCATACTTGCATGAGCAACCCATACCCAGAGCATTTTACTTTTATAGGCCAACAACGGGCGCAAAGTGCATTAGACTTTTCACTCGGTATGGATTTACCTGGCTATAACGTATACGTAATGGGCGAAGCTGCACATGGACGTTTTACCCTAGTAAAAGACAAACTAAAAGAGCATGCCAAAGGCAGAGTAACGCCTAATGAGTGGTTGTATGTAAATAATTACGACGACCACCGCGAGCCTATCGCACTGTTTATGCAAGCTGGGCAAAGTAAAAAGCTTGCCGATGACATTGATGCTTTTATTGACGAAGTGCTCGACACCTTTCCTGCCGCATTTGACAACCCTGCGTACCAGCGCAAAAAGAAATCCATAGACCGTGAATTTAACGACGCCTATGACGGTGCTATTACCGCGGTAGAAATTGCGGCGCTTGAACAAAGTGTGGCGCTTATTGAAGAAAAAGGCGTAGTAGGTTTTGCTCCATTAATAGGTGGCAAGCAGCTAAGCGATAATGAATTTTCGCACCTTGAAGATGAGCTACGTGAAACCTTTTTTGAAAGAATTGAAAAACTCGAAGACACATTAATAGAAGCACTTATTGAGCTGCCGCGCTGGAAACGTGAATCTACCGAAAAGCTACGTAACCTTAAAAAGTCGACTGCCGAGCAAGCAACTAAGCCCTTATTAAAAGACTTAGAGCATAAATATGCCAGCCATATTGGCGTGCTGCGTTATTTAAAAGACATTCGCGTAGAAATTATTGACGCTGTGCTTGAGTGGTTAGACGATGAAGGCGAAAGCGAAGAAAACAAAGAAGACTTTGATCGCAAAGGCATGCTTACTGACTTTTTTGCGCCCAATATTTTAGTTGAGTTTAAAGAAGGCGACGCCGCTCCTGTGGTTTACGAACCTAACCCAACGTTTGGCAACATATTTGGCAAGGTTGAGTACGCTACCTCACAAGGCTCGCTTATAACTAGCTATCGCTCAATTCAGGCCGGCGCATTGCATCGTGCTAACGGTGGCTATTTAATGATGGACGCCGAAAAAGTAATGGCTAACCCACAAGTGTGGGATGGTTTAAAACTATCGCTTAAAACCCATCAAATTAAAAATGACTTACCGTATCAAGATAGCGTTGTAGGCAGCAGTTTTACGTTGCGCCCGCAGTTAATTCCGCTAGATGTAAAAATAATATTATTAGGCTCGCGCGAGCTGTACTACACCATAGGTGAGTACGACGAAGAATTTGCTGAGCTGTTTAGAATACTAGCCGACTTTGACTACTACTTACCGAGTAGCGATAAATTACAGTACCAATTTATTACCAAAGTAACTGACTATTGCGAGCACGTTTTAAAATGCACCACTACAGAAGCCGCAATGGTGCGCTTGCTCAAATTTAGTTATCGCCAAGCCGAGCATCATAATAAACTCTCTGCCCGCTTTGCCGATGTGTTAGAGCTGGTAGCCGAAGCAAGTTATTATGCCAAACAAGACAAGCTAACGGTTATAGACGCTCATCATATTGACGAAGCCATTGAAGGTAAACAGTATCGTACTGGGCAAATTAGCGAAAACATGCTCAGTGATATTAAAGAAGGGCACACCCTTATTGCCACGCAAGGCCAAGCCATAGGCAAAGTAAATGGTTTAACTGTACTGCATATTGGCGATACCTCATTTGGTACACCTGCGCGTATTACGGCAACAGTTTATGCCGGTGCCGATGGCGTTTTAGATGTAGAGCGCGAAGCCGAGCTAGGTAAAGCAATTCACTCTAAAGGGGTAATGCTACTTACCGGCTATTTAGGCAATAAATACGCGCAGCACTTTAGCTTAACGCTCAGTGCAAATATTGCAATTGAACAAAGTTATGGCTACATAGATGGCGATAGCGCGTCACTTGCCGAGTTATGCGCGTTAATTTCGGCTATTACTAGTTTACCACTGAGTCAATCAATTGCGCTTACAGGCTCAATTAACCAACATGGCGATGTACAAGCTATTGGTGGCGTAAACGAAAAAATAGAAGGCTTTTTTAAACTGTGTAAAATGCGCGGTTTAACTGGCGAAGAGGGCGTGATCATTCCTAAATCTAACCAAGTTAACTTAGTGTTAGATGAGGAAATACTTAATGCAGTTGAACTTGGTAAATTTAATATTTACGCAGTAGAGACGGTAGATCAGGCACTTAACTTACTGATGGATTTAGAAGCTGGCGATTTAGTTGACGGGCACTATCCTGAAAACTCAGTAAACGGCCTAGCCTTAGCACGACTTAAAGATATTGCAGACATTGTAAACGGCGATAGCGAAGATGAAAAAGACGCAGAACCAGAAGAGGAAAAAAATTAACTATGCTTAATATAATATTAGCGGTAATTATCGCCATATTTTGCTTTTTAATATTTAAAAACAGCAAAAAAGCCAAACAACAAGTGGGTATTAACGCGCAAATAGAAGCTGATTTTTTGGCAGCTAATGCAAAAGTAGATGGCGTACAAGAGACCGCTTCAGGCTTGCAGTACAAAGTATTGCACCAAGGGCAAAGCGATGACAAGCCTAACCCCAAAAGCATGGTTAATGTGCATTACCACGGTACGTTAATAGACGGCACAGTATTTGACAGCTCAGTTGAGCGTAAAGCCCCTATTAGCTTTGGTTTACATCAAGTTATTAAAGGGTGGACCGAAGGTCTGCAACTTATGAGCCCCGGCGATAAATACCTACTTTATGTACCGCATCAACTGGCCTACGGTGAAAAACGTGTGGGCAGCATTCCACCGGCATCACTGCTTATATTTGAAGTTGAGTTATTGGCTATTGAGTCGTAATATTATTTTAAGTAATAATTACTTAAGCCCTGCTTTCATAAAGTGGGGCTTTTTGCTTTTAGCCAGCCTGTAAACGTTACTCAAGAATTTTAATGTTAGGTCGATACCTATAATAGTGACAAAGCTATTTTAGGGATAAAGTAATGAAGATTTCACCAGCGCCCCCTTTACACCATGCATACAGCCTTAATACTCAGCCTTTAACACAACCAGGTAAGCAACTTGCTGAAGGTGAGACAGAGGATGAGCCAAAATATGTTTTATCAAAGTTCTTAGACACTAAAGCACAAAAGTACAGTGAAGATAACGCAATGTTTGGCGATCAATATAAAAACCTAGAAAAAGTGTATGAACACTTTTTAGGGCGGGTTATTGCATTGCAAGAGCAAATTAACAAACTCAAACAAAGTCCAATTCAAAGCAGTTTAACCATAAATAGCACCGCAAATGAGCCAAATAAAAGTGATGCTAGTTTAGCTATTGGTGTTGAGCATTTAGGGTCTAAAAAATATAAAAACTCACAACAACAAGAGCAAATAGATATACTAGAGCGGCAATTAGGGGAGTTAAAATCAGAGCAAGCAGCAATAAAACAACAAATGGTTGAGCTGGTTATGAGTGAAATGAAAAGACGAGGCGATCACGACTATAATGTTTAGCGTTAAGGCAGGTTGGTGAATCAGCCCTTAACTTAATTTTACTTACTTCCAGTTTAAATTTACCGTATCTTTAAAGTATAACTTTGTTGAGTACGCTTTAAAAAGTACACCCAAATAATGGCCAGTGGAATTTACTAAATTATGTTCGAAGATGAATTACTTTATGGATACAGCAGTGTATTAATTGCAGTTACATTGTTTATTGCGATCGTTATTTTTAACGAAATAGGCTTTAGAGCAGGGCGGTTTATTCAAGGCAGAACCGACAGTGAAGTTAAGACGCTAACGGGTTCTATTCAGGGCAGTATATTAGGTTTGTTAGCATTACTACTGGGTTTTACATTTAGCATGTCGATGCAACGGTATGATAACCGCAGCATGGCGTTAATAGATGAAGCAAACACAATCGGCACAGCCATATTACGGGTTGAATTACTGCCACAAGAATACAAAAAACAAGCCAATGAATTATTTAAAGAGTATGTAGACTTACGAGTTGCTATAGGCCAATTAGATTTAACCAAACACGCGCAGCGTAACGACTACAATAATAAAATAGCCAACTTACAGCGTCAGTTATGGTCATTGGCTATCGCAGCCACAAATGTTGACCCAAGGCCTGTAACTACAGGAGCGTTTGTAAAATCGCTTAATGATGTAATAGACAGCCAAGGAAAGCGAAATGCTTTATTGCAAATGCATGTACCTGAGGTGGTATTAATACTGCTCTTTATTGTTTTTATTTCGTCTGGCGGCATTATGGGTTATTCCGCAGGGCTAAGTGGTAAGCGAATGATTGTGCCCATAGTATTGGTTTCTTTGTTAATTACTTTAATCGTATTTATTATTATAGATTTAGACCGGCCAAAGCGCGGGCTTATACAAGTAGATCAAACGGTAATGATTGAGGTTTCAGAAAATATTAAATAGTAATAAAGAAGGGGTTTTAATTTAAGCGCGTAAATAACAGTTATATTGTTTGCTGCTTTGGCGAACTAAATACTTATTTAGTTCGCCAATAAAAATGTTCGCGTAGTTTAAAATTACAGTAACGCTTTAACCTCAGGATCTGCAAACGCTAATTCAAAGCGCTCTTTATAAAGCATTTGTAAGTCGTTGGTATGCATACTTGGAATGTCTTGCTCGCCAGTAAAGTTTTTATTTATAAGCGCAGCACCAGTGCGATCCTTAATTATTAGATCAAAGTTATACCATGAGTTATCAGTAAAAGCGTGGTGATCATACTTCCATTCGTTAAGTACGATTATAATAGTCGCAGTATCGCTATCTGCTTTAATGTCATTAATATCGACCTGTGGTGTGGTAGCTATTAGCTTAGCGTTAATACCAGAGCGAATAAAACCAGCAGCAAGGCGTTTACCTAAGTGTTGTGGCATAGTTTCGCCAGTAATGATGTTTTGTGTATAAGGTATACCAAAGCCAGAGCGACTTAATCCTTCAAAACCAGAGAGTTTGTCACCATTTACAACATATGGGCGATGATCTACCACTGCAATTTGTATTTCATCAACTTGGGGCTTATTTAACGTAGGAGCTGCTTGTTCTGCAGTCATAATGGCCGTACAGCCGGTAGTTAAAAGTAGGGTAACAGCGATAAAGATTGAAGCTATTTTGTTCACATTATATTCCTTTTATGTGTATTTATGATTAAATAAAACCAAATTACAGATCGTTAGGTAATACCATGAAAGTAATGGATTTTATTGGGCAAGATAGTATTAACAAAAGCTGAATAAATCAAGGCAGTATTAACTTTTATTTTTTTAATGGGCTTAAAGTACTGCTTTTAGCTAGAGTAGGTGTTTAAAATATTAAAATGTGAGTGAAATATATTACCAATTATTAAGCTTTTACAATGACTGTATTTACACCTTGTTACAGTAATTTGTCGCACAAAGCTGCAAACTGTCTTTTTATTGTTATTATGAAATGAAATAACATTGTAAGGACGATAACCTTGAAACTACGCACTTTATTAACAGCAATAGCAGTAGCGGTTGCACCGGCAATATCGCCGATGGTTGCGGCTTATCAAACACAAGATACCCGCTTATTACGCTTTCCCGATATTCATAAAGAATCAGTAACCTTTGTTTATGCGGGCGATATTTATATAGCAAACACTAAAACAGGTAAAAGCACGCGCTTAACTGATCATATTGGTTTTGAAACCTTTCCTAAATTTTCGCCAGATGGCAGCCAAATCGCTTTTTCTGCCCAATATAATGGCAGCCGCCAAGTGTATGTAATGAACCGCGATGGCTCCGACTTAAAACAACTGACTTATTATAACGACGTAGGTGTAATGCCGCCGCGCGGAGGTTTTGATTATCGTGTACTTGATTGGACCCCAGACGGTAAGCATATTGTGTTTAGAGCTAACCGTACCCCTTATGGTCAGCGTGTTGGCCGACCTTATATAGTGCCTGCTGCGGGTGGCCTAGAGCAACCATTAGCCATACCAGAAACTGGCGGTGGCATGTTATCGCCCGATGGCAAACAGTATGTGTATACACCCATTGATCGCGAATTTCGTACTTGGAAACGCACCCGTGGCGGGCGCGCACAAGATGTATGGGTTTACGATTTAGAAAATAACAAATCAAAGCAATTAACAACCGACAGAGCAACCGACCAACAGCCTACTTGGGTTAACAATAACATTTACTACGTGTCGGACAGAGAATACACGCTAAATTTATACAAACATCAAGATGGCAAAAATCCGATAAAAGTAACTAACCACAGCGACTTTGATGTGCTTTGGCCCTCGGCTGGGCCCAACGCCATAGTGTATGAAAATGGTGGTTATTTGTATCGCTTTGATGACGCCACGCAGCAATCTGAAAAGCTGAGCATAAATGTTCAAGGTAACCGTGAACATACAATGGCCTACAGTAAAAATGTTAGTGACTTTATTGATTCAATGGACGTATCGCACGATGGAAAAAGAGTACTATTTACCGCCCGCGGCGAACTGTTTTCTGTGCCGGTTAAAAATGGCCCAACCCGAAACTTAAGCCATACGCCAAAAGGGCGTGAAATATCGGCTACATGGTCGCCCAATGGACGCTATATTGCTTACATGAGTGATGAAACAGGCGAGTACGAAATTTACCTAAAAGACAGAGCTAACAATAACCAAGTTAAGCAACTGACCAGTAATGGCAGTATTTGGCGTTTTGAGCCAGTTTGGTCACCAGATAATAAAAAGTTATTGTTTAGCGATCAGAATCACACCCTGTGGTGGCTCGATATTAAAACCGGTAAGCAGCGTAAAATTGATACCGCAAAATATAATGAAGATGGTTTAACTAGCTATATTTGGTCGCCTAATAGCGAGGATATAGTGTTTGTTAAAAATAACGAAAATCGCTACGCCTCATTATGGCATTACAATTTAAAAGACAAACGCGTTACTCGCTTAACTGATGACATGAGCAGTGAGACAACCCCAGCGTTTTCTCCCGACGGGCAGCAATTGTATTTCACATCAGAGCGCGACTTTAATTTAACTTTTAGTAGCTACGAGTTTGACTACATGTTTAACAATGCAACCCGACTGTATTCGGTTGCAGTAAACAGTAAAATCAAGCCACTTAATACACCGCTGAGTGACGAAATAAGCATTGTTGACTCAAAAGCAGATAAAGACGATAAAAAGTCAGCTAAAGCACCCAGCAATTATATAGAAAGTAACGGCTTTATGAGCCGTGTTGTGGCGCTAAATGTACCTGCAGGAAACTACGGCGCACTAAGCGGCGTAAAAGACGGCGTATTAACACTATCGGCAGGAGAGCTTAAGTTAGTGCCTAATGCCGTTGATGGTGAAGTTGCCACAATAGCAGCAGGAGTGAGTAATTATAAAGTGTCGGCTAATGCTGAGCATATTATTGCTCGTGCAGGAAAAAACATTAGCGTAATAAAGCCAGAAGCTAAACAAGACTTAAAAGCTACGCAACTTAACTTGCAAGACATGGTATTAAAAATTGACCCACAAACCGAATGGGCACAAATGTATCGTGAAGGCTGGCGGACTCTGCGCGACTGGTTTTATGACGAAAACCATCATGGCCAAGACTGGAATGCTATTTTAGCGCGTTACCAACCTATGGCAGACGCTATTGCACATCGAGCCGACCTAGATTATGTATTAAGTGAAATAGCAGGCGAAATAAACTCAGGGCATATTTATGTTAACTCGGGCGATATGCCAACATCTCCTCGTTTACAGCATGGCTTATTGGGCGCAGAAATTAGCGCGCATAAATCAGGCTTTGTAAAAATAGAGACTATTTTTAAAGGCGAAAACTGGCACGAAAACTTTCGCTCACCGCTAAACGAAACCGGTATTAACGCCAATGTAGGCGATTACATAATTGCAGTAAATGGCCGCTCAGTAAAAAGCGTAGTCAACTTTTACGAACTACTAGAAAACACCCAAGGTAAATCGGTTGAATTACTACTCAGTAAATCACCAAGCCTAAAAAACAGCTGGAAAGTAATGGTAACGCCTATTGCCAGCGAAACTGGATTGCGTTACTTACAGTGGGCACAATCGCGCGCTGAGTATGTTAATAAGCTTTCAGATGGGCGTATTGGCTACGTGCATTTACCTAACACCCATTACGAAGGTAACCGTTCGTTATTTAAAAACTTTTTACCGCAAACTAATAAAGAAGCAATGATCATAGACGATCGTTACAATGGCGGCGGTTTTATACCTGAACATATGATCACCTGGTTAGCGCGTAAACCGCTTAACTACTGGAAACGCCGTGGTGTAGAGCCAACTAAAACCCCGCAGTTTGCACACGATGGCCCTAAAGCTATGCTGATCAATGGCTACTCTAGTTCAGGCGGCGACGCACTACCGTATTACTTTCGCCAAGCAGGTTTAGG
This sequence comes from Pseudoalteromonas sp. NZS127, assembly GCF_015864805.1. Taxonomy (NCBI): domain Bacteria; kingdom Pseudomonadati; phylum Pseudomonadota; class Gammaproteobacteria; order Alteromonadales; family Pseudoalteromonadaceae; genus Pseudoalteromonas; species Pseudoalteromonas sp. NZS127. Next base: position 76,057 of record NZ_JADYWN010000002.1, on the reverse strand, counting down.
CAAATTAATTGGTACGCGTACCTGGGGCGGTTTAATTGGTATTTCGGGCAACCCTGGGCTTGTAGATGGTGGCTCAGTTATTGCCGCTACTTTTAGAATTTTAGATAACGAAGGTAACTGGATCATTGAAAATGAAGGCGTAAGCCCAGACATAGAAGTGATTGATCGCCCAGAGCTTATTCAAGCCGGACAAGATCCGTCGATTGAACGCGCTGTAAAAGAGTTATTAAAAGAGCTTAAAGCAAATCCGAAAAAACCATTGGTAGTGCCAGCACCACCGAGTGAATTTGGTCGCTAATTGCAATAAATTAAGCTGCTAAGTCACGCAGCCTGTTAGCTACTTTGCGTGTGCTTGGTAGCTAACTAATTTATTAGAGTATTATTAAAAGCGTGATACCGCGCTTTAGTTAAAAGAGAGCTTATAGTGAAAAAATTATTACAGGTAGACTTTGATTTTGCAGGCCCGTTTGGGGAGCAAATGTCAGCAGCATTAAAAGATTTAGCCGAATCAATTAACCATGAACCCGGTATTATTTGGAAAATTTGGACCGAAAACCAACAAGGTCAACTTGCTGGTGGTATTTACCTATTTGAAGATGAAGCATCAGCTAATGCGTATTTAACTATGCACACAGCACGCTTAAAGGCTATGGGGGTTGCCCAAGTTCGTGGCCAATTATTCGATGTAAACCTGCCATTATCAGCGATTAATAACGCACCGCTTACCGTTAAATAGATAATATTTTTGCCGGGCTGCTGTTTACTTTCGTTACATTAGCGCGGCCAAAAGTCGGGTTAAAAAGCATAATATCAATGTTGTAGTACTAAGCAGCGAGCTATTAGGCTTCCTGCAAATATATTGGGATCCAAATAGGCAAGCTATTCAAGGTAAAATATCAGGACTGTGGTTATTAAAGGAAACTAGAATCAACCTGTGAATGTTGAAACAGTTGTAGGTACGTCTCAAGGTTAACTTAAAATTCAAATGAGGGAAGGCGATAAAGAGTGGAACCATTAACAGTATTAACTTCAGCGGCTTTGAAGCAAGCCATAACTCATCTAACGAAGAAACTAATTGATAAAGCTTGGGACATTGGTGAAAATCAAGGTAAAAATATTCTAGGGCAACTATCTGAAGACTATCCAGCGACTATTTATACTGAAAGGTATGTTAATCGTTTTTTAAAAATGCGGACGCTACATAGCGCAGAATCTGACGTTTATTTAAACGAAATATACTCACCTTTACGAATAGTTAAACAAGGAGGCAGTGAAGAATTTATCGTTGGCGATACTTTTACTTTAAATTTTAATCGAACAGTGAATATCATTGGTATTGCTGGGCAGGGAAAAAGTACAATACTTCGAAAGTTATTTCTTGAAGAGATCTATAAGGCAGAAAGATTTCCTTTCTTTATAGAGTTAAGAAAAATCGAAGAAAGCAGTATCTTGGATTATTTAAAGCAACAGCTTGAAGATATAAGTTTATCTTTAATTGAAGGTGACGTTGAAATATTACTACAATCTAGGAAAGTTGTTTTGATGCTAGATGGGTTTGATGAGGTAATTTCTAGCCGACGTCACCGGTTATTGAATGAAATTAACCAATTGAAGACAAGGTATAATTGTAGTGTCATTGTAACCAGCCGCCCCGGTACAGAAATATGTACCGAGATAGATATTATAAACTTCAAAGTTAAAACACTGAACTGTAATGAAATCATATCAATTATTTTAAAACTTGAAAAAAATGCAGTAAATGAAGAGCTAAAAGATCTAATAATTCATAATTTACAATTACAGGGAACATTAGTCAGTCCAATTCTTGTCAACTTGTTATACGTATGCTACCCGTACCTTGATATTGTACCTAAGAATGTAATTGATTTTTATGATAAATTATTTATAACGCTGTTCAGTCGCCACGATAAAATTAAAAATTTCAATAGAGAGAGAAGTTCTCAAGTATCTTCAATTGAAGCAGGAAATATTTTTAATGCTTTTTGTTTCGATAGCTTAAATAAGAATGTAATGGAGTTTACTGAGGAGTCACTTTATAAGTTTCTAAATTCAGCATTAAAGCTTAATGGTACTTCGCTTGAACTCACAGAAAAAGTACAAAACGACCTTATAGATATCACCTGTTTAATACAAAAAGACGGATTTGATAAGTATCTTTTTCTCCATAAATCAATTCAGGAATTCCATGCAGCTAAGTTTATTGCGTCTTTACCTCATGTGCATAAAGAGAAGTTTTACCTAAAACTATTAGAGGTAATAGATGAAGAGGATAAATTTGATAATGTTCTTCAATTTCTAAAAGAAATAGATACAAATGATTATAATGCTCTATTAGTTTTAAAGTATTTTCAAAACAAGAAATTAAATCGCTTAAATACTGAAAGCAAAGATACAATTCTTGGAAATATAGTATCTGAAATTTTAAAAACTAGGGTCATTGAGTTTGAAATTAAAGATGGGGAGTATGAAGTCGCCTCATTGGAATCAATAACAAGTAATAATTTATTATCTACAATAAATCTATTTAATAATGGTGTAAGAGGTGCAGTTTTGGCTTCTGAACATTTACTCGATAACCATTTTTTCAAGCGTCAAAAAACCACATTTAATATCAACTTACTTACAGCTGCAGAGCTTGAGAAAATATCTAGAAAAAGTAAAAAGCAGGGAAAAAGTTCCGGTATTGCAAAGCTAAGCATTTTCGATTATTTAAAATTTTCAAAAGGGTATGATTCATTTGAAACAGCTTTAAAAAGTGAAATTATTACTTTTGTTACTGATATCTACTCTCCAATTGAAGAGAAAAATAGAATGGTGGCTAGAGTTTTAGATATTGATTTTAATATTTAAAACTGAATAGTCTTAATTATTTAATTGTGGTTTACTCTAAGTTCTTTAGACATTTAGAGTAAACATTTAGTGGGAGAAATATTAAAAAACAGTTCTTTTTATACGCCCCAAAAACCCGCCAATACCCAGCAACAACACAAATCCCCATACAAACATGTTGCCGTATTGGCTGTACACGCTGTCGCCTTGTATTAACTTAACGTCGGCTTTCATGGTGGTTGCTTCAAACTGTGGCATGCTTTGTTGCGTGTGGCTTATTGGGTCGTATACGCCGCTTACGCCGTTGTTAGTAACACGTATTAGTGGCCGCTGTAGCTCTAGAGCGCGCATGCGAGCGATTTGCATATGCTGGTGAGGGCCAATGGAGTCGCCAAACCAAGCATCGTTACTTACGGTAAAGAGTAAATCTGAGCTGTGCTGATAATTACCACGCACTAGGTCGGCAAATACTATTTCGTAGCATATAGCGGGTAGTATATTAAAGCCGTTAGCACGTAGGTTGTTTTGTACTTTGTCGCCACGGGTAAACGACGACATAGGTAAATCAAACAACGGTGCAATAGGGCGCAGTAAATCTTCAAATGGTACAAATTCGCCAATAGGGAGTAATTGGTGTTTTTGATAGCGGTTTTTATCTAGGTAGCGGTAGTGGCCGTGTTCATCATCTTTATTTTTATTACCTACTACTATAAGGGTATTAAAAATAGTTTTAGTGTCGAGTTGGTAGTCAACAACACCGGTAATTAGCGCGGTTTTATTAAATGAAGCGGCGCTGTCTAAGCCTGCTAGGTATGAGTCGGCAAGCGCTTCTATTTCGGGTACTGCGGCTTCGGGCCATACTATTAAGTCGGCGTCCCAGTGTGTGCGGGTTAGGTCTTGGTATTTACTCATGGTGGTCCAAAACTGGCTGGGATCAAAGCGCAGATTTTGTTTTATATTACCTTGTACAAGTAATGTCGACATGCTTTTGCCAGAGTACTGTGCTGTACCTGTGGTGTATGCACCAGCAAAAAGTAGTGCTAAAGCACTGCTGGTTATGGCCAGTGTTTTAAAATCTTTTTGGCTTAGGCGATACAATGCAAAACCAATGGCAATACATACTAAGGTTAAACCAAATTCGCCAATATAAGGGGCAAGCAGTCTAAGTGGGCTGTCGGTTTGCGTATAACCAAAACTTAACCATGGAAAGCCTGTTAGTAAGTGTGCGCGTAAGTATTCGCTTATGGCAAAACTTACAATTAATAATGCGCCATAACTTTTAGGGCCGCTGGCAAAGCGAGTTGTTGCCCAAAAGGCAAGTGCAGGAAATAACGCTAAGTATGAACACAATAAGGCCATAAGCGCTAAAGAAGCGATTAATGGCATGCCGCCAAAAGTGGCTATAGATACATGTACCCAGCTAATACCAGCACCAAACCAACCTAAACCAAATATAAAGCCATATTTAGCGGCTGTTTTTGCGTGTGTTTTACCGGTGTTTTTTGGATTAATACAAAAAATGATGGCAGCAAGGCTAAAAAATGCAATGGGCCAAATTTCAAAGGGGGCATAGGCAAAAGTTAAAATAAGGCCCGCAATTAATGCGAGCCATGCTTTTTTATCTTTTGCTAATAAGGTGAACTTAGTTAGCAGAATCTTCACTGTAGTTATCATCAACCTTAGGAACGGTGACTTGCAGTTGCAAGATGCGGCGATTGTCAGAGTTGGTTACTTTAAATTGGTAACCTTCTATATCAATGGTTTCGCCACGGCTTGGCATGTGGCCAAAGGCATGTAATACAGTGCCACCAATAGTATCGGCGTCATCTGTGCTGTAACCTGTTTTAAAATGCTCGTTAAAGTCATCAACAGGGGTTAGCGCTTGTACTACGTAAACATGCTTAGCAAGTTGGCGAATATCTTGTTGCTCTTCTTCTTCGTCGTGTTCGTCTTCTATTTCGCCCACGATTATTTCAAGAATATCTTCAATAGTGACTAAGCCCGATACACCGCCGTATTCATCAATAACAATAGCCATATGGTAGCGTTGCTGACGAAATTCGTTAAGCAGGGTATCGACACGTTTACTTTCGGGTACTACCATTGCTGGGCGTAAATAATCGCGCAGTGAGGGCAGTAAGTCGTCTTTGTTTAAGATTAGGGGTAATAAATCTTTAGCGAGTAAAATCCCTTCTACATGGTCTTTGTCCTCACACACCACCGGAAAGCGTGAGTGCGTAGAGTGAACCATCATAGGTATGAGCTCTTCAAGCGGGCTGTCGATCTCAAGGGTGATCATTTGTGAGCGCGGCACCATAATGTCTCGCACTTTAAGCTTAGACACGCCAAGCACACCTTCAATCATCTCTTTGGTTTCTGGATCGATTACATCCCGCTCTTGCGCATCGGCAATTACTTCAACCAGCTCTTCTCTGTTCTGGGGTTCCCCTTGAAACTTTTGGGCTATTCGGCCCAGCCAGCTTTTTCCAGAAGAACCCTGGCTAGAATGCGAGTTACCGTCGCTCATTATATCTGATTACTCCGTTTATTTAAATTTCGTCCCGATATGGGTCTGCTATGTTTAGCTCAGCAAGTAATTGCTTTTCTATACTTTCCATCTCAAAAGCATCTTCACTCTTTATATGGTCAAATCCAAGCAAATGCAAGCATCCATGAATAACCATATGAGCAAAGTGGTCATGAAATGACTTTTCTTGCTCAATTGCTTCAGCCAATACAATAGCTGGGCAAATAACTAAATCACCTACTAAAGGAATATCTATTCCCGGTGGTGCTTCAAACTCAAACGACAGTACATTGGTAGGCTTGTTTTTACCACGGTAGTCGTTGTTGAGTTGTTGCGACTGCGCTTCGTCACTAATTACAATAGTGAGTTCAGATTCGTCGCGGTATTGGCTAAGGGCTTTGTCGGCCCAAAGCGCAAATTGTGCCTCGCTTGGTAAGTTGTCAAACTCACAGGCTATTTGTAAATCAAGTTCAGTGTTCACGGTATTACTCTTTAGTAGCAGGCGGTTGTTGAGCGGCAAGTTGCTCTCGGGCTTTTTGCTTTTCTAGGCGCATAAGTCGCTCGCTTTCATCGTTGCGCTCGTAGGCTTCAACAATACGCGCAACCACAGGGTGGCGAACTATGTCTTGGGCTTTAAAGTGGTTAAAGCTTATTTCGTCTACGCCATCGAGTACTTCCATTGCATGGCGTAAGCCTGAGCGCACACCACGTGGTAAATCTACTTGCGTTATGTCGCCAGTAATAACCGCTTTTGAGTTAAACCCAATACGGGTTAAAAACATTTTCATTTGCTCTGCGGTGGTATTTTGGCTTTCATCTAAAATAATAAAGGCATCATTAAGCGTACGCCCACGCATATAAGCAAGTGGGGCAATTTCAATAACGTTTTTTTCGATTAGTTTTTCTACTTTTTCAAAGCCAAGCATTTCAAATAGCGCATCGTAAAGCGGGCGCAAGTATGGGTCGACCTTTTGGCTTAAATCGCCCGGTAAAAAACCGAGCTTTTCACCTGCTTCTACCGCTGGGCGGGTAAGCAATATACGGCGAATTTCTTGGCGCTCTAGGGCATCAACTGCAGTTGCCACAGCTAAGTATGTTTTGCCTGTACCAGCAGGGCCAATGCCAAAGGTAATATCGTGATGCAAAATATTAGAAACGTATATACCTTGGTTTTCGTTACGCGGCTTTATAACACCACGGCGCGTTTTAATCACCATTTCTTTGGTGTAAGTGCTGGTTGTGGCGTCTTGTTCAAGGGCGTTTGATTCGGTAATGGCTAAGTGCACGTTGTCGGGTTCTATTTCGCCAATTTCGCCGCGCACAGGTTGAGTATCAATATAAAGGTTTTTTAAAATTTCTACAGCGCTGGCGCTACTGTAAGTTTTGCCTGTGACTTTAAAAAAGTTATCGCGGTGGATAATTTCAACACCGAGTCGGCGTTCAATTTGTTTGATGTTTTCGTCAAACGGGCCACATAAAGAAGAAAGGCGTTTGTTATCGGCAGGTTCTAAATAAATCTCTAATGTTTTTAACTGATTACTCAAAATTACTTCCTATAGCATGGCGCCAGTGTTAACTGGCGCTAAAATTTCCACTAAGGGACGAAAGTAGCAACGCCAATTTCGTTTATAGTGTCAGGTTTAGGCTCAAGGCTTGCAGCTTTGGTTAAAATAGCTGAAGGAGCGATTTCACGACGTAAGTTCATTTCTGATTCTGTACGAATTAAGTCACCACGTAAAGAATTTGGTAGTGCCTCGGTAATACGTACGTCAACAAACTGACCGATCACTGTATGTGGGCCAACAAAGTTAACTACACGGTTGTTTTCGGTACGGCCACGTAATTCCATTGGGTTCTTTTTAGAAGGACCTTCAACGAGTATACGCTGCTCTGTATCGAACATTTGACGGCTAATTTGTTGCGCCATTTGTGTAATACGATTTTGCAGTAAGTATAAACGCTCTTTTTTCTCTTGCTCGGTTACGTCATCTGGCAAGTCGGCCGCTGGTGTACCTGGGCGTGCACTGTAAATAAAGCTAAAGCTCATATCAAAACCAACGTCGCTAATTAGCTTCATGGTTGCTTCAAAGTCATCTTGGGTTTCACCCGGAAAACCAATAATAAAATCTGACGACATGCTTAAGTTAGGACGAATTTTGCGTAACTTACGAATTGTCGACTTATATTCAATTGCCGTATGGCCGCGTTTCATTAGGTTTAAAATACGGTCTGAACCACTTTGTACTGGTAGATGTAAATGATCTACAAGCTCTGGTACATCGGCGTATACGTCAACTATATCTTGGGTAAACTCTACTGGATGCGATGTGGTGTAACGAATACGGTCAATACCATCAATGGCAGCAATAAGACGAATTAAATCCGAAAAATAACAAATTTCGCCATCGTGTGTGTCGCCGCGGTACGCGTTTACGTTTTGGCCAAGTAGGTTTACTTCACGTACGTTTTGCTCAGCAAGCTGGGCAATTTCTAATAGTACGTCATCTACTGGGCGGCTAACTTCTTCGCCGCGAGTGTATGGTACAACACAAAAAGTACAGTACTTAGAGCAGCCTTCCATAATAGATACAAACGCAGATGGGCCATCGGCTTTTGGCTCTGGTAAACGGTCAAATTTTTCAATCTCTGGGAATGAAATATCAACAACCGATGAGCCTTTATCGCCTTGCACTTGTTTAATCATTTCTGGTAAACGGTGCAGCGTTTGTGGGCCAAAAATAACGTCTACAAATGGCGCACGCTGGCGAATAGAGTCACCTTCTTGTGAGGCAACACAACCACCTACGCCAATAATTAAGTCTGGCTTGTCGTCTTTTAACAACTTCCAACGACCTAACTGATGGAACACTTTTTCTTGTGCTTTTTCACGAATTGAACAGGTGTTAAGTAAAATTACGTCGGCATCTGTTGCATCATCAGTTAGCTGGTAGCCATTGGTGGCATCTAAAAGTTCAGCCATTTTCTGAGAGTCGTATTCGTTCATCTGACAACCCCAGGTTTTAATATGCAGCTTTTTGCTCATTGAAATATTGCCTCGTGTTCAATTCGATAGTGGCACAAAAATGTGCTAGAAACAGGATTAAGTGAAATGCATTACTGCGCTATACCCACTTAAAGGACGCGTATTTTAGCTGGATACACACGTAAATCCAAGTATAGTTTTCATGTTTGTGATTTCAAATCAATGCAGCTTTAGTTTTATCCACAGTTGAGCGTATCCTTTGGCACATAACAAGCTAATTACGATACAATTAAAATAGTTTTAAGAAATTAAAAAGATGAGAACATGACAAAAAATAAAGTAATTGTTGTGGGTGCTGGCATGGTGGGTGCTGCTATGGCAATTAAACTTGCCCAGCAAGGCAAAGCAGTGCGCATAATAGAAAAAAAACTAATAAATCCGCAGCAAGTTTTAAGCAGTGATCAGGTTGATATTCGCGTATCGGCAATAAATCGTTTTTCAGAAAAGCTGCTAGACGAATTGGGCGCAATGCCACTTTTACAACAAAGTAGGTTAGCGCCGTATCAACAATTAGAAGCATTTGAGCGCGGTGGCGATAATTTATTATTTGATTGCGCCGATATAAACACCACGCATTTAGGCCACTTAATTGAAAATAACCTAATTCAAGCCAGTTTATGGCAGCAATTTGAGCAATACAACATTGAAGTTATTGAGCAAGCAGCGCCTATTACGAGTATTGAGCAAACCTCAGATGCAATTACGCTAGTGTATGGTGAGCAAACGTATACCGCTGATTTAGTTATTGCAGCCGACGGCGGGCAATCGCAATTACGCGCTAAAGCCAACATAGGTATAACCGGTTGGCAGTATCAGCAGCACTGCATGGGCGTACTTATAAAACTTGATGCGCCGCAACAAGTAAAAACGTGGCAGCAATTTACTCCCACCGGCCCTTTGGCCTTTTTACCTATGCAGGCTCCTTACGCTAATTTAATTTGGTATGACGATGCCAATACACTGCAAAGCTTTAAAGGTTTAAACCCGCTGCAACTTAAAACACATATTGTTAAAAAGTTTCCTGAGCTTGCCGGTGATTTTACCGTGTTAAAGCACGCGGTGTTTCCACTGGCTCGCCAGCACGCAAATAAATATTCGCAAGGGCGACTAGTGCTTGTAGGTGACGCTGCACATACTATTAACCCATTAGCCGGGCAGGGCGTAAATTTAGGCTTTCAAGACGTTGTAGCGCTTGCACAGGTGCTATTAAGTGCTGATGACATAGGTTGCCCATTAAAATTAAATGAGTATGAAAAATCGCGCCGCAAAGCAAACTTATTAATGATGAGTATGATGGATGCCTGCTACTTTGGCTTTTCTAATCAAATTGCGCCATTAAAATGGGCGCGTAGCCAATTTTTAAAAATAGCTAACAATACCGGACCGGTAAAAAACTGGGTTTTAAAATACGCTATTAGCGGCGAGTTAAATTAATACTAATTGCTATAACATTTGTGAACTATTGAAAAGGCTCATTTATGGGTCTTTTTTTATGCTTATTTATTGATTAAAAGTGCGGTAGCAGAGGGGTTGCTAATAAAATACAGCTATTTAAATACAGTTATTAAAATAAGATTTTATAGATAGATTAAAAATACAGAAGTTTAAAATAAATAGATTTAGAGTGAGTAGTTATGAGTACTTATGAGTAATACAAAAAAGGAAGAGTAATTTAAGCAGGAAGTATAAACAAATTGGCTGGGATACCAGGATTTGAACCTGGGAATGCCAGGATCAAAACCTGGTGCCTTACCGCTTGGCGATATCCCAACTATAAATTTGTACAAGTTTTCGTTCTAGTTAAGAACATGGTGCGGAAGGAGAGACTTGAACTCTCACATCCTAAGATACTGGAACCTAAATCCAGCGCGTCTACCAATTCCGCCACTCCCGCATCACTAATTTGCTAATTTAAACTCTAAGCTAGAGCTATTCTTTAAGCAACTTTCCTTGGTAGAAAAAGTTGGCTGGGATACCAGGATTTGAACCTGGGAATGCCAGGATCAAAACCTGGTGCCTTACCGCTTGGCGATATCCCAACAAAGAATAATTGATAGTTTTATTTCTTATCAAGAAATGGTGCGGAAAGAGAGACTTGAACTCTCACAACCGAAGTTACTGGAACCTAAATCCAGCGCGTCTACCAATTCCGCCACTCCCGCATCGTTTGTGTAATAAAACACAGTTTGCAATTTTAAGCTCTTAGCTGAGCTATTCTTTAAGCAACTTTCCTTGGTAGAAAAAGTTGGCTGGGATACCAGGATTTGAACCTGGGAATGCCAGGATCAAAACCTGGTGCCTTACCGCTTGGCGATATCCCAACAAAGAATAATTGATAATTTTATTTCTTATCAAGAAATGGTGCGGAAAGAGAGACTTGAACTCTCACAACCGAAGTTACTGGAACCTAAATCCAGCGCGTCTACCAATTCCGCCACTCCCGCATCGTTTGTGTAATAAAACACAGTTTGCAATTTTAAGCTCTTAGCTGAGCTATTCTTTAAACAACTTTCCTTGGTAGAAGAAGTTGGCTGGGATACCAGGATTTGAACCTGGGAATGCCAGGATCAAAACCTGGTGCCTTACCGCTTGGCGATATCCCAACAAAGAATAATTGATAGTTTTATTTCTTATCAAGAAATGGTGCGGAAAGAGAGACTTGAACTCTCACAACCGAAGTTACTGGAACCTAAATCCAGCGCGTCTACCAATTCCGCCACTCCCGCATTACTTTGTGTAATAAAACACTAGGTAGTTATTTTAAACTCTTCATTGAGCTGCAATTTAACTCTTGCAGAGCCATTTCTAAAAGAAGAAATGGTGGCTAAGACGGGATTTGAACCTGTGACCCCATCATTATGAGTGATGTGCTCTAACCAGCTGAGCTACTTAGCCATTGTTGGCTGGGATACCAGGATTTGAACCTGGGAATGCCAGGATCAAAACCTGGTGCCTTACCGCTTGGCGATATCCCAACAAAAACAATTGATAGTTTTAATTCTTATCAAGAATGGTGCGGAAGGAGAGACTTGAACTCTCACATCCTAAGATACTGGAACCTAAATCCAGCGCGTCTACCAATTCCGCCACTCCCGCATTACTTTGTGTAATTAAACACTAGGTAGTTATTTTAAACTCTTCATTGAGTAACAAAAAAATAATGGTGGCTAAGACGGGATTTGAACCTGTGACCCCATCATTATGAGTGATGTGCTCTAACCAGCTGAGCTACTTAGCCATATTTTTTCGTTAGCACTTCATCGCTGAGTGCGGGGCGTATTATGCTGATATGGCCCAAATTCGTCAACACCTTTTTTGCAAAAAAACACTTAACTTGGTTTGTTTGCAGGAAAAGTAAGCTAAGCGGCTAAAATTTAGCATAAATGCTGTTTTTTTAGCTGCATTAAAAACACTAAACTTAAACTTATTCGCAGTTCTTCAATTTTGCTAAACAAATACAGACGTTAAAAAACCACAGCAGGTATTAAAGAAATAAAAAAGGCTCGTAAAAACGAGCCTTTAAAATCATCACCACACTAAATTTGGGTAATGTATATTTATACGTTGAACAAGAAGTTCATTACATCGCCGTCTTTTACAATGTACTCTTTACCTTCTTGGCGCATTTTACCTGCTTCTTTTGCGCCGCTCTCACCCTTAAAGGCAATAAAGTCGTCAAAAGCAATCGTTTGTGCGCGAATAAAGCCACGCTCAAAGTCGGTATGAATTTTACCTGCTGCTTGTGGCGCAGTTGCACCTACAGGAATAGTCCATGCGCGTACTTCTTTTACGCCTGCTGTAAAGTAGGTTTGTAATTGCAGTAATTCATAGCCACCACGAATAACAAGGTTAAGGCCTGGCTCTTCTAAACCAAGATCAGCCATAAACTCAAGCTTGTCTTCTTCATCTAGCTCAGAAAGCTCAGATTCAATAGCAGCACATACAGGAACAACAATCGCATCTTCTGCTGCGGCAATAGCGCGTACAACATCAAGGTATGGGTTGTTTTCAAAACCATCTTCAGCAACGTTAGCAATATACATTGTTGGTTTGATAGTTAAAAAGTTAATAGAGCTGATAGCTGCTTTTTCTTCTTTAGTTAACTCTAAAGAACGTAATGTTAAGCCTTCATCAAGGTGTACTTTTACTTTTTCAAGTACTGCATTTTGCTCTTTTGCGTCTTTATCGCCACCTTTAGCTTTTTTAGCATTACGGAACGATGCTTTTTCAGCGCTGTCCATATCGGCAAGCACTAATTCAGTGTTTATAACGTCAATATCATCAGCAGGGTCAATAGTGCCAGCTACGTGAATAATATTATCATCATTAAAACAGCGAACTACGTGGCCAATGGCGTCAGTTTCACGAATATTAGCTAAAAACTGGTTACCAAGACCTTCACCTTTAGATGCGCCTTTTACTAAACCGGCAATATCTACAAACTCCATACTTGTTGTAAGAATGCGCTGTGGGTTTACAATTTTAGCAAGTGCGTCTAGGCGAGGATCAGGCACTGGTACCACACCTGTATTAGGCTCAATGGTACAAAAAGGAAAGTTAGCGGCTTCAATACCCGCTTTTGTTAATGCATTAAAAAGTGTCGATTTACCCACATTAGGCAAGCCAACAATGCCACATTTAAAACCCATAGTAAGATACCTTGTTTAGATTCGTTTAAACGGCGAACTTGTACCCAAGTTACTAGGGTTTAAACGAATGTAGTCTGTTTTGTGCTTTTAACACACCATCTTTTGCAAGTATTTCCATGCAGCGTACCGCTTCATCAATGGCAGCATCCATTTTTTCTTGGTCTGCTTTGGCCGCTTTTCCTAGCACCCAACCAGTTACCATTTCACGATGCCCCGGATGACCTACACCAATGCGCAAGCGCATAAAGTCTTTTTGATTTGCCATTTTTGCAATAATGTCTTTTAAGCCATTATGACCGCCGTGTCCGCCGCCTTTCTTTAATTTGGCAACGCCAGGTTCTAAGTCTAATTCATCGTGGGCAACTAAAATGCTTTCCACAGGAATTTTGAAAAAATTAGCTAAACTACCGACCGCTTTACCACTTAAGTTCATATAAGTAGTGGGGATCAATAATTTGAATTCTTGATCTTGAATAATCACTTTACCTGTAAGGCCGTGATATTTAGGATCGTGTTTTAGAGTGCAGTTATAGCGTGCAGCGAGTTGCTCAATGAACCAAGCACCTGCATTGTGGCGTGTGTTTGCGTATTCGGGGCCTGGATTAGCCAGGCCCACAAGCATTTGAATAGAATTCAAGGTGTTAAGCCTTAAATATTATTCTGCAGCGTCTTCAGCTTCATCTTCAGTTGGAGCTGATTTGTTAGCTTTAACAATTAGGATAGACTGATCGTGACCAGGACCTTTTGCTAAATCTATTGATGAAACGCCAGCTGGTAATGCAACATCAGAAATATGTAGAGAATCGCCTGCAACTAATTTTGAAACATCTACTGTTACGAAATCAGGGATTGCTTTAGGGAAACAAGAAATTTCGATTTCAGTTAACTGACGAACAACAGTTGTACCAAGTTTTTCTACAACGTCTTCACCAACAAAGTGGATTGGAACAATAGTATGTAGCTTTTGGTTTGCATCGATACGTTGGAAATCAAGGTGTGTAACTTTAGGCTTGAAAGGGTGACGTTGAATATCTTTTAGGATAGTTTCAACAGACTCGCCGCCAATGTTAAGTGTAAGAATTTGCGTGTAAAAACCTTCGCTTTCTTGAGCTTTAATCACATCTTTATGATCTAAAGTGATTGAAGTAGCTTCTTTGTTTGCGCCGTAAACGATAGCAGGCACTTTGTCTTCGCGACGTAGGCGGCGGCTCGCACCAGTACCAGTTTGCTCGCGAAGTTCTGCGTTATATACATAAGTTTTGTTTGACATAATAGTTTCCAATAATTAAAAGTATAGGGCCTTTGCGACCAAGGTCCCTAGCCAAAAGGCGCGCTATCATAACATCGCCCCCCAGCAAAATATATAACAGTTACGAAAAAAGCGCCAAAAGGCGCTTTTTAAAATTAAAGTTACTTAGCTTCGCTAAAGTAGATCTTTAATTAATGCTCAAACATTGCTGAGATAGACTCTTCGTTACTAATACGACGAATAGTTTCTGCAAGCATGTCGGCAAGTGTAAGTACTTTAACAATATTAAGTGCTTTAAGCTCTGCAGACAGTGGAATAGAGTCAGTTACAATAACTTCGTCAATCACTGAATTGCGCAAGTTTTCAGCCGCTTTTCCCGAAAGAATAGGGTGAGTAGCATATGCAAATACGCGCTTAGCACCGTGTTCTTTAAGTGCTTCAGCTGCTTTACATAATGTACCGCCGGTATCAATCATATCATCAACGATAATACAATCACGACCTTCAACATCACCAATAATATGCATCACTTGAGAAACGTTTGCCTGTGGGCGACGTTTATCAATAATAGCTAAATCGGTATCGTTTAGTAGTTTTGCAATAGCACGCGCACGTACAACGCCACCAATATCTGGAGATACAACAACAACGTCGTCAAAATGACGTGCTTTCATATCTTCAAGTAAAACAGGGCTACCAAATACGTTATCTACAGGTACATCAAAGAAGCCTTGGATTTGCTCAGCGTGTAAATCAACCGTAAGAACGCGGTCAACACCTACACTAGATAAGAAATCGGCAACGACTTTAGCGGTAATGGGTACACGGGCAGAACGTACACGACGATCTTGACGAGCATAACCAAAATAAGGAATAACGGCAGTAATACGACCGGCAGATGCACGACGTAGAGCATCAACCATAACGATAAGTTCCATAAGGTTATCGTTTGTAGGGGCACAGGTTGATTGTAAGATGAAAACATCCGATCCACGAACATTTTCATTAATTTGAACACTGATCTCACCGTCGCTAAAACGGCCAACAACAGCATCGCCTAATTCAATATATAAACGTTTTGCAACTTTTTGAGCTAACTCAGGTGTTGCGTTACCAGCGAAGAGCTTCATGTCAGGCACGGTAGGGTTCCTCAGGCACTGAATTTTTGGACTAACAGGCAATAATTAAACCACTGCGTGTTAACTTATGACTACTTGTACGTTACTTCAATCAAATATGGCGGCTAACTCCGTATGAGCGGGAGAAGTATTAACGCTTGATGCGATAAACCCCTGCCAAGTATGGGGGAGATTAGCAAGTACATCTTGTGCTTGAACTTGCGTAGCAAATTCTACAAAACAACATGAACCTGTTCCGGTCATCTTTGATGGAGCGTATTTTAGCAACCACTGCAGGGTTTTTTCAACCTCGGGACACAGCTTTTTCACTAAAGATTCGCAATCGTTAGTTAAAATATGCTGTTGCCAGTCTCCTGAAATTTTTGGCGTGTCGCGTTTTAGTTCAGGATGAGTAAATATTTTAGCAGTACTTACATGTTGATTAGGGAAGACCACACAATACCACTTTTGCTCAAGCATTACTTGTTCTAATTGCTCACCAATCCCATGCGCTATGGCGCTTTTACCATGTATGAATACGGGTACATCGGCACCTAGTTGTAAGCCTAAATGAGCTAATTCATCTAAACTGAGGGCTGTTTTCCACAACTTATTTAAGGCTAATAATGTGCTGGCAGCGTCTGATGATCCACCGCCAACACCGCCGCCCATTGGCAAACGTTTAATTAAATTTATTTTCACGCCTTGCTTTATTTTGCACTGTGTTTGCAATAATAAAGCCGCTTTATAGATAAGGTTGTCGGTTGTGGCTATGCCATTTGTGTCGCCGGTAACAATAATTGCAGGTAAATCGCTTAACTCAAAACTAAGTTCGTCGCCATAATTTAAAAACGTAAACAGGGTTTCTAGTTCATGGTAACCGTCATCTCGGCGGCCATTAATATGTAAAAAAAGATTGAGCTTTGCCGGCGCAATAAGTGAAAATGAAGTGATATTATTCATGGTTAATTAAACTGCCAATCGTAGAGTTGAATTTTAATTTTAATTTTAATTTTTTGATGGGTTAAGGTCAGTCTGCTGGGAAGCCAGTAGCCGCTTTTTTGCACAAAGCTAGCGTACTCAATTTGCCATTGTTTACCTGTACTATCAAACCATAATACGCTTTTAGCGCGGCCTAATTGATCAACCTTTAAAGTTTGGTCATCAATGGTGCCTTTTAACCAACTGTCGGCGTTATTTACCGGTAAAGCAAAACCGGTTAAACGTTTTAGTAATGCCGTTGCATTGGTGTCAAAATACTGCTCGCCATCATAGTTTAGTTCTGCCGTATTTGCAGTTTGTTTGAGTGACAATATACGTGTACCAATAAAAGTGGTGAGCACTAAATTATTGTTATTTTGGCTCTGTTGCCAGTTTAAGTTTGCAGATTGGCGCTCATCGGGGCTAATAAAAGCAAGTTTACCTTCTACTTGCCAAATACTTTGCTCGGCAAGATGTGTTTTCCAGTTTTCGTAAGTGGTTGTTTCTAAGTTTCTTTTTTGAGCGCAGCCGGCTAAAAACAAAAAAAACATAGCTAAAATAAAATATTGTCGAATCAAATGTTGCTCCTTACTTTCCATATTCCTGAGATTTTTGATAAAATTGCGGCCTTTAAAGTAGGGCTCATCAATATTTGGCAAATATGACCATAATCGCACTTGGTATTAATCACAAAACCGCTCCCGTAGAATTACGTGAAAAAGTGGCTTTTTCCCCTGAGCAAATTTCAGAGGCGCTACAGCAATTAAGTGGCCACGCCCATTTTAATGAGGCAGTGATTGTTTCCACCTGTAATCGAACTGAAGTGTATTGTAGCCTTGCACAGCAAAATTCCCAAACACTGTTGCAGTGGTTATCTAGTTTCCATGGTTTGGATGAACATGAACTGAGTAAAAACATTTACTGCCATGAAGGTAGTGATGCTATAAATCACTTAATGCGCGTAGCCTGTGGCCTAGATTCACTCGTACTGGGCGAGCCGCAAATTTTGGGGCAAATAAAGCAAGCGTATAACAGTGCTAAAACTCATAATGCTGTGGGCGTGACGTTTGATAGATTATTTCAAAAAACGTTTTCAGTTGCTAAGCAAGTACGTACTGAAACCAACATTGGTGCCAGTGCAGTGTCGGTTGCTTATGCGGCGGTTAATTTAGCTAAACATATTTATGGCAAGCTCGATAAAACCAATGTACTTCTCATTGGTGCCGGTGAAACAATTGAGCTAGTAGCCAAACATTTGTACCAAAATGAGCCGCAAAACATTACGGTTGCGAACAGAACCCTTGAGCGTGCACGTAGTTTAGCGGATCAAGTATCGGGTGATGTAATTGCACTTGCTCAGCTACCTGAGCGTTTACATAAAGCCGATATTGTTATTAGTTCTACCGCCAGCACACTGCCTATTATTGGTAAGGGTGTGGTGGAGCAAGCACTTAAACAGCGTCGTTATAAGCCTATGTTGTTTATTGATATTGCGGTTCCTCGCGATATTGAAAGCCAAGTGGGTGAACTTGACGATGCTTATTTATATTCTGTTGATGACTTACAAACCATTGTTAGCGAGAATATGAGTGCCCGAGAAGAAGCCGCTGAGCAGGCTGAAGTTATTATTACCGAGCGCACTAAAGAGTTTTTAATGTGGATACGCTCACTCGATTCGGTGGATTTAATTCGCCACTATCGAAACGATGTACAAACAATAAAGTCCGAACTTGTAGAGCGAGCAGTGAGTCAGCTCAATACAGGTAAAGATGCCGAAAAAGTTATTTTAGAGCTGGCCAATAAGTTAACCAATCGCTTAATGCACGCGCCTACCCGTGCTATTCAAGATGCAGCGAAAAAAGGTGAAGTGGCTCAGTTAAACCAATTGAAAAAAATGTTAGGTATTGATCAGGAATAGCAGTTAATGAAAGAATCCGTTTATCATAAGTTAGAAATCTTAGTTGAGCGTTATGAAGAAGTACAAGCGCTACTAAGCGACCCATCGGTCATTCGTGATCAAAACCGCTTTCGTGCACTTTCTAAAGAATACTCAGATTTAGAAGAGGTAGTAAAAACGTTTTTAAGCTACCAACAAGCGCAACAAGATGTAATAAGCGCAGAAGAAATGCTGAAAGATTCAGACCCAGATATACGTGAAATGGCACAAGAAGAATACAAAGAAGCTAAAGCACAAATACTGACCATAGAAGATGAAATTCAAGTATTAATGCTGCCAAAAGATCCTAAAGACAATAATAACGTGTATTTAGAAGTGCGAGCGGGCACTGGTGGCGACGAAGCGGCTATATTTGCCGGCGACTTATTTAGAATGTACAGCCGTTATGCCGAAACTAAAAAATGGAAAGTAGATGTGGTGACCACCAACGAAGGTGAGCACGGCGGCTATAAAGAAATAATTGCTAATATTAGTGGTGAAGGCGTTTTTGGTCAGCTGAAATTTGAATCTGGCGTGCATCGTGTACAACGTGTACCAGAAACCGAATCGCAAGGTCGAGTTCATACCTCTGCGTGTACGGTTGCGGTAATGGCTGAAGTACCAGAAGCTGAGGCAATTGAAATTAATTCGGCCGATCTTAAAGTTGATACGTTTCGTGCATCAGGCGCGGGTGGTCAGCACGTAAATAAAACCGATTCTGCTATTCGTATTACCCATATACCTACCGGTGTGGTTGTAGAGTGTCAGGATCAGCGCTCGCAACATAAAAACCGTGCTAAAGCTATGTCGGTACTTGCAGCGCGTTTGCAACAAGCTGAAGACGAAAAGCGCGATGCAGCAGAAGCCTCTGAGCGTCGTAACTTAGTTGGCAGTGGCGATCGCTCTGAGCGTATTCGTACTTATAACTATCCACAAGGTCGTATTACCGATCACCGTATTAACTTAACCCTATATCGCTTAAACGAAGTGGTAGCTGGTGATTTAAGCTGTATTGTAGAGCCATTAATGCAAGAGCATCAGGCCGACTTACTAGCGGCCATGGGCGACGAGTAATAATAGTGACCCAAACCCTCGAACAAGCAATTGCTGCAGGCGCTAATTTATTAGCACCTAGCAGCGAAAGCGCTAAATTAGACGCGCAAGTTTTACTACTGCATATATTGCAAAAACCTCACAGTTATCTTTTTACTTGGCCAGAAAGCACGCTTAGTACAGAGCAACAGCAGCAATTTGATACATTTTGCCAAAGGCGTTTAAATGGCGAGCCAGTTGCACATATTACAGGGCAACGTGAATTTTGGAGTTTATCGCTAGAGGTTAATGCCACCACTTTAATACCGCGTCCAGATACCGAAACCTTAGTAGAGCAAGCGCTTGAAATGGCGGTGCCAAGTAATGCAAAGGTGCTCGATTTAGGCACAGGGACTGGCGCAATCGCGTTAGCACTGGGGAGCGAAATGCCCACTTGGCAAATTACCGCAGTAGATAGAGTAGCTGATGCTGTTGCACTTGCTACACGTAACCAGCAGCGATTAGCCATTAATAATGTGCAAGTAAAGCAAAGTAATTGGTTTAGCGCGCTTAATGGCGAAAAGTTTCATTTAATTGTATCTAATCCGCCGTATATAGAAACAACCGATATACACCTCAAGCAAGGTGATGTGCGCTTTGAACCGCTCTCAGCACTTGTTGCAGATGATGATGGACTGGCTGATATAAAACAAATAATTACCCAATCACGTGACTATCTTCACGCTAAAGGTTATCTTTTGATCGAACATGGTTTTGAGCAAAGTGGTGCGGTTAGCCAATTTTTTGCACAAATGGGGTTTATAAATATTAAAACAGTGAAAGACTTAGGCAATAACGATCGCGTTACACTTGCACAGTGCTCTTAAACTAAATTACAGCAGTGTAATATTTGCACTGCTTATTCGTTTTTAAAAATAAAAACATTTAACTAAACAGAAGTATTAAAACTATGGATTATTTAGCAGTTAAACATTCACACATGGCTATTGCGATGTTGAGTGTAATTTTATTTTATGTACGCTCATTTTCACGCATGGGTAGTGGTAAGTTGGCAAAAAATAAACTGGTGTTTATTGGCAGCCACGGCATAGACACTTTGTTACTTGTTTCAGCATTAATGCTAATGGGGATCGCTAAAATTAATCCGTTTGAGCAATATTGGTTACTAGAAAAGATAGTGCTAGTGGTTATTTATATTGCCGTTGGTATTGTTAGCTCAAAACAAACAAAAACAGCACCAAAAGTAGCATATACCATTTTTAACACTTTGGTTATTTTAGCTATCGGTTATTTAGCAACCGCTAAGTCGGCACTGCTTTTATAAGTAATAATTAGCCCAATTGAGCTTTGTATAATTGTGTACAAAGCTCAACTATTTCTAAACATAAGTTCACATTCAAGCCCCTCTACATTGGTATCTAGCTTAAAAAGTAGTAAACTACGCCTTCGTTTTCTAAAATGTTGTAGTATGAATGACCACCCTCGGGTTTGATGAACACGATGATTCTTATTTTGATGAAGCTTATGATGATTTTTTGCCACCGGCGATTTATCGTTGTATTCAAGCCGAATCTAAATGGGACCCTCAGATTGACTTAACGCCTAGCTATGAAATTTTAACTTCCTTTGAACAGGAAATAGATGCTTTGTGTCTGCAAACATCTGACGAGCATGTGCGTTTAGATAAGCTATTAGATCGCTTTTATAGTGAATGGCTATTTAGTGCTTCTAGCTTAAAAGTGCCAGAGTACAAATTAAATTGCATAAGCTATACATTAACTATGCGCAGTGGTTCACCAACAACACTTGCTATTTTACTCAGCCATTTTTTACAACATGCCAAACTAGACGCTTGCGTAAGTATTACCCAAGGTGATATTGGTATACATGTAGCTATGAGTGATGAAGAAGGCTATACCATTGAGCCAAGCAGCGGGCAACAAAGCTGGTATATCATTCCTGAAAACGTTGATGAAGATAATGCCCAAGAGCAAGAGCCACTTGAGCTTATTTTTGACGACGAAGTATATAAATTATTTTTAGCCCAGCAAAAGTGGTCGTTTATTAGCGAAAATAAATTTGGTCATGCGTTAAACTGCGTCGAAATGCTGATGGATATAATTGGTGACGACCCTTATGAGCGACGCGACAGAGGGTATTTACTCAATCAATTAGGTTGCCCTAAAATGGCACGTGACGATTTACAGTTTTTTGTAGATGAATGCCCAGACGATCCTGCAATAGAGATTATTCAACACCAAATAGAAGAACTAGAAGACAATAATAATAAAACTCACCATTAAAAATAGGAATAACTATGGTTGAAGCCCAAACTGCATTAATTACTAACGATGCTGTGGTACTTGGTTTACTGGCTATTATTTTAGGGTTTGTGTTTAAAACCTCTAACAGCCAGCACCCAGGTTTTAAAGCATTTTATAAATATGTACCCGCTTTACTGTTATGTTACTTTTTGCCCTCATTACTTAATACCTTTGGTATTGTTGATGGTAATAAATCAAACGTATATTACGTAGCGTCACGCTACTTATTGCCAGCGTGTTTAATACTGCTGACTATAAGTATTGATTTAAAAGCCATTATAAACTTAGGCCCCAAAGCACTCATTATGTTTTTAACCGGTACTACTGGTATTGTTATTGGTGGCCCTTTAGCTATTTTAATTATGAGCGCAGTGTACCCAGAAGCAATTGGCGGACATGGCCCCGATGCCGTATGGCGCGGTATGACCACAGTAGCAGGTAGCTGGATTGGTGGCGGTGCTAATCAAGCATCAATGAAAGAAATGTTTGAAGTTGGCGGTGATATATTTTCGGCCATGGTGACGGTAGATGTCATTGTTGCTAACTTATGGATGGCCGTTTTATTATTAATGGCAGCGAATCATAAAGCCATTGATGCAAGAACAGGTGCCGATACCAGCGCCATTGAAGATCTTAAAAACCGGGTTGAAAAATATCATGCTGAGCATGCGCGCATGCCAACGCTTAACGATTATATGATGATTATTGCCATTGCCTTTGGTATTACCGGCTTGGCACATTTTTGTGCTGACTTTTTAGGCCCTTACTTTGGTGCTAATTTCCCATGGGCACAAGAGTACAGCTTAAACAGTAAGTTTTTTTGGTTAATCGTGATCTCAACCACTATTGGTATTAGTTTATCGTTTACTAAAGTACGCCATATAGAATCGTTTGGCGCGTCGAAAGTTGCTTCTACATTTTTGTATATTTTGGTTGCATCAATCGGCTTACACATGAATATAACGGCGATTTTTGAAACACCAATGTATTTTGTAATTGGCATTATATGGATGCTTACCCATGCGAGCTTAATGTTAATTGTAGCTAAACTAATTAAAGCACCGTTATTTTATATGGCGGTAGGCTCACAAGCCAACGTAGGCGGCGCGGCATCTGCACCCGTTGTTGCCGCTGCATTTCACCCGTCGCTTGCTCCTGTAGGTGTATTATTAGCGGTACTTGGCTATGGCGTAGGTACTTATATGGCTTATATTTGTGGATTAATGATGCAAGCAGTTGCACCATAAGGAATAAAAATGAACAACCAAATTATTAAAATTAATGACATAGAACTTGCAAACAACAAACCGTTTGTATTGTTTGGCGGTATTAATGTATTAGAGTCTCGTGATTTAGCCATGCGTGTTGCAGAGCATTACGTAGAAGTAACCACTAAATTAAATATCCCTTATGTATTTAAAGCGTCGTTTGATAAAGCTAATCGCTCATCAATCAACTCTTACCGCGGCCCGGGTTTAGACGAGGGTTTAAAAATATTTGAAGAAATTAAAAAAACATTTAATATTCCGTTAATTACCGACGTACACGAACCACATCAAGCAGCACCTGTTGCTGAAGTAGTTGACGTTATTCAGTTACCGGCATTTTTAGCCCGCCAAACAGATTTGGTTGTTGCTATGGCAAAAACCGGCGCAATTATAAACGTAAAAAAACCACAGTTTTTAGCCCCACACGAAATGCGCCATATTATTACTAAATTTAACGAAGCAGGTAATAACAACGTGGCACTGTGTGAGCGTGGTTCAAGCTTTGGATATAATAACTTAGTGGTTGATATGCTCGGCATGGACGACATGAAAGTAATGGCACCTGTTATTTTTGATGCTACCCATGCACTACAACGCCCAGGTGGCCGTGCAGATTCGGCTGATGGTCGTCGCGCCCAAGCAGCAGAGCTTGCTCGCAGTGGTATGGCACTTGGTATTGCGGGCTTATTTATAGAAGCACACCCCAATCCAAATGAAGCAAAATGCGATGGCCCATGTGCACTAGCATTGAGTAAATTAGAAGGCTACTTAACACAAATGAAAGCCGTAGATGATTTAATTAAAAGCTTTGCACCGCTTGATACCAGTGCCAGCGATTTATAATTTATAACCTATATATTAGGTAATATTTAAAAAGCGACTAAGGTCGCTTTTTTTACACCTTAAATATATAATTCCATGCATAAGAAAAACTAATTCAAAGCGTGGTTATCATGTCAAGACGGGTCCCTCCATTAAACGCGCTTAAAGCCTTTGAAGCAGCAGCACGTCATTTAAGTTTTACCAAAGCTGCAGAAGAGCTATATGTAACGCAAGCCGCTGTAAGTCATCAAATAAAAACATTAGAAGAACATTTGGGCTTAAAGCTATTTATACGCAGAAACCGCTCGCTATTATTAACCGAAGAAGGGCAGGGTTACTTTCTCGATATAAAAGAAATATTTACCCAACTAATAGACGCCACCGAAAAATTACTAGCACGAGGTGCAAAAGGCTCTTTAACGGTAAGCTTAACGCCAAGCTTTGCGATTCAGTGGTTAGTACCCAGATTAAGTTTATTTAATGAGTTACACCCAGAAATAGACGTGCGAATAAAAGCGCAAGATCTAGACGAAAACTCTTTAACCGACGATGTCGACGTTGCTATTTATTATGGCCGGGGGCATTGGAGTGGGGTGCAAACTTTTAAGTTACATACCGAGTATTTAGTGCCGCTATGTAGCCCGCTATTATTAAATGGCATTAAGCCACTTAATCAACCCAGTGATTTAGCGCACCATACTTTATTGCACGACACCACGCGTAAAAATTGGAAAACATGGATGAAAACCGCCGGTGTACGTAATGTACAAGTTAACCAAGGGCCTATTTTTAGTCACTCATCTATGGTGTTACAAGCCGCAGTGCATGGTCAAGGTGTGGCTATAGGCAATAGTGTACTCGCTAAGCCCGATATTGACGCCGGACGATTAGTGATCCCGTTTAATCATAGTTTAGAGAGTAAAAACGCTTATTATTTAGTGCTGCGCGAGTCGCAAACTGAAATGGGTAAAATAGTGTCATTTAAAGAATGGATGCTGAGCTTAGTAGAGCAAGAACAAGAGTATTAATATGATTGAATGGTTTAAAAGTACACAGCAGCCAGCTATAGCACAGTTTATTTTTGCCCATGGTGCAGGAGCCGGTAGCGACCATGAGTTTATGCAAAATATGGCACAACTCATTAGTGAGCAAGGGATTGATGTTGGTTTATTTGATTTTGAATATATGCAAATAGCGAAACAAACCAATAAACGCCGCCCACCCGATCGCGCGCCTAAATTGCTTAGCTACTATGAGCAAATACTTAGCCATGCACAGCCAGGGTTGCCGTTATTTATTGGTGGCAAATCTATGGGGGGACGAATGGCGTCAATGCTTGCCTGTACTAGCGAGCATGCTATTTTAGGTGTATTAGCGTTTGGCTATCCGTTTCATCCGCCAGGCAAGCCTGAAAAGCTACGCACCGATCACTTTGCTGATATAGGCTGCCCATTTTTGGTATTACAAGGTGAGCGCGATACGTTTGGTACTCGTGAGGAGCTAGCTACTATGTTAATGCCCAAGCAACCAGAATATTGCTGGCTACCCGATGGCGACCATTCACTAAAACCGCGTAAAAAAAGTGGCGTTAGTGAGGCGCAAAATCGAGCAACTGCAGTACAAAGTGCTGTGCGCTTTATAAAATGCATTGTTAAATAAGTATTCGAGAGAGTAATAAATGATTAAATTATTTTTAATGACCGGGAGCTTTTTTTGTATGCTGTCGGTAATGCTAGGGGCGTTTGCCGCCCACGGTTTAAAAAGCCGACTGTCGGAGTACTCATTAGGTGTGTTTAAAACCGCAGCTGAGTACCAAATGGTGCATGGATTAGCGCTTATAGCTGTGGCGGTGTTAATTAAGTGGGGTATTAACCTCAATTGGGCTGGCGGTTTTTTTATTGCGGGCACACTGCTTTTTAGTGGCAGTTTATACTTACTTGCCATAACAGGTATGAAGTGGCTAGGCCCAATAACCCCATTGGGTGGTTTATGCTTTATTATTGGTTGGATTGTTATTTTAGTGCAAGTTGCACGATTTAAGTTTTAAAGGGTTAATATGTCTAGTGTTGTAATTTACTGTCGTAGTGGGTTTGAAAACGATGCCGCTGCTGAAATAACGTTCCACGCTGCCGAGCAAGGTTTTGCCGGTTATGTTAAAGCAAAGCCAAATACCGGTTATGTTATTTATGAGTGTTTTGACGCGCAGCATGGCGACGAAATAATTAAAAAAGTTGATTTTAAAAACATGGTGTTTGCTCGTCAATGGTTTGCTGGTACGCTGATCGAAAACATGCCAGTAGAAGATCGTGTAGGGGCGGTTGTAGAGGCTGCTAAAGATTTTACCTTGTGCTCTGAGCTACGTGTAGAAACCCCCGATACCAACGAAGGCAAAGAGCTTTTAACCTTTTGTAAAAAAATATCAACGCCCCTTAAAAAAGCCCTCGAAAAACGTAATATTGTACTGCGCGAGCCAAAAGCAAACCGCCCAGTAATGCATGTACTGTTTTTAACTAACAACACCGCTTATGTGGGTTACTCGTATAGCTTTAATAACTCGCCATTTTTTATGGGTATTTTACGTTTACGTATGCCAAGTGATGCGCCAAGCCGCTCTACTTTAAAATTAGATGAAGCATTTAATGTGTTTATTCCAGAACAACAACGCGAGTCACGCGTTGCAGCCGGAATGCGCAGTGTTGACTTAGGGGCGTGTCCAGGTGGCTGGACTTATCAGTTAGTGCGCCGTGGTATGTTTGTAAGCGCGATAGATAATGGCCCAATGAACGACGATTTAATGCAAACAGGGCAGGTAAAACATTTTAGGGCCGATGGCTTTAAATATCGCCCAGAAAAACGCAACATTACTTGGTTAGTATGTGACATGGTAGAAAAGCCAACTAAAGTAACCAGCCTAATGATTGACTGGGCAGTAAATGCATATGCTAAAGAGCTTATTTTTAACTTAAAGCTGCCAATGAAAAAACGCTTTGATAGTGTTTACGAGTGCTTAAGCATGATCAGAGCTGAACTAGAAAAATACGGTATAAGCTATGAGTTACAAGCTAAGCATTTATATCATGATCGCGAGGAAGTGACCGTGCACTTAAATGTGACCAAAGTGCCACAAAGCTTGTATAGCTAATGATGAATTAGTAAATAACCAGAGTTAAGGTTAAATCAAAAATGGGTCAAGTGACCCATTTTTTATTTCATATTATTGATTTCGGTATTGGCTGCGAAAGTTATCAACCCATAATTTGGTGCCACCACAAACAGCAACAGGCATTACAATTAAATTTACCAACGGAATGGCTGTTAGCAACATTACTGCAAAACCAAACCCGTACGATAAACCTTGCTTGCTTTGTAAATCGTTTTTCATTTGCTTAAAGCTGATTTTATGATTATCGAACGCGTAATCTTGGTATTGCACGGCAAACATCCAACACGAAAAAAGCACCCACAGTATTTGCCCTATAACCGGCAACACCCATAACAATATAAAAAAGCCAATGGCGCGGGGAAGGTAATAGCAAAGTTTTGTCCACTCTCGGCCAAGCATGCGTGGCACATCTTTTAATAACTCAGCAAAGCCATCATCATTAATTTTTTGACCTGTTAAATGCAACTCAACTTTTTCACTGAGTAAACCATTAAAAGGTGCGGCAATAAAGTTTGTGATTACAGTAAATAACATACTGTAGCTAAACAGCACTATTAACAGGGCAATGGGCCACATTAACCACTCAAGCCAGCTTAACCACTCGGGTAGCATATTATTTATGTAGCTAAAACTGTCGCTTAACCAGCCAAATAAAAAAAACAACGAGCTACCAAAAAGTAAAATATTAATTAACAACGGAATAAACACAAAACGCTTTAATCCCTTTTGAGTAATTAATTTAAAACCCGAAAAAAAATACTCCATACCTTGTATGATCTGCACAACTACCTCAAAAAATATTTTTCATTTGCACTAGTATAAATAGCTGAGTAATTTTAAACAGTATTTTTAGGTAACAAAGTGTTTAAGTAAAATAATAACAACGGCCAGCTTACTACTTTGTTCATCCTGCTTAATAAATAATATTTAGTTTATAAGCTGTGTATATTAGCGCTATGGCGTAACTAAATGCTAACTTAGCTTGATTTTTGGGCAGTGCAAAGCGTACTATAGCTGATCTAGCCACTCTAGGCTTAGGCATCGCTTTGATGCGTTGTGGAGAAATTAGTAAAGTTGCCGCGTCAGTGCGTTGCAAAAATAAAGGGTATAAATAGTGATGTACAAAAATCAGGAAGTAATTTTACGATTACGCGCTAATATTCCAGCGTTTGAATGCGTAAAAGGATGCCACGACTGCTGCGGGCCAGTAACAACGTCTTCAGAGGAAATGTCGCGCTTACCGGTAAAAACAGATGCTGAGCATGAAGCGGCGTTAAACGAGTTCAATTGTGTACATCTTGGTCCCAATGGCTGCACTGTATATGACGAGCGTCCATTAATTTGTCGCTTATTTGGTACTACGCCAAGAATGCCTTGCCCGAATGATCGTCGACCAGACGAACCTGTTGACCCTAAAATTGAGCGTGAAGTACATCACTTTATAGCAAACACGCGTCAAGTATTAGTGTAAGTATCGGTATTTATTAAAGTAATAGAGCGCTTATTAAGCGCTTTTTTTATGTATGTTATACGCGTTGCTAATAATTTAAAAACCATCAATAAGTTTATTCCAAACACTCTCTTAGTTATTTTACAAAAATACTATCAATACATATTAAATTTATTACGAGATTGATTATGCATTTGACTATTAATAAACTTAGCCTTATGTACCTTTTTTTATCGCAGTACTTTCGCATCTCTTTATTTATATTACCATTTCTGTTTGCCTAGCCCCTTCAAAATTGTTGTTTTATATTTGTTTATTATTAAAAATAGCTGTAAGCAAGGCTTTGCTATTGTGTAAATTCACTATTAATAATTAGAGTACCGTTGGATTAGGTTGCTGAAAAGGGTAAAATATTCACAAATTGGCAGTTAAGATATTTGTTATGGCATTTTCTAAACTCGAAATAAAGCAAGATCGAAAGATAATTTAACCTTTTGATTAGCGTCGCTTCATTGTGTAATTTCGTATTTAGGGTGGGTGTTGTGGTATGTCGCTATGTCGGTAACTAAAAATCCATCAGGAGACGATAAATGAGTACCACTGGAGTAACAAAACAACATAAGGATGAGCATTCATCTACAATAAAGTATTTGGCAGGGGTTGATATACCGGTATTTTTAATCAGTGGTGGCATCCTTGTGCTATTTGCTGTGCTAGCACTTTATGATATTGATTTGATGTCGGGTTGGATCAATACCGCCTTTGCTTTTTCTACTAAAACGTTTGGTGCCTTTTGGCAAATATTATTGCTTTCGACCTTTATAATTGGGTTGTTTTTAGCCTTTGGACGTACCGGGAAAGTGGTATTAGGTGGCTTAAAAAAGCCAGAGATTACTACCTTTAAGTGGATCAGCATTATTATGTGTACACTCCTTGCTGGTGGCGGGGTGTTTTGGGCTGCTGCTGAGCCAATGGCACATTTTATTTCGCCGCCACCAATTTTTGGTGGTGAATCAGGCACTAAAGAGGCTGCATTTAATGCTTTAGCGCAAAGCTTTATGCATTGGGGATTTTTAGCCTGGGCTATTTTAGGCAGCCTTACAGGCATAGTGTATATGCATTTACATTATGAAAAAGGTTTACCGCTTAAGCCGCGTACTTTGTTGTATCCGGTATTTGGCGATCGCGTAATGAAAGGCGCATTTGGTGCTATTGTCGATTCGTGTTGTGTTATAGCTGTAGTAGCAGGCACGGTAGGCCCTATTGGCTTTTTAGGCTTGCAAGTAAGTTTTGGTTTAGAAAAATTATTCGGTATTCCAGATACTTACACCACTCAAGTGGCCATTTTATTTAGTTTAATTGCAATTTATACTCTATCTGCTGTTAGTGGTGTTACTAAAGGAATTCAATTACTCAGTCGCTTTAATGTAATTTTAGCCGTTGCGTTAATGCTGTTTATTTTGCTGATGGGGCCTACAGCCTTTATTTTTGATAGCTATATTCATTCGTTTGGGCTTTATATTAATAACTTTATTCCTATGGCCACCTTTCGTGCCGATACCGCTTGGTTAGACTGGTGGACAGTATTCTTTTGGGGCTGGTTTTTAGGTTACGGACCTTTAATGGCTATGTTTGTTGCACGAATTTCGCGCGGCCGTACTATTCGTGAAATGATCACGCTTATCTCAATAATTGCTCCTGTTATTACTTGTTTTTGGTTTACGATAGTGGGTGGTTCAGGAATATTTTTTGAGTTAGCAAACCCGGGTGTTATTTCAGAACCCTTTGCGGGCTTAAATTTACCCGCTGCGCTGTTGGCCATTACTGAGCAGCTGCCTATGGGCTTTGTTATATCGGTGTTGTTTTTAATTTTAACCACAATATTTGTAGCAACCACGGGTGACTCTATGACCTACTCGGTATCTATGGTAATGACAGGTAACGATCATCCGCAAACACCCATTAGAGTGTTTTGGGGCATTATGATGGGAGTTATGGCAGCAATATTAATTTCGATAGGTTCTGGTGGTATTTCTGCACTGCAATCGTTTATTGTAGTAACCGCCGTACCAGTGTCTTTTGTGTTGTTACCATCACTTTGGACGGCCCCACAAATTGCGAAAAAAATGGCTACTGAGCAAGGTTTATAAGCAATAGACGTTAAAGCTAAATAAAGGATTGATTGCCCAACGAGAGGCAATCAATCTTATTTACAGGTTAGCGCCCCCCTGCATCGAGTCTAGAGCGATCGGTGTTTTCTACCAAGACTCCCGCACCGAGATAATTTATTTTTAGCCAAATATCTTCGTCAATTTCGATCCCATGATTAACTGAGTGATTTTTGTTTTTTTCAATTTTTTCAGCGCTAATCATATGACTGTCATCACTTTGAAGTGAAGTAGTTAAATCGACCCTTGAACTACAAATAATGGTTAACGCTTGCTTGTCATCATCAGTGGTTATTAAGTTGGTTACACCGCTGCTATAGCTAGGATAACGTCTACCCGAAAGAATAGCTGCAGTATGTTCGGTAATTATATCGCTGCCATTTTTCCAATAAGCCGCAGTACTGATCCCTCTGCGACCTCGGTCGGTCAATGCTTTTAGTACAAACATTCTGTTATGACAGTTATGCACAGTTACGGTTGCAATACCTGTTTCGAGTGCTTTTGCATGGGCCAGATCTACTGCTGCAGCAATACAATTTAGTGCACTACGATTGTGCGCATCAATAATTGCAGAAGTGCTATCTTCATAAATTACATTACTTAGCGGCTTGTCAGCATCATCACAAAGGTATGGCAGCGCCTGGCGTAATTCTTTTAAGCCATTTAAACCATGTTTTTCTAACCACAACACCATGTTTGCAGCATCTTCATAGTTACCAACAAAATAGCCACTAGCTTCAAAACACCTACGTAGCGAGGCTTTAAGTTCATTCATAGAAATATTCACAAAGAATCTCCTTATTGTTTTGGTGTTAATGGCATAAACCAGTCATCAATAAATGGTTTACCAATGTCTTCAAGTAATGGTGCGCCTTGAAACATGGTATTTCTTACCCATAATCGAGATCGAGGATCAAATTTACTCACGCCAAAAAAAGCAAGTTTACAGCGCAGTAAATGTATAGGTAACACATCGCGATCGAGTAAGTTGGCCTGGATATCACCATATACACTGCGGTTCATGCTTTGAATACGCCTTACAATACCGCGTAACTTAGGGTGAGCTACCATAAAGCGCGCAGTAATGTGCTCCGGGTTGTTTACTATATATTCAACCAGCATGTTATAGCATTTGCGCACCGCGTAACCTACGGCAAGCGCCATCGCTTTCTTTTTACCTTCTACGTCGGCAATACTACCGAGGCGAGGTTCCATTTTCTCTTCTGAGCGATACCAATAAGTTTCTTTAGCGCCCTCAGCGTCAAAGTCTATAGCCAGCGCCCAATCATAACGTTGTTCAATAACTGCTTTTAACTGCTGTAATGGCATAAGTGGATCTAAATCTAAAAACTCATCGGAACAGTGAAAGTCTTCAAGCTCATCAACTAAATCCGGATAAATTTCTAACATAATAGAAACTAACATTTCCTGACCTTGTAAAGAGCAGTGTTGTTCACTATAAGCAATTAACTCATCCCAACTATTAAAGCCGCCAGTAACCAGTGCTTTAAGTTTTTGCATGTCTTGGACGACAATTTTGTTTAGAGCTGTTTGCGATGCATCTTCAGTAATGGTTTCATGTGTGTACTGAACGGCACGGGTTATTAACTCAACCGTTAATTGTTGAGTATATGCAGTAATTGCACCCAGTGCTCTGATACGAGCTAGTGCGAGTTCTCGCATAGATATCCACTGGTTTATGAGTAGTGGATGATTTACTAAATAGGGTGCCATGCCTAGCCCGGTAGAATTACCAATGCCAAAATAACGTTTAATATCATGGTGCATAGGGGTAAATGTGGCAGCATTACGGTGGCGGGCAATATGCTCTACTTGCAGTAAACTAAAGTTACGTAGCATAAAACAAACAAACATCTCACTGGCAAATGGGCGTGCAAAGTCAGGAAATTTTTGTTGAACTTTTTCCCAATCAGCCATACCCAATTTACCACTGCCATAAACAGCAGTAGTGCGATACAAATAGCCTACTTCTGCTATTTTTGCTACTTCGGGTTGCTTACCGCTGGCTAGTTGCTCAACCACATAATCAAAGTTACGGGCACTGCGGTTAGCACGCGATAACACAAAAACCCGCGAGTCAACGCGTCCGGCTTCTTGTTTTGGTACATTTTGCTGTAACTGGACAACATATTCTGGGGTCACTTGGCCTTCAACTAACGCCATAGTTAAATCCCACTTTGTAGCAATTACGCGATCATTACGCTCTTCTGACAGTAGCTGTTCAGAAAAAAGTACAAAACTAAAGAATCCATCGGGTGCTTGTACTTCATAAACAACCGTCCCAAATCCTTGTTCATTTAGATCTAAAGTGGCAAGTTCAATTTTCCAACGCTCGCGAAAAATTCGACGTACCAAAGTGCGCATAAAGCTTAGGCGGCTTTGATGTAAAGAGCCTAACCTTTCTAGTTTCATAACTTGACTGGCAGGGCGCAGTGGCAGTGCGTTGTCGCCCCAAAGTGAAGCGTGAATATCGGCATGTTTAGTCATGTTAATGATCTCATATTATACCGTTTGAGTACGTTTGATTGATCACACGTTGCGCGTAACTGGGATTAAGTGTTAACCAATTTAAATGGTATAAATAATGTGTACTCAAAGTGGTGCTATTTTACTGGTGGCGCCATTTTTGACCAATAGCTGGAATTAGCACAAGTCAAAAAAGTCTATCTATCGATAAGTAAAACTTATTGTTGCGGACTGTTTTTTGATTCTATTGAAGTATTTATATATTAAAATTGTTTTAAATGTAACTTAATAACGTTAGTTAGCGTGTTTCTTGTTGTTTGTTTTGTTAAGTTGAATTTAGTGATCATCTAGTTAAAAAGTTAATCACTATCGCAAAGCATATTAGGTTTGTAACTCATTATACGTGCTCTGGGGCACTATTGTTGCTCAGCCCCGTGCTTTAAAATAAAGTCAGTTAACGCTTGTGCCGCTGGGGCAAGTGACTTGTTTTTAAGTTGTACTATGCCTATTTCGCGCACCACATGCGGGGTTTTTAATGGAATAAAACACAAGGTGTTGTTGTGTTGCGGAAAAGCAAAACGCGGTAATGTGGTTATACCCATTCCAGTTTCTAGCATGGCTATAAGCGATAGCATGTTTGAAATATAAAACTGCGAGTTTTCGAGTAGCGGCTCAGCAGCTGTTTTTTTAAGTAAGCGCGAAGTGCCATTACTTATAAATCGCTGTTGTTGTAGATCCTGCCAGTGTAGTTCTTGCACGTGTGTAAGAGGGTTATCTTTATGACAAACAACACCTATTTCATCCTGCCATATAGGGGTAAACAGTACATTATCGTGTTCATGACCAGGTGTAAGACTGGCAATTCCTAAATCAACTTGTTGTTTTTCGACTTTTTTTAATACTGTTTCAGAATTATCATCATAAAGACTAATGTGTAACTCAGGAAGATCTGCCACAAATTTAGATAATAAGTTAGGCAGTAATCTACAGCCGATGGAGGGCACAGATGCAAGGCGTAAATGGCCCGTTTTATTTTGGCGCATTAATACCATATCTTGAGAAATACTGTCGTGATGGGCAATCAGCTCTTTTGCTTTGGGCAAAAAGTTTCTACCAAATGGTGTAAGCTCAGTCATAGTACTTTTCGTACTTCGCTTTTCAAAAACATCGGCACCTAATTTATTTTCAAGGTCACGAATCGATAAAGAGATTGCCGGCTGTGTACGACATGCCTTTTGCGCAGCGTAATGAAATCCTTTTAATTCAGCAACCCAGACGAAATGTCGTAGCTGGGTAATTTTAAATTCAGGTAGCACGATAAGTTTTCCTTATCAAAATATATTAATTATTAATTTTAGTTATTAGAGCATGGTTCTTATACTGAATCCAATTATTTAATGGAGGTATTTATGTCATCAAATTCAGTGTTTCAAAATTACATCGCAGGTCAGTGGGTTGAAGGTAAAAGTTCAATTGAGAATATTAGCCCAGCAGACTTAAGCGATACGATAGGACATTACGCCCAAGCAGATAAAGCACAAACAGAAGCAGCAATTGATGCTGCGATTGTAGGTCAACTCGAATGGCAAAAAAGTGGTCTTGAAGAGCGCTATCGCGTTTTAATGGCCATTGGTGATGAGTTAATTGCCCGTAAAGATGAGCTTGGCAAACTACTAGCACGTGAAGAAGGCAAAACATTAGCAGAAGGCGTGGGCGAAACTTATCGTTCAGGTCAATTTTTTCATTACTACGCTGCAGAAGTGTTACGCCAAATGGGCGAAACGGCCGATTCAGTACGTCCAGGAGTTGAAATTGAAACCCGCAGAGAACCTGTTGGTGTTGTGGGTATTATTACTCCATGGAATTTTCCTACGGCTACTGGCGCATGGAAAATTGCTCCGGCACTGGCCTTTGGTAATGCCATTGTATTTAAACCCGCTAACCAAGTACCAGCAAGTGCATGGGCATTAACCGAAATCATCTCACGTCAAGGTTTACCAGCAGGTACGTTTAACTTAGTTATGGGGCCTGGCGCTGAAGTAGGTGATTTACTTATTAATTCTAAAAAAATTAATGCGTTAACATTTACAGGTTCACTGGAAACAGGCCGTAAAGTGGCTATAGCTACAGCAACAAACCTAGTTAAATGTCAGCTTGAAATGGGCAGTAAAAATGCCTTAATCGTACTAGACGATGCCGATTTAGATAATGCAGTGGAATGCGCTGTGGGTGGTGCATTTTTTGGTACTGGTCAAAAATGTACTGCATCATCGCGCTTAATTGTTACCGAAGGTATCCATGACCGTTTTGTTGCTGCTGTAATTAAAAGAATGGAACAGCTAGTAGTGGGTCACCCACTTAGAGATGGTGTGCATATTGGTGCTGTCGCCGATGCACGTCAAATGGCACAAAACTTAAAGTATCTACAAATAGCTAAAGACGAAGGCGCTACGCTTGCCATCGGTGGTGAAGTGATCACTGAGGAAACCGAAGGTTATTACTTAAAGCCTGCTCTGTTTATTAATACTACTAACGATATGACCATTAACCGCGAAGAAGCGTTTGCGCCAATTGCTTGTGTTATCAAAGTTAAAGATTATGAAACAGCCTTAGCCACATTAAACGATACAAACTATGGTCTTACAGGCGGAATTTGTACGCAATCACTTAAATATGCGAGTGACTTTAAACGCCGCGCACAAACAGGCTGTGTCATGGTTAACTTGCCAACAGCGGGTACTGACTACCATGTACCATTTGGTGGTCGTAAAGAGTCTAGCTTTGGTGCACGTGAGCAAGGTACTTACGCGAAAGAGTTTTACACCATAGTTAAAACAACTTACATCCGCTCATAATCTAAGGAATCATTATGCATAACGATCTAATTGTCATTGATGGATTGCAGTATTCCAATTGGAATAGGACTATTTTTGAACAACTTAAAAGTGGTGGCGTAACAATGGTGCATGTGACCATTGTTTACCACGAACAAATTCGTGAAACATTATTACGTATCGCACAGTGGAATCGCCTGTTCGAGATGCATAATGATCTGATTATGCCAGTAAAAAGTACAGATGATATTCACCTTGCCAAAAAGTTAGGCAAAGTGGGGATTATGTTTGGTGCACAAAACTGTTCAACCATTGAAGATGACATTGGTATGGTGGAAATCATGCGCGAGTTAAATTTAATGATTATGCAGCTCACTTATAACAACCAAAGCTTGTTAGCTTGTGGTTGTTATGAGGCTGAAGATAGCGGTGTTACCCGTTTTGGCCGCCAAGTTATTAAAGAAATGAACCGCGTAGGCATGATTGTTGATATGAGCCATAGTGGTGAGCGAAGCACGCTGGAAGCAATTGAAATATCGCAGCGTCCTATCGTCATTTCGCATGCTAATCCAAGTAGTTTTCATGCCGCTAAACGTAATAAATCAGACACTGTACTAAAAGCACTTGGTGAGTCGGGCGGTTTATTAGGGTTTAGTTTATATCCATTTCATCTTAAAAATGGCCCCGATTGCACTTTAAACGAATTTTGCGACATGGTGGCAAATACGGCCGATTTAATGGGTATAGATAATATTGGTATTGGTACCGATTTATGCCAAGAGCAGCCAACCTCAATTTTACAGTGGATGCGAAACGGACGTTGGTCTAAAGAAATGGATTATGGCGAAGGCTCTAAGTCGGATGCAGATTGGCCCAAACCGTTACCTTGGTTTAAAGATAGTAGCGATTTTCCCAATATTACAAAAGGGCTTCAGGCACGAGGTTTTCATGATAATGAAGTTGCAAAAATAATGGGCTTAAATTGGCTTAATCTTTTAAATAAAGGCCTGAAACCACAAGACGTATAAATTAATTTGTTATTAAGGAGTGATATCAAAAAGTAATACAACATATTGATAAACTATAACTAAAAGAGATCCATCAGGAGACGAGAAATGAATACCACCAGTACAACGATAAAACAGGATATGGGTACATTACCCTGCAATAAAATTCTGCCTGGGGTAGATATAGCGGTACTATTGATCAGTGGGGGAGTACTCGTGTTGTTTGCTGCACTAGCGCTTTACGATATTGACTTGATGTCGAGTTGGATCAATACCGCCTTTGCATTTTCTACTAAAACTTTTGGCGCATTTTGGCAAATACTACTGCTTTCGACTTTTGTTATCGGTATATTTTTAGCGATCGGTCGCACGGGTAGGGTTGTTTTAGGTGGGTTAAAGTCTCCTGAAATTTCGACGTTTAAATGGATCAGCATCATTATGTGTACGCTGCTTGCTGGTGGAGGCGTATTTTGGGCTGCCGCTGAGCCAATGGCGCACTTTATTTCATCGCCGCCGCATTTTGGTGGCGAGTCGGGCACTAAAAACGCGGCTTTTAATGCATTAGCACAAAGCTTTATGCATTGGGGGTTTTTAGCCTGGGCTATTTTAGGCAGCCTAACTGGCATAGTGTACATGCATTTACATTACGAAAAAGGCTTACCGCTTAAACCACGTACTTTACTTTACCCTGTGTTTGGCGACCGTGTAATGAAAGGCGCTTTTGGTGCTATTGTTGACTCATGTTGTGTACTTGCGGTTGTTGCCGGTACTGTAGGACCAATTGGCTTTTTAGGACTACAAGTGAGCTTTGGTTTAGAAAAACTATTTGGCATTCCCGATACCTATACAACTCAAGTGGTTATTTTATTTAGCTTAATTGCTATTTACACGCTATCGGCAGTCAGTGGTGTGACCAAAGGGATTCAGATGCTAAGTAGCTTTAATGTTATTTTAGCGGTAGCGCTAATGTTATTTATTTTAGTAATGGGGCCAACGGCATTTATTTTCGACAGCTATATTCAATCATTTGGTCTTTATATTAATAACTTTATTCCTATGGCGACCTTTCGCGCCGATACCGCCTGGTTGGATTGGTGGACGGTATTTTTTTGGGGCTGGTTTTTAGGCTATGGTCCATTAATGGCGATGTTTGTTGCACGTATTTCACGCGGTCGCACTATTCGTGAAATGATCATGCTGATCTCTGTAATTGCCCCTGTTATCACCTGTTTTTGGTTTACGATAGTAGGTGGTTCAGGAATATTTTTCGAGCTGGCTAATCCCGGTGTCATTTCAGAACCTTTTACTGGTTTTAACTTACCTGCAGCGCTATTAGCCATTACTGAGCAGCTGCCTATGGGTTTTGTTATCTCAGTATTATTTTTAATATTAACCACTATTTTTGTGGCAACCACTGGTGATTCGATGACCTATTCAGTCTCTATGGTAATGACTGGAACTGATCACCCGCAAACATCAATCAGGGTGTTTTGGGGAGTTATGATGGGGGTTATGGCTGCTATTTTAATCTCTATTGGCTCTGGAGGTATTTCTGCTTTGCAATCGTTTATTGTAGTAACCGCAGTGCCAGTGTCTTTTGTACTGTTACCTTCGCTTTGGACCGCGCCGAAAATAGCTAAAAAAATGGCTGATGAGCAAGGTTTGTAAACGTTAAAATTAAGGATAAAAGGGCTATGGCTATAGCCTTTTCATTTACTGCATTTTAATAGAATTAATTTTAAAGTCCCAAATTTTTCCAACAGTTTGGGCAAAACAACCAACCATAATGTTACTTATCCAATTAGAGCTGAAACTAAAATGAAAACACCTGTTAAAACTAATTTATTCGCATCTAAAGCCCCATTAGAATGGGCAATTATTGCCAATGGCACATTATCAACTGCACAAATACCAATTGATGCAGAAGGCAAAGTTGTTGCCGGTGGTATTGAAGCACAAGCGCGTCAAACAATGGAGAACTTTAAGCACACAATTGAAGCAGCTTCGCTTACTATGGATGATGTAACGCAAGTCCTTATTTACGTGACCGAACGTTCGCAGTTGGCCACTTTTAATAAAGTGTACGCAGAGTATTTTAAGCCACCTTATCCAAATCGTGCTGCTATGATAGTAGCAGGCTTAGCCCGAGAAGAGATGCTGTGTGAAGTAGTGGCTTACGCTGCAGTACCTTAATTATTAAAGTTAAGTACCTCGTTTTTGCGCCCAAAAGGCTGGTAGATGAAGGTATGAGTAAGCCAGCACTATGCTGGCTTTTTACGTTTACATAATGCAAATAACAGTAGTAACCACTTCATTAGGGACAAGGTATGCGAGCAACTTATATTTCATTACTAGCGTTATTTTTTAGCTGTTTTATTTTATTATTAGGTAATGGCTTACTCAATGTGTTACTTCCAGTACGTATGGGGCTTGATGGCGTAGATATAGATACTATAGGCATGGTTTTGTCGTTGTACTTTGTAGGCTTATTAATAGGGGCTCTTTATAGTATTAATTTGATTCGCCGAGTGGGGCACATTCGCATGTTTGCTGGATGTGTGGCACTGGGAGCTATTAGTGTACTTATGTATAGTATTTATCCCAGTATTATTTTGCTGGCAGTTATGCGCGTTATTATTGGTTTTTGTAATGCTTGCGCATTTACTGCTATGGAAAGTTGGTTAAGCGATAGCTCAACTAAACAAACCCGAGGTAAAATGCTTGCAGTGTATAATTCGGTTGTTTTGTGCGGCTTATTTGGTGGGCAGTTTTTTATGGGCTTAGCAGAGCCTCAACAATCTACATTATTTGTGTTGGTAGGAATATTACTATGTGCATCCGTTATCCCGTTAATATTTAGCCGCCATACCGGGCCGACTATTCAAGACGTAACCGCTATGCCCTTACTGGCTTTGTATCGCATTTCGCCATTAGGGGTAGTGACTTGTTTTATTTCTGGCTTGATTTACTCCGCCATTTTTAATCTACTGCCAGTGTTTGCACTGCAATACAATATTATTGAGTTTCAGCTTTCTTTGTATATGGGCGCAGCAATTTTTGGTGCGTTTTTATTGCAATTCCCAGTGGGTTATTTTTCAGATCGATACGACCGACGCTCAGTACTACTTATTTTATTGTGTATTTCGGTATTGGCCGATATTGCAGTAGTACAGTTTGTATCATTAAATATGATCCCGGCATTATTTATTGTTACCGCACTAACTAGTGGCATTATTGCGTGTACCTATCCGCTAAGTATTTCGGAAGCGTTTGATCGCTTGAAAAAAAGTGAAATGGCGGCCGCCATGGGCAGTATGATTTTGGCATTTGCCTTAGGTGGGATCATTGGACCTTATACAACGTCAGTTATGATGAAAGAATTTGGGGTCAATGCAATGTTTTACTTTATGGCATTGGTACAGCTTTTTCTCGCAGTTTTTGTGGTTTATCGTATGATTAAGCGCCCAGCACTGCCAATCGACGAACAAGAAGTGTTTGTAATGCAAAGTCCTGCAATTTCTCCGGCAATAGAATTTGACCCGCGTACAGAGCAAGAGCCCGAAAGTAACTAGCTTAAGTCTGCGCCGCTAATTTTATGAGTTAAACAAATCGTGACTAACTTGAAATAAAATTAGCGCGCAGGCGCTTAAAGAAAGTAGCGCAATAGCGGGTTTAAGATAGTGAGCTTTAAAGTACTTTTCTAATCGTCGAGACAGTAAAAATCCAAATAGCACTGCGGGTAATAACGGCAATGCAAGCTGAAGTTGATAATAACTAAAGTTACCCGTCACTATTAATAAAAATAATGATAAAATAGTTGATATTAAAAAGAATATACTTAGCTCGGCACGTACCGAACTCGCATTACTATTTTGATACACAATAGCGATAGGCGGCCCGCCAATCGAAGTAGAAGTCCCCGCGAGACCAGAGAAAAAACCACCGATAAATAAATTTTTTGCTGAGTAACTAATTTGCCAATGACTGTAGGTTAATAGCACGCACAGTATAATTAATATTGAAAATAATATGGTGAAAAACAACGGCGGTAATAGTAACAATAGTGCCACAGCTAATAACGACCCCATAAAACGCCCGCATAAAGCAATGCTAATACAACTAATCTGTA
The DNA here is from genome assembly GCF_015864805.1 of Pseudoalteromonas sp. NZS127. NCBI lineage: Bacteria > Pseudomonadati > Pseudomonadota > Gammaproteobacteria > Alteromonadales > Pseudoalteromonadaceae > Pseudoalteromonas > Pseudoalteromonas sp. NZS127. The sequence continues at coordinate 34,999 of NZ_JADYWN010000002.1, read as the reverse complement.
TGTTCTTTTTATTATTTAGTACACTTAATAGCGATAAGCCTAATCCTAAAAGCAAAATAGGGGCGGGTATAAAAGCAGGATCAATCAATACTAAAATTGGCGCAGCAATAACCCCTAAGCCAAAACCAAGTAAACTTTGCAGTGCAGCAGCACCAGCAATAAGGGTTAAAACAAGGATTAAAATTAAAGGGTCGGTGAGCATAATCACATAGCAAGGAGGCATAAGTGGATGAATTATCTTAAATATTTAATGTCAAGTCTAATTAGGAGTTTTTATCTTTTAATAATAATTACTAGTGGCTGAAGTTGTTATTAGTTATACCCATATAATTCAATTTATTTAAGTTCCCTTTATATTCAGCCACTTAAGTTAACTGATTTCACACCCAGAGTAAGTCTTCTTATGATCACCCTGCATAAAATAATAAATATTTAACAACCAACGGTAAATATCGTTATTACCAAATAAGAAAGCGATATGTATGCATTTAAATAACTTAGCCGCTAAATACATTATTGGCGATATTACCGTATCAGCTTCACGTTACGATTTAACTGCCATGGTAGGCGAGAATAAAGTAGATGCAGTACAGGTAGCTTATAATCGCGACCATCTAAGCTTGGCAGCTCGCTTACAAAGCTCTAGCGATATGCGTTTTTACCAAGGACTAAAACCCAGCGGTGAAATAGTTAAAGAAAAAATGTGGGAAATATATTCAGGCTATAAAATTTACAATATTCAACTACAAGCCACTTATGCCAATGTAGCATGGACTCTGTAAGTGGTTTAACCGTAGACACCAGCCAAGTGATGCTTGATGCAATATATAATCATAAAGCGGGGAGCTTTTACGTAGAGTACAGTATGTGGGTCGATGAAGCCGAGCAAATATTTGAAGCTGCTGATGAGTTGTTGATTAGCTATCGATTCGATTTTTGCTGATGCATAAAAAAGGCGCCAATATTATTGGCGCCCTTTTTTGTTATTACTTAGATTTTCTCTTTCTTGGTTTTGCAACTTCAACAGTATTTGATTCTTTCAGTTTACGTTTTTCTTTTAACGATAAAGCGGGTTTTTTCTTATCATTTTTAGACATATTCACCACCTAAACAATAAATAATAGATTAATTTAAAATGCTTTTTTCACAAACTAAAAACCTAACAACAATCAAGGTAAGTTACCTCCAGACTTTGTCGAAAATAAACGTTAGTTACTTATAAATTATTCGCATTAAAAGTGGAGCGGGGTTAGTTTCCTTCTACCGATAAGCCGGCTGATCCACGTTCGGCTTCATCGTAAATAACCACCGCAGCTCACTTTATTTGCCTAATTAAAGGCATAGCTAATAACATTAAAAGTTAGCGTTACTTAAAGTAACTTAAGCCTTTCTCTTTTTCCTTGGCTTTGCTACTTCTGTTGTATTCGATTCTTGTTTTAACTTACGTTTTTCTTTTAACGATAACTGTGGTTTTTTCATATCATTTTTAGACATATCATCACCTATTAATAAATAACAAATTAATTACTTCTGCTTTTAGTAAACTAAAAATTAAAGAAACAATATCAATCGGCTATTCACCTCCTTTAATAAGATTAAATAATTACTGATCTTCGTTTATATTGCTTAAAACTAAACGAAGAAACTTTATGCTTTTACTGTATTTAATAACCAAATTTGCCACACGCTAAACAATAGCGCATAAATAATATTGATAATAAAAACACAGTAATATTTAAATCTCACTTTAATCTAGGCGATAGAAAGCTTGCCGAGAATGGCCTAAATTAAAAGTTAAATTAAAAATTAATAGTAAATTCTGTGAAACAGATGGACGCAGAGAAGCGTCCGCTTAAGCGGGGAATTTTAGGGCGAAGCTCCCCAAACAAATAATATAATTAAATAAAAAAATATATGTTTTCATAGCTCCAATATAGCAGCTTAAATAATAACTTCAAGCTCTCTTAGATGCTTTAATTAAAGATTAAATTTATGGGTTAAATAACCATTATTTTTAAACTGAAAGCAGTACTCATTTAAGTATTAATTTAGTTAAGGTATTGTTTTAAATTGGTTTATATTCTACGCGTTTGGCTTGTAAGGGGGCGGGAATATTAACCAACACTTTTAAAGAGTATGACGGCCTTGAATGTAATACGTAATTATAGCGGAAAAATATTTTTAGATTATTTAAAAATGATTACGTAGCAATACTTTAAGTTATTTGTTAAAACTATTAAATTATTATCCTAGGTATAAATGTGAGTATAAGGAGTATTTTATGTCGAAAAAAGTAGTAACTTTTGAATACGAAAAAGAAACAAAAAACAGTGTTCGTTACAAAGAAGCCCCAGATGAAGGCGTTGCCCCTATTGTTGGATCTTTGTATGTTCAGAAGTGGTTTGCTGGGAATAGCAAAACGCTTGAAATAACGATAGATAAAAAAGACTAATTAGCGGCATTATTTTTGCGCCATGTGTTTGTTTAGGTAAAAGCGACTAATAAATACTACGTTTTATTTAAGGGCGCATAATATATTTTTAAACTAATAAAGTTGCTTATAGCGTATTATAGTAACTCATTTATTATTAATATTAGGCTTAAGTAAAAGTACGCTAGCCTCACAAATTTGATTAACAAGGAAGTTGTATAGATGAAGTATTTTGTTTTAATTTCTATTTTAATTCTTAGTGGGTGTACATCAACACCTAAAGTTATATCTGACTCGGATATAACCAGCACTATGAATTTAATTGCCCTTACCGAAGAAGCCGCTCCTGCAGGAATAAAAGGCGTATTTAAGTTATCAATAAAGGCGGCGGGCATTCAAAACAGTGGTATCTATTTAAATACAGAATTGGATTATAGAGATAGAAGAAATGTGAGTGTCGCTATTCACCCTAGAACAGTAAATGCTTTTATAAAAAAGTATGGAACTTCGCCCGATTTATATTTTATTAATAAAACTGTTGAAGTTACGGGCGAGGCTAAACGTATGATAATTGATTTTTACGCTATGGGTAAAAAAACAGGAAAGTACTATTTTCAAACGCATATAAATATAACATCACTCAATCAGATAAAAGTATTGGACTAGGTGAGTTATTAAATAAGCTATAATTTGTCGGGTGGCGCTGCGTTTATCCGACTTTAGCTTGTACCCTTTTTTATTTTAATATCGCTAATATTGACTTTTCAAGCCGCAATTTAGCAACTAATTTTACGCTATATATCTGCAATCCTTAATAACAAAAGTTGTAATAAAAGCCGTATATTAAGCGCAATTTAGATTCTTCCTTTATGTTACCTGCCTCTGAGGCGCTATGATCTTTAGCGTTACTTTGTTTCTAATTTTTAACATTAAAATTTACTCGTTACGAGTAAAAATTCTTGTTGGACTTAAACCGCTATTTTTCTTTTAATGCGCGCAATTAGCCAGTTCGGCATTTCTAAATAAAAGAGAAAGATAAATGAAAGAAACAACATCACTAGAACAAGCTCGTACGAGCTACAATGTTCGTCATTGGAGCCAAGGTTTTTTTGGTATTAATGAACAAGGTGATGTATATGTTGCCCCTAAAGCCGATGCGCCAGAGCAAACTATTGCACTGACGGACATTGCTAAGCAACTAGAAGATAAAGGCTTAAGTTTGCCTGCATTAGTACGTTTTCCGCAAATATTACATCATCGTGTGCACAGCTTATGTGCTGCATTTAATACCGCGATTGCAGATTACGGCTACCCTAAAGATTATTTATTAGTTTACCCAATTAAAGTAAACCAACAGCGTGAAGTGGTTGAAGAAATTGTTGCCAGCCAAGCACAACTAGAAAAAAAACAACTAGGTTTAGAAGCAGGTAGCAAACCAGAGTTATTAACCGTACTTGCATTGGCTGAAAAAACCAGTGCGGTGATTGTATGTAACGGTTACAAAGACAAAGAATATGTACGCTTAGCGCTAATAGGCGAAAAGCTAGGCCATAAAGTATACATAGTGCTTGAAAAGCTCTCTGAACTCGACATGGTTCTTAGCCAAGCTAAAGAATTAAATGTAAAGCCACGCATTGGTATTCGCGTGCGCTTGGCATCGCAAGGTAAAGGTAAATGGCAAGCAAGTGGCGGCGAAAAATCAAAATTTGGTTTATCGGCATCACAAGTTTTGCATGTGGTTAATCGTTTGAAAGAATCGGATCAACTTGATTTAGTCCAGTTGGTGCATTTTCACTTAGGTTCGCAAATGGCGAATATTCGTGATGTACGTTTAGGTGTAAGCGAAGCAGCACGTTTTTACTGCGAGTTACGTAAACTAGGTGCAAAAATTGAGTGTCTTGATGTGGGCGGTGGTTTAGCTGTTGACTACGATGGTACTCGTAGCCAGTCACATAACTCAATGAACTATAGCTTAGCTGAATACGCTAACAATATTGTGTACACCATAGGCGACATTTGTAAGCAGTATGAACAGCCGTTTCCAACTATTATTTCGGAGTCGGGGCGGGCATTAACCGCGCACCATGCTGTGCTTATTTCAAATGTGATTGGTACTGAAAGTTATACACCTGAAGAAATTGAAGCACCGGCTGATGATGCCCCGCAGTTACTTAAAAATATGTGGATGTCGTGGCAGCAATTGCATGTATTAACTGATGACCGTGCATTAATTGAGATTTATCACGATAGCCAAGGCGATTTAGCCGAAGCACATAATCAGTTTGCAATGGGGTTACTAAACTTAACCCAGCGTGCGTGGGCTGAGCAAACAAATTTACGCGTGTGTTATGAGCTTAATAAGCACATGGACAACAAAAACCGCTTTCATCGGCCAATAATTGACGAGCTTAATGCACGTTTAGCCGATAAGTTTTTTGTAAATTTCTCGTTGTTTCAATCACTGCCAGATGCGTGGGGAATTGATCAGGTGTTTCCGGTGTTGCCATTAAGTGGCTTAACCGAAGCGCCAAAAAAACGTGCAGTATTACTGGATATTACTTGTGATTCTGACGGTGCACTCAACCATTATGTTGATGGTCAAGGCATTGAAAGTACACTACCAGTACCTGAGTTTAGTGCAGATAAACCATATTTAATGGGGTTTTTCTTGGTGGGTGCTTATCAAGAAATATTAGGTGATATGCATAATTTATTTGGCGATACGCACAGCGCTATGGTGAATATGGATGAGCACGGCGTAGCCAACATTACCGAAATAAACCAAGGCGATACAGTAGCCGATATGATGCGTTACGTGCATTTAGACGTTGAGAGTTTTCAGCAGTCGTATCAGCAGTTGGTAAGTAGCAAAATTGCAGAACACGAACAGCAAAGCGTTTTAGACGAATTGCAAAATGGCCTTGATGGCTACACTTATTTAGAAGAGCTATAAGTATGTCGACTTTGTTTGATCATCCAGATCACTCATTGTATTCCAATGGGATGACCTTTTTACGTTGTCCTATGGTGCAAAATATTACCGCGATTGACGCTGATGTAGTAGTGCTTGGTTTACCATTTGATATGGCGACCTCGGGCCGCCCAGGTGCACGTTTAGGCCCAGACGCGATTCGTCGTGCATCGGTGCATTTAGCGTGGGAAGGCACTAAGTATCCATGGACGTTTCCATTATTTGAGCATTTAAAAGTGGCCGATGCTGGAGACTTTACTTATCCGGTAGGCGACGCAGAGTATTTTACGGCGCAGCTTGAACAAGCCGCGAGTAAAATATTAAGCCAAGGTAAAACCTTGTTAGGGCTAGGTGGCGATCATTTTGTGACTTTACCATTGCTACGTGCGCATGAAAAACAACATGGCAAAATGGCTTTGGTGCACTTTGATGCGCACACAGATACTTACAGTAATGGCTCACGCTACGACCACGGTACCATGTTTTATCATGCACCAATGGAAGGGTTAATTGATTTAGAGCACAGTATTCAAATTGGTATTCGCACCGACTTTGATCAAAGCAAGCATGGGTTTGCAGTGATTGATGCCATGCAAGCCAACGATTTATCGGCAAACGATATTGCTGCGCAAATAATTGCGCGAGTAGGTGATTTACCGGTTTATTTAACCTTTGATATTGATTGCCTTGATCCTGCGTTTGCACCTGGTACAGGCACTCCCGTGTGTGGTGGTTTAACATCAGACAAAGTACTTAAAATATTACGTGCTTTAAAAGGCATTAATATGGTAGGTATGGATGTAGTAGAAGTATCGCCAGCGTATGATCAAAGTGAAGTAACCGCCATTGCTGCAGCAACCATTGCGCATGAGCTTTTGCACTTATGGACATATAAAAATAAGTATTAAACTAAATTAAACTAAAGAAAATACTAATAAATAGGGCACCCTTAAAGCGTGCCCTATTTTTTTGCGCCCCATAAAAGTAGTATAATTTTTTAGTCGTGTTTATTTAATACCGTTATGCAGTAATTTGGTGTTATTTAACCTGAATTTAGGTTATTTACATATCATTCTATTATAAGCTCGTCAGGCTCAGTCTATACTGAGCTTAATTATCCACTTATAAAAACTAAAATAGGATACCTTTTTTATGCTTCAGGCTGTTGTTTTAGGAGGGCTAGAATTTAGTCCTTTGGTTGTTTATTTTCCCATAGCATTTTTATTAACAGCGCTGAGTCGTTTTATTTTGCACCGTTTAGATTGGCACGATCGCATTTGGCGGGTTGCCTGGTTTGAGGTGTCTTTATTTGTATGTTACTTAGCATTAACCGTATATTTATTAAGTGGAAGAATAATTTAATGGCCAAATATTTACGTATTTTAGTTACAGTACTGGTTATTTTTATGGCCGTATTTGCAGGGCGTTGGGTATGGAATGATTACATGCATACACCATGGACCCGCGATGGCCGCATTAGAGCCAATATAGTTACGGTAGCGCCAGATGTGTCTGGTTGGGTAACTCATTTAAACATGATTGACGGGCAAAGTGTAAAGCAAGGGGATCTGCTTTTTAGTGTTGATGCTAAGCGTTATCAGGCAGCGCTAGAGCGCAGTAAAGCCAGTACCGAAAATGCATTATATACCTGGGAGCTTGCTAAGCATAAATACGAGCGTCGAATAGCATTAAACAGCCAACAAGCAATTAGTGAAGAAAGTTTAGAAGCAACGCGAATTAATACAAAAATAGCAAAAGCAAACTATGAACTCGCTAAAACAGAACAAGCAGTAGCGCAGTTAAACCTTGATAGAACCCAAGTTGTTGCACCTGTGTCGGGTTACATAATTAACTTAGATTTACGCCAAGGCAATTATGTTGCTCAAGGCGTGTCGGTATTTGCCATTGTACAAGCTGACTCTTTTTATGTAACCGGATACTTTGAAGAAACCAAAATCCCTCTTATTCATTTAAAGCAACACGCAAATGTAGCTTTGTTAAGTGGTGGTAAACCTTTAACTGGTCAGGTAATGAGTATAGGGAAAGCAATTGCTAATACTAATACGCAAAGTAATGGCCAGCGTTTACCACAAGTTCAGCAAACCTTTAACTGGGTACGCTTATCGCAGCGCATTCCGGTGGATATTAAATTAGACGCGTTTCCTGCAGATACTCAGCTTAGTGCCGGAATGACCGCAACTATTCGACTTGTTGAGCGCTAATGGAGGCTGTGCTGCGTAACCTGTTTTTACCTAAAAAGCAGGCTGTTATTTTTGCACTAAAAGGCGTAATTGCTATGGCAATGGCGCTTACAGTTGCTTTGTTTCTTAATTTAGATCGCCCTTACTGGGCTTTAGTTTCAGCGGTGTTTTTACAAATACGCCCAGAGAGTGGCTTAGTGGCCGAAAAAGCTCTGTGCCAAATAGTAGGCACTGTTATAGGCGGCTTGTTTGGCATATTACTATTAACGCAGCTCATATCTTACCCTTACTTAGCACTGGGCATACTGGGGTTGTGGCTGGGTATTAACTCAACGTTATCGGCTTTGGTTAGGCAAACAAATTTTATTTATGGGTTTGCTATGGCGGCGGTTACCGCCGAAATTATAGTGTTACTGGTAATAGCAAGCCCTACCACCGTAAGTAGCCAAGCTGTATTTAGTATTGCCCAATCGCGTATGAGCGAAATTATAATTGGCTCAATTTGCGCCGGCATTGTGAGCCATTTATTTTGGCCAGTAAAAGTGAAGAATGGGCTGCAAATTCAGGCAAAGTCATTAATAAACCAAACCCTTAATTACCTAGTTACTGAGCTAAACATACAAGGCTCGCACGAAGAACGACACCAGCAAATAGATGGCATTTTGGCAACCTTAGGCGCAGTTAACGAAGATTCTAGCGCGGTGCGTTACGAAGGCCCTAAAGGTCCTGGGCGCGCTCGTGCAGCAAATCAACTGTCGCAAAAAGTATTATCTTTACTGGCGTTAATTCAAATATTTGGCCGTTTACAACGTAGCCATACAAAATTGATGAGCCCGTTACTGACTCAATTATTTACTCAGCTCAAACAGATTTTAGCAAATATAGCGCAAGCAAACAGTGTTGATGATTGCATAGAACAAGTAAAAAACTTGCGCCGAGAGTTAACCGAATATCGTGCGAATAATAGCAGTGAGCTGCCCTTTGAATCGCATATGCTCAATGTTAGTGTTGATATAGCCACAGAGTTAACAGTGCTGCTGCGTGCTTATCGCGCCCTTGAAGAGCGCGATACAAGGCTGCTAAATGCACCTAGCACAGTAACTTACCGTGATCCGTTAGCGGCAATAATTGTTGGGTTTCGCACCGTTATGGTGTTTTTTATTGGCGCGTGTATTTGGGTAAGCACAGGATCGCCGGCAGCAATAATGATTATGATTTTACCGGTGATATTTTCAATTATGTTAGCGCGTTTTCCACTCATTGTTTTGCGTGTGGTGTTAAAGCGGATAATGATTGGAGTTGTGGTTGCTAGTTTTGTCAGTATTTTTTATGCACTTAACTTATTAGCCTACAGTGGTGGGCAATTAGAAATACTCATATTGGTATTAGCTGGTCCTTACTTTATTGGTTTATTATTACTTGCCGATAGAGAAACCCTGCCTTACGGATTAGGCTTTTGTATACCGTTTTCTATTTTGGTGAGCCCAAGTACCGATATGAGCCGAGCATTTTCAATTGATTATACGCTGAGTGCGGCAATGGCTATTTTTACTGGGGTAGCTATTTTATTTTGGGTTTTTCATTTAATTACAGGGCCAAGCGCCCAGTTATTAGTGCATAGAATTTTTAAAGCAACCCATCAAGACCTGCTCGATATTAATAAACACAGTGCGCCTATTGTTTGGTATAACCAGCGGATGGCCGACCGATTATTACGACTCACTCATTACGACCAAGGTTCGCAGTCTCGCGCTATTACTGACTTGGCATTAACCGCATTAAATTTAGGCCACGCAGCAGTGCGATTACGCTCTGTGTGCGAAAACGTAGCAGGTAAAGATCTAAAATATTTTACACTGTGGCAGCATGCTCTTGCCGATGCATTTTTGCTGGCAAGTAAAGGTCAAGTTGATCAGCGGTTTAAACATGCATGCGACGCGTTATATCAAGAGTTAGTGTGTATATTAGGAGAGTCGCAGCAGGTTGAGGCAATACAAGGAATGTTTATGCGGATTAACTTAACCTTTGAGCGCAGCGCCAATAGTATTAAGACCCCAAACTCACTACTTTAGCTATTTTTCGAGTTCAGAAGTAGGTATGAGATCTGCTATACTGTGCGCATCATTTTATGGGGCTGTTATGATTTCAAAAAACCAACTCAAACTTATTCGCCAACTTGGCCAAAAAAAGTACCGCAAGCAATTTAATCAATACCTTGTACAAGGTGAAAAAAACGTACTTGAGTTATTAAACAGCCCATTAAAGGCGGTTGATATATTTGCTACCGAGGCATTTATAAATACCTATCAAGCACAGTATCTGGGTATTAATTTTATTTGCGCCGAGGAAGAGCTGCTAACAAAAGCAAGTACGCTGGTTAGTAACAATGCCGCCATTGCTATTGTAAATATGCCACAAGCAGCACAATTACAAACCAGTGGCTTAATATTAGCACTTGATGGCGTATCTGATCCGGGCAATTTAGGCACTATTATTAGAGTTGCTGATTGGTACGGTATTAAACATATTGTAACCAGTACAGATAGCGCCGATGCATACAACCCTAAAACAATTAGTGCCACTATGGGTTCGTTTGTAAGAGTGTCGGTAAGCCAAGTCGATTTACCTGCGCATTTAGCCACATTAAAATTACCAATTTATGGTGCCTTTTTAGACGGGGAAAATGTGCACAACACCCAATTTACAGGTTCAGGCGTGTTATTAATGGGCAGTGAGTCGCACGGTATACGCGAAGCGTGTGCCAAATTAGTAACTGATAAAATAACCATACCGGCTTTTGGTCAGGCTGAGTCGCTGAACGTGGCTATGGCAACCGGTATTATTTTAGATAATTTTAAACGCCAAGCTTAAAACTAAAGCAAGGTTAATGTTTATAACCAATAATATTCGGTAATAACAAAAAGATGCGCTTAAGCACTATAAAATTGGCAGGCTTTAAATCGTTTGTAGAGCCAACTAAAATTCCATTTCCTGATCAAATGACCTGTGTTGTAGGCCCTAATGGCTGCGGCAAGTCTAATGTTATTGATGCAGTGCGCTGGGTGCTTGGCGAAAGCTCGGCTAAAAATTTACGTGGCGACGCCATGGCCGATGTTATTTTTAATGGCTCAACTAATCGTAAAGCTATTTCGCAGGCCTCGGTAGAGCTTACTTTTGATAACGACAAAGGCGACTTTCCTAATACCTTTGCCGATCGTAATCAAATTGCTATAAAGCGTTTAGTTACTCGCGATGGTCAGTCGTTGTATTTTTTAAATGGCAGTAAATGCCGCAAACGCGATATTACCGATATATTTTTGGGCACAGGCCTTGGCCCACGTAGTTACGCAATTATTGAGCAAGGCATGATCTCGCGCTTAATAGAGAGTAAACCGCAAGAACTTAGGGTGTTTTTAGAAGAAGCCGCCGGGGTATCTAAATACAAAGAGCGCCGCCGCGAAACGCAAACTCGAATAAAAAGCACCCGTGAAAACTTAGAGCGCTTACTCGATGTACGCAAAGAGTTACAAAGTCAACTTACTAAGTTAGCGGTGCAGTCGGTTGATGCTAAAAAATACCGCGAGTTAAAAGCGCAAGAGCGAACGTTAAAAGGGCAAATTGCCGTTTTAAAATGGCAAAAACTACACCAACAACAACTCGAAAAAAGCCAACAAATAAATAAATTAAATGAGCAAGTTACGTTTTTTAAAACGGCTCATTCTGGTCACGACGACGTACTTGCAAGCTTAGAAACCCAAGTACAAGCCTCGCAAGAAAGCGTAAGTGATGCGCAACAGCAACAACATGTAATACACACTGAGCTTACGCGATCTGAGCAACAACAAATAAGCATAAAGCAACAAATTCAAACGCTTAAACAAAATCAGATTAAACTACAGCAGCGCCAAACGCATAGTTTAGAGCTTAAAACGCAGCAGCAAACAGTGTGCGAACAACTAGAACACGCTTTGCAGCAGGCAATAGAAAACAACTTAATGCGCAACGAGCAAGTAAGTGAGTTAAGCCAAGAGCTTGAGAGTGCTTTAGAGCTAAAGCAGCAACACACTGAGGATTGGCAATCGCTTAGCGAGCAACTGCAGCAACTTAATAATAAGTTGCAGATGCAAGCAAATAATATTGAGCAAACTCAGCAGCAAAGCAAACACGTTAATGAACAAAGTGAGCAGTTAAATAAGCAAATTACACACCTAAAAAGTAGCGATGTTGAACAGCAGTTAGCTTCTCAAAAACAACAAAGGCAAGTGCTTACTCAAGAATTAGCAACTAAGCAAACGGCGCACAGTAAAGGCCAAATGCTGCTTTTAGAGCAAAGTTCGCAGTTAAACAATGCCGAGCAGCAATATAAGCAACTTAGCCAGCAAGCTAACGAGCTAAAAGCCAGTATCGCAGGACTAAGCAGTACATTAGGGCTAGATAATGAGAGCGAGCACCACAACACCTTATTTAACCAATTAAAGGTTAAAGACGGGTTTGAGCACTGTATTGAACAGGCACTTAAATCGCTTGAGCATTTAAATGTAAGTGAGCAGTCGGCAAATAATAGTGTGTGGCATAACGAATCAACAAAAAGCAATCAGGCAAATGTAAAAAATAGCTTAGCGGCATTTATAACTCAGGGGGTTTACCCTGAAGTATTGAGCCGTATTGCTTATAGTAAAAGCGGTGAACTTAAAGCATTAGAGGATAATTTTTATATTGCTGTAATGGATGAAACCGCCGCTTTGCATGGTCGGAACTGGCATATAAGCTCAGATCGAAATGCTGAAAACTCATTACTGGTAAAGCACAAGCAATTGCAGCTTAAAACAGCGCAGCTAAAAAATGTAGAGGGTGAGTTACAACTCGCAGCCCAAGTACTTGAGCAGCAAAAAGCACTGCAAAGTGAGCTTAGTACGCAGCAAAGTGAACTTAAAGAAACCATACATCAGCTGGCTCAAAATATTGCCGTAGCGAGTACGCGCAACGATATGTTAAAAGAGCAAGTAGCGCAGTACCAGCAGCAATTGCAACAGTACCAAACGCAACAACAGCAATTAGTTATGCAGTTAGCACAAATAAAAGGGGTGCTTAAAGATCAAACAGTGCAGTTTGAAACACTTAAGCAGCAACAGTTAAGTTTAAGCAGTGATCTTGCTACTGCAAATAACAAGCGCACCCACAGTGATACAAATTATAGCCAAGTATTAGCTAGGCTTGAGCAATATAAAACGCAAGCTCATCAAGCAACGCTTGCAGAGCAACAGTCACGTAGCGAGTGGCAATTAAGCCAAGCTAAACTAAGCCATGCAGAGCAAGCGCATTTAAGTGCAGAGCAGGGTGCAAAAGAATTACACGATCAATTAACCCAGCTGCTAATACCCGAGCAAGAACTACTTGAAAAAATAGCCCAGTTACTTAAACAGCATGCGCAAGGCGAGAAAAACTTAAACACATTACAAAATAAATTAAACCAAGCAAAAGAGAGCTTAAGCACGAAGCAAGCGAGTCTTAAAAGTTCACAAGGTGAGCTGGTGGCGCTACAAGAGCAGCATCAAAAATTAAGCATAGAAGAGCAAAGTTTATTAATAAAAGCACAGTTGGCGCTTGAACCGCTAGAAGAGTTAAAGCAAAACCTAAAGCAGGTGCTTGATGAGTTACCAGAAACACTCATTATAAGCACAGCACAAAATAAACTCGCAGATATTGTTAATCAGTTGGAGCGCTTAGGGGCGGTAAATTTAGCCGCTATTGATGAGTTTGATCAAGCCAAAGCGCGCAGCGAATATCTTGATAATCAATTAGATGACTTAACAAAAGCGCTGAGTACCCTAGAAGGGGCTATTCGTAAAATTGATATAGAAACCAAAACTCGCTTTAAAGCGACCTTTGATCAAGTTAACCAAGACTTTGCAAAGCTATTTCCAAAGGTTTTTGGTGGTGGAAGTGCTTATTTAGAATTAACCAGTGACGATTTACTCGAAAGTGGTGTTAGTATAATGGCACGACCACCAGGTAAAAAAAATTCAACAATTCATTTGTTAAGTGGTGGAGAAAAAGCGCTGAGCGCATTATCATTAGTGTTTTCTATATTCAGGCTCAATCCAGCTCCATTCTGTATGCTGGATGAAGTAGATGCACCGCTAGATGATGCCAACGTGGTACGTTTTTGCCGTTTGGTTGAAGAAATGTCACAATCGGTGCAGTTTATTTATATTAGTCATAATAAAATTGCGATGGAAATGGCTGGTAGATTAACAGGTGTTACCATGGCTGAGCCAGGTGTGTCGCGCGTAGTGGCAGTAGATATTGAACAAGCTGTGCAACTTGCACAGGCATAGTTAAATTAAACGTATTAGGTTTTAACTAATACACAGGTTTAGGCATATAAAATAAAAAAGGTGAGGGGATGGCCGAAGAATTAAGATGGGTTTTAATCGTGATCAGTGTATTTGTCATAGGTGGCTTATTAGTACACGGTTTATGGTCAGTGCGAAAAAAAGACAACCCAGAAATACCTGCTAACGAGCGGGTCGAACCACAACACACAGCTCACTCTCATTCGCCAAGTGCAGAGCCCGCACAGAGCGTTGCCTTTGAGCAAGAAGAACCACAATTTGGTGAACTAAATTTTGATGCCAACGAGCCGCAAATAGATACTAGCGTGCCAGAAGTGCCAATTGAAGATGACCTTAGTGTAATTGAGGCAGAGCATGACCTTGAGCCAAGCGAAGAGCCTGCAGAGGTTTCAGACTTTGTGATTGTGCATATTCAAATGCCAGATGGAATGAGCATGCAAGGCAGTAAATTATTGCCCGCGGTAAACACCTTAGGGTTTAAATACTCAGAGGAAGGCTTTTTTAATCGTCATTTAGATCCAGCAGGCCAGGGCCCGGTATTATTTAGACTAGTAAATATGTATAACCCAGGTACCTTCGATATTGATAATATGGAACAATTTAGTACCGCAGGCGTTAGCTTATTTATGACCTTACCGTGTGAAGGTGATGGCTTAGCAGCATTTAATATGCTGCACAGTGCAGCTAAAAAGCTTAGCGACGAATTTGGTGCGCAAATTTTAGATGCGCAGCGTGAAGAAATGACCGTAGATCGCGTTCGTCAATATGTTGAACAGGTACGTGCATTTTCTGCGTAATTAACGCAATAGGTTAAATTTTTATAAGCCACTGGGCGTTGACTCGTCAAAGTGGCTTTTTTTATGTTTTTTGAGGTCAAAATGGCAAGCAGCATTAGTGAGCAAATAAACCATCTTCGTAGTACGCTTGAACAGCACAGTTACAATTATTATGTACTTGATACCCCCAGTATTCCTGATGCTGAATACGACCGTTTATTACAACAACTCAGCGCACTAGAAACTCAGCACCCAGAATTAATAACTGCCGACTCACCAACCCAAAAAGTGGGCGGTGCTGCGCTAAGTAAATTTGAGCAAGTAGCGCACCAAGTGCCTATGTTATCGCTTGATAACGCCTTTAGCGAAGATGAGTTTATTGCCTTTAATCGCCGTATAAAAGAGCGTTTAATGAGTACCGAAGAGCTTACTTTTTGTTGTGAGCCAAAACTAGATGGCTTAGCTGTGTCGATTATTTATCGTGATGGCGTACTAGTGCAAGCCGCGACCCGAGGTGATGGGTTGACGGGAGAAAATGTAACTCAAAACGTTAAAACAATTCGTAATGTGCCACTTAAATTACGAGGTAGCGATTATCCTGCTGAACTAGAAGTGCGCGGCGAAGTGTTTATGGATAATGCAGGCTTTGAAAAGTTTAACATTGAAGCTGAAAAACGTGGTGAAAAAGTATTTGTAAACCCACGCAACGCCGCCGCAGGTAGCCTGCGCCAGCTTGACTCTAAAATTACGGCTAAACGCCCACTGATGTTTTATGCCTACAGCACAGGTCTTGTAGCCGACGGTAGCATTGCAGAGGATCATTATCAGCAATTAGAAAAATTGACTGATTGGGGGTTACCACTTTGCCCTGAAACAAAATTAGTAGAAGGCCCACAAGCTGCACTGGCTTATTATACTGATATTTTAGCGCGCCGTGGCGAGCTTAAATATGAAATAGATGGCGTGGTAATAAAAATAAATCAAAAAGCCTTACAAGAGCGTTTAGGCTTTGTAGCACGCGCTCCGCGTTGGGCTATTGCTTATAAGTTTCCGGCCCAAGAAGAAATAACCAAATTACTCGATGTAGAGTTTCAGGTGGGGCGTACGGGAGCAATTACACCCGTTGCACGCTTAGAGCCGGTATTTGTTGGTGGTGTTACTGTATCAAACGCTACCTTGCACAATGGCGATGAAATAGCGCGCTTAGGCGTAAAAGTGGGTGACACGGTAATTATTCGCCGTGCAGGGGACGTAATTCCACAAATAACGCAAGTAGTACTTGAGCGCCGCCCTGATGATGCCCGCGATATTGAGTTTCCGGTAACTTGCCCTATTTGTGACTCCCATGTAGAAAAAGTAGAAGATGAAGCCGTAGCGCGTTGTACTGGTGGTTTAGTGTGCCCGGCGCAACGTAAACAAGCGATTAAACACTTTGCTTCGCGCAAAGCACTCGATATTGACGGCCTTGGCGATAAAATTGTTGACCAACTCGTCGACAGAGAGCTGATTAAAACCCCTGCAGATTTGTTTATTTTAAAGCAAGGACATTTTGAATCGCTTGAGCGTATGGGGCCAAAGTCGGCTAAAAATTTGGTTACTGCGCTTCAAGACGCTAAAGCAACAACTTTGGCTAAGTTTTTATACTCATTGGGTATTCGTGAAGCGGGTGAGGCAACCACACAAAATTTAGCTAATCATTTCTTAACCCTTGAAAACGTAATAAATGCCAGCATTGATAGTTTAACTCAAGTAAGTGATGTGGGCGAAATAGTAGCAACCCATGTACGTAGCTTTTTTGCCGAACAGCATAATTTAGATGTTGTAAATGCGCTGGTAGAGCAAGGTATTAATTGGCCTGAACTTACTCCACCTTCAGCGCAAGAGCAGCCATTAGCTGGCCTTGTTTATGTGCTTACCGGTACCTTAAACACATTAAACCGTAATGACGCCAAAGCACGTTTGCAACAGTTAGGTGCTAAAGTGTCGGGTAGTGTGTCGGCTAAAACCGATGCGTTAGTAGCAGGCGAAAAGGCCGGCTCTAAACTAACTAAGGCACAAGACTTAGGTATAGATGTACTGACAGAAGAAGATTTAATTAATTTATTAGAGCAACATAATGGCTGATTTATTAAATATATTAAATTCACTTTTAATTAACGTAGGGCAGTGGCTGCATAGTTATTTATATAATTTATCTATGCTGATAATGGTGTGCTTAGTGTCTTTATACGCAGGCGATATTATAAAGCTAACCAAAGGGCTGGTTGCACGTCGTCATTTTATAGTAAGAGTGCTGTGCTTTGTATTGATCACCGCCTTTGGATTTGGTTTTGTGGTTGTGTGGCTTAGCCCGCTACTGATTAAGGCGTTATTGTTTTTTGGCACTAAGTGGTTAGGTGTTACCTTGTTAGCAGCATTTTTTATATTGGGCACTATTGCCGATAGGAAAAATCAATTATGAGCCGCTATGGCCCAGAGTACTGGGATAAGTACGGCAGTTACCGTACACCCATCGCCTTTCATTTAAGTGTGCTGGTATTGTTACGAGCTTACTTTATTTGGATAGTGGCAGGGTTAAGCCGACGCCCAGAATTGGATTTGATGTCGATATTTTTTAAATCTAAAAACGATTTTTTTATTGCTATTGCCATTGGCGCTATAGCCATAGTACCAATTATTTTATTTTGTTTGCGTCGACCCCGCGAGTCTCATAAAAGTAGTGAACGCTTAGCTAAGATTTGGCGTTATATGCGCTGGCCTCTTATTTTGTGTGCGGTAATAGACTTAACTTGGTTAAGTATTCAAGCGGCTCATAGCTATTATCATTTTTCGTTATTTTTAGCGATTCAAATGGTGGTTGTATTATGGGTGCTGTGGTACTTAGCTAAAAGTCGTTATTTAACAGTGTTTTTTAATGATTGGCCTGAGCCTACCGAAAAAGCCGCAGCAGAAAAACGCCTTAATAAGGATTAAAAGTGGACGCTATAAATAAAAAAATAGCGGTGGTGGTGCTGTTTATAGGTGTGGCGCTTAGTGTGCTAATGCTAACTACAAAGCTTACAGAGCAGCCTTGGTTTATATTTTTATTTGTCTTATGGGTATTTGTTTTTTGCTCTTGTTGTTACCGATTAACCCCACTGTTTAAAACACGAAACCAAGTTAATGATTTTATTAAGCGCGATGCAAAACATTTAGTATTGTTTAGCTTAGCGGGATTTTTTGATAAAAAATCTGGCCCGCAGTGGTTAGCAATTAAAAATATTAAGCACCTTTCAACCCGCAATAATGAACTGCTAGTACACAGCTACCAGCAAACGCAATTTAGTATTAGTTTACCTGCGTCAAAAGTAGAGCTAGATGCTTTTTTACAGCAGATACTGACTAATTCAGAAAGACGAAGTATTACATTTGATTAAGTTGATCTTAAGCAAATGTAATAACGTAATAATTAACCAATCAAGCATTTAAAGAGGCTGTTATGTTGAAGTGGAATGATGTTATTAATTTTGCCAATAATGGCAATCCAACGCCGCCGAAAAAGGTTATTAAAACCGACGCTCAGTGGCAAGAGTTATTATCTGAAGATACCTATTACGTTACTCGTAAAAAAGGCACTGAGCGACCGCACAGCTCCGGTAGCTGCACATTGTTAGAGCCAGGCAAGTATGTATGTATATGTTGCGATAACTTATTGTTTGACGCAGATGAAAAGTTTGATAGCGGTACGGGTTGGCCTTCGTTTACAAAACCCGCAACAATAGAAGCTGTTGCCTATATTAGTGATAACACTCATGGGATGCAGCGTATTGAAGCAGTATGTAATGTGTGCGATGCGCACTTAGGTCATGTGTTTCCTGATGGCCCATTACCGACTGGCCTGCGATACTGCGTTAATGCCGCGTCAATGAAAAAGCTTTAACGCGTTTAGTCGGCTTGAATATCTAGCTGCATATCTTTTGCTTTATGCAAAATTTTATTTAAACGCTGCGCCTGATCTGCAGGTAGTTTAGCTTTGCTCAGTAAGGCGTAGCATTTTTTAGCAAGCCCCATATTAAACGAATCACCCCCTTGTTGTTTGGTCGAATCAAACAAACATTGCAATAAGTTAAGTGCGATACTCTGATTACGAGGCATTACCCTAAATGCTTGAGTAAACGCTTCTAGCGCCGTATTTAATTGCCCTCTATTAAATTGATTCACAGCATGGTTGTTTAACTCTTTAGGCCCCATTTTAATATCACGACGCTCGCTTTGCTGTTGTTGAATATAACGTAAATAGGTTGTGTCGCTTACACTTGGATGACGCTGACAATGCGTAATTATTTGGGCAAATAAATTTTGAGCTTTTTGATGAAAGCCTAGTTCGTGAAATGCTTTTGCTTTATCGAGTGCGCCGTCTACAGAGCGAATTTGTGTATCATCTTCATCAAGCTGCTCTATTAGTCGCTTAGCTTTTTGGTGTTCATCTTTTAAGTAGTGTAGGCGTGCGTTTAATACATCGATTTGCGCCTGGTTTACATTATTAGGAAACTGCTTTTTTAAATCATTAATATATTGATTAGTTTGGCGAGAAATTCGTTGTATTTGATCCGTTTGATCTGTGGTTAGCGCAAAGTCGATACCGGCACGCGCCGCATTTAAATAAATATCTGGGCTATCGTGAATTGAGTATTTTGCATAGCTTGCAATATCTTTTTGGGTTAAATAGCTCTTTTCATAATCGTGATTAATTAACGATACATTACTCAAAGACTTTTGACGCATAATATTAAGAGGAGCAATATCCGCAGCCTGGCTTAAAAACTCTTGTGCGAGCTCAAATTGATTAAGTTTTATTTCTAAACGACCTAATAAATCAAGCGCGATTAAACGAGTTTCGTTGCGCTCTAACATGGTTTTAAGCATGCGCTGGGCTAAAATATGTTCATTATTTTCTATCAGTGCTTCTACTAAACCTACTTTAGCCCATGCAAATTTTTGGATATCGAGTACCGACTTAAAAAAGTCTTTGGCCTCTTGGTTACGATTAAGGCGTAGTAGGGCATCACCTTTTAATCGCAGTAAAATAGGGCTGTAGTTGTTGTTTTTATTTAATGCTGCACTTATGTACTTAAGTGCTTTGGAATCATTACCGTCATCAATAAAATTGTAAACTGTTTGTAAATCACGTTTACGTTTTAAAATACGCTCTATACGTATTTTAAGCTCTTGTGCTGTAAATGGTTTAACCAAAAAATCATCGGGTTGTAATTCAAGAACACTATGTACAAGCGAGCCACTTGTTTCTGCAGAAATAAAAATAACCCAGTGGAGCTTTTAATTAACTGCTTTATTCGCAATTCCTCATAAAGCTGATAACCATCTTGATGCTTATTTAGATTGAATGAGCATACAATTAAATCAAATTGCTCGTTTATACACTGCTCTTTTGCCGAGTTAGCATGATCTGCAAATCGTAACTGTCCAAAGCCAAGCTTTTCTAGCGATTGTTTCATATAGCTTTGGGCGAGCGGTTGCTCCTCCACTATAAGTATTTTGGCTGTTGAATAGATCTTTGTTGGCATTTGGCTTAACAGTGATTACGTTTAACACAGACTATAATCAACAGTTTAGCTGCTTACAAGGGAATTTAGGTTATTACTCAACTTTATTAAGTACTTAATATGCATTCACAGGCTTATATGAGGTGGGTAATACTTAGCTTGATACCTGCGACCCTTGCCATTCGTTATAAAGGGCGGCGATGCTCTTTTTCTTTCAATTGAGCTAATTGCCCAAAAGGACTTATATATTATTTTAGTATTTTATGGAGATATTAAGAAATGTTCATATGTGGTGGGTAATACTTAGCTTGATACCTGCGACCCTCGCCATTCGTTATAAAGGGCGGCGATGCTCTTTTTTTTCAACTGAGCTAATTGCCCAAAAGGACATATATATTATTTAAGTATTTGATGGAGATATTAAGGTATACCAAGAAGTATTTTATGGAGATATTAAGAAATGTTTATATGTGGTGGGTGATACTTAGTTTGATACCTGCGACCCTCGCCATTCGTTATAAAGGGCGGCGATGCTCTTTTTTTTCAACTGAGCTAATTGCCCAAAAGGACATATATATTATTTAAGTATTTGATGGAGATATTAAGGTATACCAAGAAGTATTTTATGGAGATATTAAGAAATGTTTATATGTGGTGGGTGATACTGGACTTGATACCTGCGACCCTCGCCATTCGTTATAAAGGGCGGCGATGCTCTTTTTCTTTCAATTGAGCTAATTGCCCAAAAGAACATATATATTATTTAAGTATTTGATAGAGATATTACGAGATACTAAGAAGTGTTTATATGTGGTGGTTAATACTTAGCTTGATACCTGCGGCCCTCGCCATTCGTTATAAAGGGCGGCGATGCTCTTTTTCTTTCAACTGAGCTAATTACCCAAAAGGACTTTTATATTATTTTAGTATTTAATGGAGATATTAAGAAGTGTTTATATGTGGTGGGTGATACTGGACTTGAACCAGTGACCCTCGCCTTGTAAGGGCGATGCTCTCCCAACTGAGCTAATCACCCACATATAAAATAGGTATAACGCTTAATTAAATGCTTTAAACATTTAAACTGTAATTTGGTGGGTGATACTGGACTTGAACCAGTGACCCTCGCCTTGTAAGGGCGATGCTCTCCCAACTGAGCTAATCACCCAAATTACATTATTAACTATCAAGGGTGATAGTTAACACTGGACTTTAACCAGTGAACACTGCCTTTACTTGTAAATAGCGGCGATGCTCTCTTTTTTCTAACTGAGCGAATCACCCATTTAGATTTTTGTAATATACACCATTTTAAAAATGGTGGGTCGTACTGGACTTGAACCAGTGACCCTCGCCTTGTAAGGGCGATGCTCTCCCAACTGAGCTAACGACCCATATTACATGCTACTACCTATACAGATAGTACTGGACTTTAACCAGTGAACTTCGCCATTACTTGTAAGTAGCGGTGATGCTCTCTTTTTGTAACTGAGCTAACGACCCATATTAAAATTTTAAAACGCGACTATTATATAATCATAGGTTTTATATGTGGTGGGTGATACTGGACTTGAACCAGTGACCCTCGCCTTGTAAGGGCGATGCTCTCCCAACTGAGCTAATCACCCACATATAAATTAAAACGCTACTATTAAAATAAATAGTACTGGATTTTAACCAGTGAACACTGCCTTTACTTGTAAATAGCGGCGATGCTCTCTTTTTTCTAACTGAGCTAATTACCCACTTAGATTTTTGTAATATACACCATTTTAAAAATGGTGGGTCGTACTGGACTTGAACCAGTGACCCTCGCCTTGTAAGGGCGATGCTCTCCCAACTGAGCTAACGACCCATATTACAATTTTAAAACGAGACTATTATATAATCATAGGTTTTATATGTGGTGGGTGATACTGGACTTGAACCAGTGACCCTCGCCTTGTAAGGGCGATGCTCTCCCAACTGAGCTAATCACCCACATATAAATTAAAACGCTACTATTAAAATAAATAGTACTGGATTTTAACCAGTGAACACTGCCTTTACTTGTAAATAGCGGCGATGCTCTCTTTTTTCTAACTGAGCTAATTACCCACTTAGATTTTTGTAATATACACCATTTTAAAAATGGTGGGTCGTACTGGACTTGAACCAGTGACCCTCGCCTTGTAAGGGCGATGCTCTCCCAACTGAGCTAACGACCCATATTACAATTTTAAAACGAGACTATTATATAATCATAGGTTTTATATGTGGTGGGTGATACTGGACTTGAACCAGTGACCCTCGCCTTGTAAGGGCGATGCTCTCCCAACTGAGCTAATCACCCACATATAAATTAAAACGCTACTATTAAAATAAATAGTACTGGACTTTAACCAGTGAACTTCGCCGTTGCTTATTAGTAGCGGAGATGCTCTCTTTTTCTAACTGAGCTAATTACTCATATAGAAATTTAGATGTGAACACTTATAAAAAGTGGTGGGTGATACTGGACTTGAACCAGTGACCCTCGCCTTGTAAGGGCGATGCTCTCCCAACTGAGCTAATCACCCACATCTAAACAACAATACAATGCTGCGTTGTTGTGGGGCGCTATTATAGATAGAGTTGTAAATGTGTCAACACTTGAATGATAAAAATGTGCTGAGTGGGGGTTTTATAAACAACAAGTAATGTTTGGAGTTTGTTTTATCGACAAATCAATGCTTAGTGTTTAAATAAACGCCGTATTATCTGTTTAGGCTTAGATAGTTAATATCGAAAATCAAGAAAGTAATAAGCCAATCTATTTTAACTTAGTTGCTGTGGTGTGTTTATTGATCATAAAGTGCAGCTTATATAAAGTAATCACTTAAGTTATAAATTTACGCCGTGATTAAATCCCCTTTAAATTAAACCAATTTTAATCCGCAAAAAATCAATGCGATCTAATAGTGCGTAAAGTGGTTATTATGCCAAGGCATAAAGTAAGGATACGTCATTGAACGATGAACTAAATATGCCAAGTTGAATTTGCATATAAATGTATACCTTTTCTATGCTCAATAAAAATTAAAACAAGCAGAGCAGGGGTTATCTAATCATCCAGCCATAATTTATAATACACTCAAGGGGCTAATTTACTGTAAATTGCCCTTTTTAGCCTGCTTGGTAGCCAGTTTGTTGAAAAATAAACCATTTAAATAAAGCAGAACAAAAAACTGTTGACTTTATTTTGGGTGGTGCATAGAATGCGCCCCGCACTAAGCAATACACGACGTGTTTATCACAGCGTGTGTAAATAAGTTGGGGCTATAGCTCAGCTGGGAGAGCGCTTCGCTGGCAGTGAAGAGGTCTGCGGTTCGATCCCGCATAGCTCCACCAACTTATTAGTGTTTGTCCTAGGGTAGCAGTTTTCTGTGTCCCCATCGTCTAGAGGCCTAGGACACCGCCCTTTCACGGCGGTAACAGGGGTTCGAATCCCCTTGGGGACGCCATTTAGCTTTAATTAGTTAAAGGCGGTTTTACCGAGAAAATAGCGTCACAATTAAAGCTCGAGTCTTTACTTGTATTAAGCGCAATTACCTTAAAACTCAGGATGTGAGTTAAACTAATCAATTGTCCTAGTGATACATTTATGTGTCCCCATCGTCTAGAGGCCTAGGACACCGCCCTTTCACGGCGGTAACAGGGGTTCGAATCCCCTTGGGGACGCCACTTACTATCTATAGTAGGGTAGTGTTATTAAAAGCTCGCCTGAAACGAGTCTAAAAATTCAGTTGTCCTAGTGACACAGAAAATGTTTCTGAGAAGATAATGCCATTCGCCTCACAGGCTCGGTCTCATCTTACACAGAAATAGCAAATCAATGATTTGCAAACCAATTTCTGCGTCCCCATCGTCTAGAGGCCTAGGACACCGCCCTTTCACGGCGGTAACAGGGGTTCGAATCCCCTTGGGGACGCCACTTACTATTTAATAGTCAATGCAGTGTTATTAAGAAAGCTCGCCTGAAACGAGTCTAAAAATTCAGTTGTCCTAGTGACACAGAAAATGTTTCTGAGAAGATAATGCCATTCGCCTCACAGGCTCGGTCTCATCTTACACAGAAATAGCAAATCAATGATTTGCAAACCAATTTCTGCGTCCCCATCGTCTAGAGGCCTAGGACACCGCCCTTTCACGGCGGTAACAGGGGTTCGAATCCCCTTGGGGACGCCACTTACTATTTAATAGTCAGTGCAGTGTTATTAAGAAAGCTCGCCTGAAACGAGTCTAAAAATTCAGTTGTCCTAGTGACACAGAAAATGTTTCTGAGAAGATAATGCCATTCGCCTCACAGGCTCGGTCTCATCTTACACAGAAATAGCAAATCAATGATTTGCAAACCAATTTCTGCGTCCCCATCGTCTAGAGGCCTAGGACACCGCCCTTTCACGGCGGTAACAGGGGTTCGAATCCCCTTGGGGACGCCACTTACTATTTAATAGTCAGTGCAGTGTTATTGAGAAAGCTCGCCTGAAACGAGTCTAAAAATTCAGTTGTCCTAGTGACACAGAAAATGTTTCTGAGAAGATAATGCCATTCGCCTCACAGGCTCGGTCTCATCTTACACAGAAATAGCAAATCAATGATTTGCAAACCAATTTCTGCGTCCCCATCGTCTAGAGGCCTAGGACACCGCCCTTTCACGGCGGTAACAGGGGTTCGAATCCCCTTGGGGACGCCACTTACTATTTATAGTAGGGTAGTGTTATTAAAAGCTCGTCTGAATCGAGTTAAACTATTCAGTTGTCCTAGTGACACAGAAAATGTTTCTGAGAAGATAATGCCATTCGCCTCACAGGCTCGGTCTCATCTTACACAGAAATAGCAAATCAATGATTTGCAAACCAATTTCTGCGTCCCCATCGTCTAGAGGCCTAGGACACCGCCCTTTCACGGCGGTAACAGGGGTTCGAATCCCCTTGGGGACGCCACTTACTTATTTTAAGTATTGTATAAAGCAGTGTGATACCAGACGTTCTATTCATGACGTTATCAAGAACAATTATATCTTGTAAATGCCGCTTAATTTATTTAATAAGCTAGTGCAGTGTTATAAGAATAAAACTACAAATTTATACCCTCATTTCACACTTCATTTTTATATCTATCTATTTACACTTCGTTACAAAACCAATCTTACAATTGTTTCATATTCCTTGTTGTACTTTTAATTAGTCTTTAAACTCATTGAGTTAATTTAAATATGGACTAAAAAATGAAACTCACAAAAATCGCACTTGCTGTTTTACTTGCATCAGGGTTAGCTGCATGTAATAGCTCAACTCAAGCTGTTGATAAAAAGATTATTACAGAAGCATCAATCCCAGGCGTTACACTTATTGAATCAGTGAAATCAAACGCAGGTGAAATCAACATACCGTATAAAAAATATAAACTAGATAACGGTTTAACTGTAATTGTGCATGAGGATCATTCAGATCCCTTAGTACACGTTGATGTAACATACCACGTTGGTTCTGCTCGCGAAGAGTTGGGTAAGTCAGGCTTTGCTCACTTTTTTGAGCATATGATGTTTCAAGGCTCAGAAAACGTTGCTGATGAGGAACATTTTAAAATAATATCTGAAGCAGGCGGTACTTTAAATGGTACAACTAACTCAGATAGAACAAATTATTTTGAAACCGTACCTGTAAATCAATTAGAAAAAATGTTGTGGCTAGAAGCTGATCGAATGGGCTTTTTACTAGATGCTGTAACCCAAGAAAAATTTGAAGTACAACGCGAAACAGTAAAAAATGAGCGCGGCCAACGCGTTGATAATCGCCCTTATGGTCGTTTAGGTGAGCGTGTTGCTCAAGCAATGTATCCAGATGGGCATCCGTATTCTTGGCCTGTAATTGGTTTTATGGATGACCTTAACCGTGTAAATGTGAATGACTTAAAAGCATTCTTTTTAAAGTGGTATGGTCCTAATAATGCAACGCTTACCATTGGTGGCGACATCAACGCTAATGAAATACTACCACTGGTTACTAAATACTTTGCGCCAATTCCAAAAGGCACTGCAATACCTAAAGTAGAAAAAACAGCGGTAACACTAAATGCTGATAGATATATTTCAATGGAAGATAAGGTTCACTTACCTTTATTAAGTATGAGTTTTCCAACGACTTACGCTCGCTCTGAAGATGAAGCACCACTGGATATACTTGCAGAAATATTAGGTGGGGGGAACAATTCATTACTATACAAAAACCTAGTTAAAAACCAGCTTGCTGTTCAAGCAAGTGCAAATCATCCATGCCAAGAGTTAGCATGCTCAATTAGTCTTTATGCTTTACCTAATCCTACAGCAGGAAAAACGTTAGCTGATATGGAAAAAATTATTCGTGATTCATTTGTTGAATTTGAAGAGCGTGGTGTTACACAAGATGATTTAGATAAAGTAAAAGCTAAAATAGAATCGGGTGCAATTTTTGGTCTGCAAAGCGTATCAGGAAAAGTCTCTCAACTTGCCGCGTCAGAAACGTTTACAGGTAACCCAAACTCAGCTAAAGATGAGATTGCACGTTATAACAAAGTTACAAAAGCTGATGTTATGCGTGTTTTTAATCAATATATCAAAGGTAAATCTGCCGTTATTATGAGTGTTGTGCCAGAAGGGCAGACTCAACTTATAGCTGCCCCAGACAACTTTACTCCTAAAGCGCATGATTTTGGAGGGCCATCGACCACTTCAGCTGATGATTTAGTGGCACGAAGAGCAGTTGATACATTTGATCGAAGTGTTCATCCAGAGGCCGGTGCAAATCCTGCTGTGGATGTTCCTGCACTTTGGCAAGCTAATACTGCAAACGGTATTAAAATATTAGGTACTCAAAGTACAGAGACGCCAACGACTGCTATTTTTATTAAAGTTCCGGGTGGCTTGTATAATGAACAAGCGAGTAAAGTGGGTTTATCGTCAATGACTGCATCGCTAATGAGTGAGGCTACGCAAAACTACACCACAGAGCAAATGAGTAACGCGCTTGAAAAGTTGGGTAGTCAAGTAAGCATATACGCTGATAAAACACATACAAATGTATATGTTTCTAGCTTAACTAAAAATCTAGATGCAACATTAAAGCTTGTAGAAGAAAAGTTATTTAAACCGGCATTTAATGCAGATGACTTTGAGCGTAATAAAAAGCAAAGCATTCAAAACATCCAACATTCAATGAAAGATGCAGGTTATTTAGCCTCTAATACGTATAGCAAATTACTATACGGAAATAACATAGCTTCACTACCAAGTAGCGGTACTGTTGAAAGTATAGAAGCCATTACGCTCGATGATGTTAAAGCTTTTTATAATGCAAACTTTAAACCGCAGGGTGCCCAAGTTATTATTGTTTCTGATTTAAAAGAATCAACAATTGAACCTAAAATTAAAGCTGCCCTTACAAACTGGCAGGGCAAAGCTTCAAGCGTTGATTTAAATTTTGCTGAGCCAAAAGTACAAACAAATGTAATTTATTTAGTTGATAAGCCTGGCGCACCGCAATCAGAAATTCGTATTGGTAAGCGTGGCATGGTTGAAGATATTACCGGTGAGTTTTTTAAAGCTAACTTAATGAACTTTGCATTGGGTGGCACGTTTAACAGCCGTATCAATCTAAATTTACGCGAAGATAAAGGCTACACTTATGGTGCTCGCTCTCATTTTTGGGGTGATAAAACATCAGGTGGCTTTACAGCCTCTGCAGCGGTGAGAGCAGATTCTACTGCTGCGTCTATTACAGAGTTTACCAACGAGCTTAATAACTACGCTCAAAATGGTGTAACAGACCAAGAGCTTATGTTTATGCGCAAAGCTATTAACCAAAAAGATGCGCTTAAATACGAAACACCTAATGCAAAACTTGGCTTTTTAGCACAAATATTAGAGTTTGATTTAAAACCTAGCTTTGTAAAAGAAAGAAATGAAATTGTTAGTAATATTAGCAAAGAAGAAGTTAACGCCTTAGCTAAAAAACATTTAAACACTAAAGAGATGATTTATTTAGTTGTTGGTGATGCCAAAACCTTGCGCCCTGAGCTTGAAAAGTTAGGCATGCAGGTGATTGATTACAGTTTATAACTGTTAAAATTAATCGATTAAAAACAAAAAGCCGCTACAAGCGGCTTTTTTGTTCTATTCAGTGCCAATAAAGCTGTTAATAGCTATTATAAGTATAAACGTCCAACTCATTAGGAGGTTATATATGGCAAGTGGATGGGCACGAGAAGGTGCAGTTCAAGATCAAATAGACGCAAGTGTTAACGATGCTGTTCAGTACGCTCGCAGTAATTTGGCTTCAGGCTCAAGTGCTGAGTTGTGCGAAGAATGTGATGCTGCGATCCCTCAAGCGCGTAGATTGGCGTTACCCGGTGTTCGTTATTGTGTTGCATGCCAGCAAGCAATTGAAGGCAAGAGCGCAACAGTAGGGGCTTTTAATCGCCGAGGCAGTAAAGACAGTCAATTGCGCTAAAAAAGGTGCTAAAAGCACCTTTTTAATTTAAACCTACTTGCTTTAATACAAATTTAAAAACGACTCATATCTTCTTTTTTCTGAATAAGCTCAATTGCATAGCCATCGGGGTCTTTTACAAAAGCAATTTCAGTAGTACCACCTTTTACCGGGCCAGGCTCACGACTCACATTACCACCGGCTGCTTTAATATCGGCGCAGGTTTGGTAAATATCATCAAATTCAATGGCTATATGGCCATAAGCATTGCCTAAGTCGTAACTGTCTTGATCCCAGTTATAGGTTAGCTCTAATACCGTATTGTCTTTTTCGTCTCCGTAACCAACAAAGGCTAAGGTATAACGATATTCTTCGTTATCTGCACGGCGTAACTCTTTCATCCCAAGTACTTTGGTATAAAATTCGATTGATTTTTCTAAATCAGCAACACGTAACATAGTGTGTAATAAACGCATTTAAGCACCCTTGGATTGTCTTTAAATTTAAAAAATACTGTTACAACATGACGAAGACTGCGCAAAATAGCGCTTATTATAAAAGTAAGCTGAAACTCATTTTTATAATATATCGCATGTTTGCTTAGCAGCTACTTTGGCCATACACAGAGTAAAACACTGCAATTTGAGACTCAAAATATAATTGCGTATTCAGCGCAGGCCAGAAAATATAACAGTAGTAAGTCTTGATGCACATTCTATGGTTTTCATATAGATTTGCAATACATCTAGGTTGCACAACCTCTTAAACAATTTCACTATGGGATTTATTTAGCGTGCAGCAATCTAATTGCTCTGTTTCTACTAAGGCGCAAGCTTAGTTGAGGTATTAAAAGCAATAAAAACACCAGCCGAAGCGTAAAGTAGGTACAGGTACAGTCATAAATACAGCTATACTAGAGCAAGTATGTGCAGTGGGTACCGATTTAATAGGTATAACTGCTACGTAACCAAAATCACTCAGCGAACTTGTTAACTGTAATGTGCCAGTATTGCCCGGTGTTTTTAATACCGTGATATTATGGCGTTAAAATACGGCTTTGATGAGCAAAAACATTTTCCGCCATCTTTGTGTGATGGTATTGATTTTTTATCGGCTGTATTTTTTGCTCTGTTAGTTTTTGCCGTAACAGGCGTTGCTAAAAAGGGTGAGTAGAGCAACAAAACTGGCGAGCAATTACAGATGCTTGTATAAAAGCTTTAAAACAGTAAGGAACCTATAATGAATTATTTAGCTACAACTATTCAACCCGGCGTTATAGTTGGCGATGAAGTAAGTGCGGTATATAAGCATGCCCGAACAAATCAATATGCATTACCTGCAGTTAACGTTGTTAGTACCTCGTCTATAAATGCAACTCTTGAAGCCGCGCAAACAATGAAGTCACCGGTTATCATTCAACTTTCAAATGGTGGAGCGCAGTTTTTTTGTGGTAAGGGCTTGTCGCTACCTGAACACCAAGGGGCTGTACTTGGCGCGGTTAGTGCTGCTAAGTATGTTCATTCTGTTGCTAAGCATTATGGTGTAGCGGTTATGCTGCATACCGATCATGCTTCAAAAAAATTATTACCTTGGATTGATGGTTTATTAGATGAAGGCGAGCAGCATTTTGCACTTACTGGCAAGCCGCTTTTTAGTTCGCACATGATCGATCTTTCAGAAGAATCTTTAGAAGAAAATATTGAAATATGTGAACGTTACTTAGCGCGCATGGCAAAAATAGGCATGACCCTAGAAATTGAACTAGGATGTACCGGTGGTGAAGAAGACGGGGTGGATAACTCTCATCTCGATAGCTCTGCGCTTTATACCCAGCCAGAAGATGTAGCTTACGCTTACGAGCGCTTAAGTCGTATTAGTCCAAACTTTATTATAGCGGCGTCATTTGGCAATGTTCATGGGGTATATAAACCGGGTAATGTTGTGCTTACTCCTACTATATTAAAAGACTCACAGGCCTATGTAGCAAAACAATTTGGCTTAGAGCATAACGCAATCAATTTTGTGTTTCATGGCGGTAGTGGCTCTGAGTACGATAAAATTGCAGAGTCGTTAACATACGGCGTAGTAAAAATGAATATCGATACAGATACGCAGTGGGCGTGTTGGAACGGTATTTTAAACTATTACCAAGACAAACAAGCGTATTTACAAGGGCAAATTGGTAACCCAGAAGGGGACGACAAGCCTAATAAAAAATATTATGACCCTCGCGTATGGCTTCGTCATACAGAGCAGCATATGGCCGCAAGACTAGAGCAATGTTTTAACGATTTAAATTGTGTAAATCGGTACAGCTCATAAAAATAGCTTGTTAGTAAGCTAAGGTAAGTTACTCGTTATGTTAGGCTCAACAGATCTGTTGAGCCTTTTAATACTAATAACACCGTTTTCTATGGCTAAGCTATTTATTCGTTAAATAAAATACAGCTAAACATTAAAATAGTAATTCAAAAATTAACTCAATAACGCTTTATACAGCAGCAATGCCTAGCGACACAGCTGCTCAGTAAAAAGACTATGACCAAAAGACGCTTTACTTCTTAACCTTGCCTTTAAGAACATAGATCTCGCCATCGAAGCTTCCCTGAATCGTCAATCCTTGTCCCGCTAACTCTTTCAGATACTCTATATGATCTTCAGTTATATGCTGCCCCGGAACCAACAGTGGGATGCCCGGTGGATATGGCGTAACTAAACCGGCACAAATGCGGTTGTTACTTTTGCTAATAGGCACAGATTCGCGTTCGCCATAAAATGCATCGCTTGGAATACACGCTAGGTCGATGGCAGGTAAATTCTCCGGCAAGCGGGAGCGACGCGTCGATGTTGACAGTTTTACCTTACCGCTGTCGAGTTTTTTTAATGCATTGTACAGACGAATGATCTTCGAACGCGTACCTCCAAGCGTCAGTAAAACCAAGATAGTGCTGTGAGTGTATTTTTCTATTTCTAGCCCAATTTCATCCAGCAAGAATTTATGAATATCTTTTAACGAATAAGGCAATTGACTAATATCAATGAGAATTTTTAGTGGATCATGGCCCATATTGTCTCCGCTAAAATGCGGAAATATTTCCATAAAGTCTTGCTTACCAAGCACTTTAATATGGTTGAGCGAGGTCATTTGTTGTTTAAATTCTTCCACATGTTTTAGCAAGGCATTGAGCAGCTTATAGCCTTCCATTTCTAATTGCTTTTGGCACACGTCAAGCGACGCTATAAGTTGATACTTCGGCGATGTGCTGGCGTAAATACTGTAAATTTCTCGAAAGAAATCGGCATCAAAATCTGGATCGTTAATATGAATATAAGACGCTTGAGAAAACGCCGATACCACTTTATGCGCAGAATGGGTGATATAGTCGGCCCCAGCATGAATGGCAGAATAATAGCGTAAGCTGGGATGAAAAAGGGAGTAAGCAAACCACGCTTCGTCGATAAACACTTTAATACCATGTTGATGGGCAAAAGCTACCACTTGTTTCAGATCGCTAAGTAGGCCATCGTAAGTGCAACCAGTGAGAACCAGCAATTTTGCATCGGTATTTTGCTCGATCGCCTGCTTTATGTCGGCCAACGAAGGTGGTGCGAAGATCCCATATTTAGGATTTAAAATACTCGATAAATAAATGGGAAAACTAGCTGATTGCAATATGCCATAGTGCACAGATTTATGACAATTTCGGTCGATGATTACTTTATCGCCCTTGCGTAGCAGTGTCTGCAAAATGATTTTATTTGAGGTAGATGAACCGTTCGTAACGAAATAGGTATGCTTAACTTCAAACGTCGCCGCTGCTGATTCTTGAGCACGGCCAATGGTATTGGTACTGTCTGACAATGAACCTAACGAATCGACTGAAACCGACAGGTCGCCAACAAATACATTACGGCCATAAAACTGATAAAAATCTTTGATATAAGGGGAGTTTCTAAAGCTAGAACCGCCGCTATGGCCAGGTGTGTGCCATGAATCGTTTGCTTCGCCAACATAACGGCGATATGCCGTCCAGAATGGGGTTTCTCCTCGATCATCGAAGTCGTTGATCATATAACCTAAAATAGCTTCTGGGTCAGAAATCACCTCATCTTTAAAAAAGAAAGACTCAATTTCCCCCGACTCGTTAACTATTTCTAACCCTTTCGTGTCGTCGCCGATTACATACACAGGCAACTCGATACGGATCCCTTTTAACTGCTCGATAAAGCGACTATATGTTCTCTCGCCCTTGTTGTGTACATCCCAACTGAGAACCACAGCTTGAATATCACCATCTTCCTCTACATATTCCAACGCTTGCTTTAAATCAAGACATTCAATTATGTCGATATGAACATCATTTCGCTCAAAGTTAGGGATCGTTTTCGACAGATTTGTTGAAAGCTCTTGCAAGATGATAGGGTCTTGCTCAATTAACAAGATACGAAGTAAAGGTAACATAGGCGTTTTCGCAATAAAATTTCATAATGTTTAGTAGCATAACCAAAGGATTGATACTTGTGAAATTAATAGTTTGAAAATGCGCCAATAATTACGCAAAATCACGAATAAATAGATTTTATTTAAATTGACTTACAAGGTATGAAAAATCAAAGGTGCCAAAGTCAGCCACCTACTTTAATAAACAAAGTAATACTGGAATGCGCATTAATTATTGAGTTGAAGTAGCTCATATCTGACTTACAGCTATGAGCGATAAGCGCTCATTGAGATTGGCTAAATATCGTCGTTAATTGATTGGTTAAACTGCTCTTTGCACACATATTCATGAAAATGAGCCTTGAGCGCATATTGGTTCATTTAAATTTATCTGAAAATTTTAGAAAACTTAGTGATAGTAATACCTTAGATAATTTGTTAAAACTATATAAAGTAGATAAATGAGCGTTAAGTCGGCAGAAATATGCGCGATGAGCGCACTATTAAATTGTTATATTTTCAAGATAGCCAAAATTAAGGTGCATGATTCAAATATGGGAAAATATTCATTCACAGCGGCTCAAAGGTCAGCGATCTATGTCAAACATGGAGAGAAGTGTTATATGTGTACATCTCCAATTGATCTTAAATCAATGCAAGTTGACCATGTAATTCCAGAGAGTTTACTAGCTGACAAAGATCAACTGTCTTCAGTCTTAAACGATTTTGGTCTTCCAAGTGATTTTGACCTTAATGGCTATGGAAATTGGTTACCGTCATGTGCAACATGTAATCGAAAGAAATCCGCAAAAGTATTTACACCATCACCTATTATTCAAATTGAAATTGAGAGGGCAATTAATAAAGCCGATGAAGTTAATGAACTCGCTCAGAAAACGGTTTCTAATCGTGAGTTATCAAAAGCTATAAATACTCTAGATAGGGCCAAAGAATCTGGAGGTATAAGTGAAGAGTTTAAAATGTCACTTCAACCAATTATTGACTATCTACTAAAAGAGCGTAATCCTGATGCTCTATACGAAGATATTAAGCTAAGTCCATATTATGAAATTTCTCCAGGGCGGCAGCATATAGTTCAAGAAATAACTAAATATATGGGCTTAGACTTTATTATTTTAAGTCCACCAAAAAGTATAATTCTCTCTTTTGATAAACTATATGAACAAACTAAACAATATGGCATGCACCCTTTACTTCCAATTAACGGAGGGGCAATGACAGGGCTACATAGCGTAGGAATTATAAATCATGACAACAAGTTAACATCATTAGGAATTACTGTATTTAAAGCATCAGCACAAGAACAAAAAAATCTAACAACACGCCCTGAGGTGGACAGCAAGCACTAAAGCTCACTTTCCACCGCAAATTTTAACAGCGGTGATCCCTTACTTTTCAATGCGATTAAGTAAGTTGATTCATCGTAGGGCGTATGTGTTTTCCAGCACCTAAATAGTATTCTTATCCACTTAAATGCTAATGATCTGATGATGGTATTATGGGGTTTTCCTTTGGCTTCTTGCTGCCGATAATATGCTTTTGCCCAAAATGAATAACGTACAGATAATCCTGCCCATTCGACAAATGTTTGCCTTAAAAATTTAGTGCACGAATATCGCCAGTGTATCCATTCCTTCTTGCCACTGCGCTCAGTAACAGGGGCAATGCCTGCGTATTTTTGTATGTCAGCAGCGCACTTATAACGGTCACGATTTGACCCCATAGCGGCTAATAACCGAGGCGCTAATTGTGGTCCTGCACCTGGTAAACTAT